>DPLL01000022.1 GCA_003542015.1 Microcoleaceae cyanobacterium UBA9251 | reverse complement strand
CCGATGCGCGATGCCCGATGCCCAATTCCCCATTCCCGATGCCCTAAAATTACTTTTCCAAGCGTACTGCATACCATTGCAAGAACTTTCCAGGGCCGACATCTAATTCACAATAAGTATCAATTAAATACTTAGCTTGGTCTTCCACAGAAGAGAATTTTTGGACATCCCGTGGCAAATCTTCTGGTGTTGAAGCTAAAACTGCTTTCAGCTTTTCTAAGAGTTCTGCGACGGTCAAAAACTGCTCTGGCTGGTTTGTTTCCAACACTACAAATGTGTCTTCGTCATACAGTGACATAATTTCAGATGTTGAGGTTAATTATTTCTCAAATTTTGTGCAGTTAAGCGATCGAACTATAAAGTCTTATTTAGAGCTGCAATGCCCAAGGGCGATCGTGTTACAATTAAACACCGTCAGAATTCCTATCGGATTACCGTTATTAACTTAGTTGTTAACCGAGTTGTCAACAAATCCGACACAGCATTTCTGAGGAAATTTGTCAAGTACAAATTTGTCAACTGTCAGGTCAAGAAATATTCGATCGCTCCTGATCTAAATTATAACGGATACTATACTTTCCATGAGTACATCTTCCACTTCAGCGCCAGCGGCGCGCAAACCCTCTAAATCAGAAGGTCTCAAAGAACGGAGCAACTATTTACGAGAACCCGTTGCGACTGAACTGTTGCAAGAAACAACCCACTTCACCGAAGAAGGGATTCAGATTCTCAAATTTCACGGCTCCTACCAGCAAGACAACCGGGACAATCGAGTTAAAGGCCAAGAAAAAGACTATCAGTTCATGCTGCGAACCCGAAATCCCGGCGGTTTCGTACCCCCGCAGCTATACCTGACGTTAGACAAGCTATCCGAAGAATACGGCAACCACACGCTGCGCGTCACAACACGCCAAGGCTTCCAAATTCACGGCGTGCTGAAGAAAAATCTTAAAGCAGTGTTTTCCTCAATTATTAAAAATATGGGGTCAACCTTGGGAGCTTGCGGCGACTTAAATCGCAACGTCATGGCACCGCCAGCACCGTACAAAAATCGGCCAGAATACCAGTATGCGCTGCAATACGCCAACAATGTCGCCGACTTGCTGACACCGCAAACAGGGGCTTATTACGAAATTTGGTTAGATGGCGAAAAGGCAATTAGTGCTGAAGAAGACCCGGCTGTGAAGGCTGCGAGACAGTCAAACGGCAATGGTACAACATTTGACGATAAAGAAGAACCGATTTACGGCAGTCATTATATGCCGCGGAAGTTCAAATGTTCGGTGACAGTACCCGGAGACAATTCAGTTGATTTGTACTCTCAGGATTTGAGCTTGGTGGTATTTACCAATGAAGCTGGGGAATTGGAAGGTTTTAACGTGTTTGCTGGCGGTGGTTTGGGGCGCACTCACAATAAAGAAGAGACTTTTGCGCGAGTTGCGGATGAGATTTGCTATGTTGCCAAGGATGATGTTTACAATTTGGTCAAAGCAATTGTAGCAACTCAAAGAGATTTTGGCGATCGCACAGACAGAAGACACGCCCGACTGAAATACCTGATTAACGACAAAGGTGTAAAGTGGTTCCAGGAAAAAGTAGCCGAATATTTTGGCAAGCCACTAGAACAGTTTAAACCATTGCCAGAATGGAAGTATATCGATTTCTTGGGTTGGCACGAACAAGGCGATGGTAAGCTGTTTGTGGGCATTTCTGTAGAAAATGGCCGCGTTAAGGATGAAGGTTCGTTCCAGCTAAAAACAGCATTGCGGGAAATCGTGCAGAAACACAACGTGCCGATGTTGGTGACACCGCACCAAAACATACTGATTTACGATATTTCACCAAACATCAAACAAGAAATTCAGAGCATTCTGGCGCGGTGTGGGATTCAGGGCGAAACTGCGATCGACCCCTTAGTCCGGTATGCTATGGCTTGTCCAGCAATGCCGACTTGTGGCTTGGCGATTACCGAGTCAGAGCGAGTGATTCCGAGCATTTTAGAAAGAATTCGGGTGCTTTTGACCAAAGTTGGCTTAGAAGACGAGCATTTTGTAGTACGGATGACGGGTTGTCCCAATGGGTGCGCCCGCCCTTATATGGCAGAATTGGGGTTTGTCGGGAGTTCGCAGGAATCTTACCAGATTTGGCTAGGCGGTTCTCCTGCTCAAACGCGGCTGGCAAAACCGATTGAGGAAAAGCTGCACGTCAATCATTTTGAAGCTTTTCTGGAGCCAATTTTTGTTTATTTTAAGCAAAAACGGCAACTAAGTGAGAGTTTCGGCGATTTTTGCGATCGCGTCGGGTTAGAATCTATCCGTCAATTTGTAACCAATTACCAATCTACCGACTCGATGACAACAGAGAATAATCAATTAGAAGTTACGTCTAGTAACGATGATGAGAGCGAGAAATCCCCCACTGCGGGCAAAGTCCGCCGCCGAATTAGCGTCCGCGATGAAATCTACAACGAGCTCAAAGAAGAAGCAGCCCGTCAGGGGAAGCCAATCACCCAGCTAGCTACAGAGGTGATTTCAAATTACTTGAACAAGATTAAGGAGGAAGGATAAGCCGATTTTCGCTTGCATTCAATAGACCTCAGACAAAAGTAATATAAGGGCAGAGCATTTGCATAAAAAAACTGAGATTGATCAAAGAATTCCAGTTGTAAATGCTTTGCCTTTAAACTTACAAACAAAAAACCTATAGGACTTACGCACTCTAGACATTGTTGCAAAGATTTGAGATTCTTCGCTTCTCTCAGAATGACAGAATTACATTGAAAAGCGTCCAGGAGTGACCCATCCCCTCTCTTCCTCTCTTCCTCTGCGTTCTCTGCGCCCTCTGCGGTAAAAAAACTCCTAAAAAAACTCCAGCTAACTACTAGAAGTCCGTCGCACCCGATGTACTTCATAAAAACCCTCATCGTGATATTTCACAACAATTGTTTTCGGTGTAAAAGTGATCAAGAAGACATCGAGGAAGATTAACAAAGGCGATCGATGATTTGGCACTTTTTCCATAATCACATCTTCGTGTCTATGGGGACGGAAGATAAGTTCAAAGGCTTCTATATAAGCGATCGGAATCGCCATCAAGATTTTACGAAACACATCGAACCACTCCCTCAACGGTTCCGGGGGTGCGTAGCTGCGCGGCAACAGGAAAGCGATGACAACGCCGATCGCAATATTAGCCAAACTAAAATCAGCAGTCAGTAGAAACCAGATGGTAAGTCTCAATATCAGATGTCCAATCATTTTGATAATGCCATCCAGAATAGTATAAGTGGAATTAGACTCATAAAACCGACCAAATGATCGAATTGTTCAAGCATACGTGGCAGTTTGATTGCCGTGCGTTGAAAAATCAAGAAATAGGCTAACCAACCAACGCCGATAGTGCCGATCGCCTTGAGCATATTTTCCAGCGTATAAGCCTCAACATAAAAGGCAGTCGCTGCAATCAGCCCACCTAGTAACAGCAACACCGCAGCCCAAAAACCTGGTTTTGCTTCGGCTTTCCCACCGCGAGGTAGAAAGATGAATTTAGCAAAGACAATTGCGGTTCCCACTGCTGCGACATTCATCGCGATCGTTTGCCAAGGTAGCAAATTTTTCAGCGTCAACATCTTCGCGCCAAAGCCAACCAAAAACGGAAATCCAGAGATTGATAAACTAGCGATAACTAAGGCTACCCAGATTTTAGTGTCGATCGGCTTTTGTTTGAGATCCTGAAAATTGCGGCTTGGTAAAGCACCAGCAATTAGGAATAGCGCCGATTTCACCAAACCGTGAGCCAGGGCATAAAATCCGCCCACTTCGGGTACAGCAAGAATCCAGCCTAATTGCGAAATTGTGCTAAACGCCAGCATCCGTTTAGTATCCTTTTCAAAGATGGCGTAAAACACGCCCATAAACGCTGCTCCGACTCCGAAAATCTGGACTATAGGAGCCACCTCAGGCACCATCAAGGCACAGCGCACGAGGGGATATACGCCCGCTTTGACGACAATCCCCGACAGCAAAGCCGACACCGGCGTTTCTGATTCCGAGTGAGTTAGCGGCAGCCACAACCCGGAGACAAACACACCTCCTTTCACCAAAAGTCCCATAAAAATCAGAGCGATCGCCTCTGGGGGTGCTTTAGCCAATCCGGCAAAACTAAAAGAATGACTTGCTTGATAAACCAGCACGGCACCGACTAGATAGAATAACATTGCCGTGTTGCTAATAAATAGATAGCGTAAAGCTACCCAAATCGAGCGATCGGTGCGAGGATAGGAAATCAACAGAAAAGCTGCAATTCCGCTGACTTCTAAACCGACATATAAACTGATAAAGTCAGTAGAAGCAAAGGCCGCATTCAGACTCCCGTGCACCATCAGAATCTGTGCGTAAAAAAATGCCGACTTATCTGTGGGCCAACAGTAGATAACAACTGCTGCCGTGACTAGGGCATTGGTTAAGATAAAATAGCCGCTCAAGCTATCGACTAGCAAAGTAACACTGAAATTATTTAGTAACTCCAGCGTCACCGCTGATGGTATCACAAAAAGCTCGGCTGCAAAAGTAGCAGATACGAACGCTCCTAATATTGCGAGATACTTGTCAAGCTTGGGAACCAAATAAATGATAAACCCGATAAAAAACGGAAATGTAATCCAGGCGATCGTCAGGGTATTCATCAGAAAAGTTTCGGTAGTTTGGGAAACCCCGTCTCTGGAAGAGCGGGGAGTATTAAGGCGTGTTATTCATCTCAATTTCGTTACTTTCCAATGTCGGATTATCCCGTGCTAGCTTCATCACACCTACCAGCATTAAGGCTTGAATCGAAAAGCCAATCACGATCGCCGTTAAGATCACCGCCTGGGGAACCGGATCGGCGTAAGGGACATTTTTAGCCTGGGAAATAATTGGTGTTAGCAAACCTTCTCGCGATGCTATCACCACGTAATAGGCGATTACTCCTGTACTCATGACATCCATACAGACGATTTTCATGATCAGGTTTTTTTTCAAAATTATACCAAAAAAGCCGCAAAATACTGTTGCCAATACCAATGCTTCTAACATGGAAATTGCCTGGTTAAACAGTTGACAGTTGACAGTTGACAGCGAGGTTTTTAGGATGGGGATCGATCGCCCACCCTAAAAATATTCCGCCCTGAAAGCGGGGGTTTAAAAACCCTGAATTTTTGAGCGAGGGTTTTTGTTATTATATTAGAAAACAAGTATATTACTTCTAATATTCCTCAACAAGTTCAATCATTTCGCAAAGCTGCGATCGGATCTAAGCGAGCTGCATTCCGGGCTGGTAGCACGCCAGCCAACAAGCCTACAGTAAAGGATAGCCCAAAACCGGCCGCGATCGACCATACTGAAATTACAAACGGAAATTTGAACGCTGTCGCAGCCCCAAAGGCGATCGCAATTCCCAACCCAATACCCGCCGT
>DPLL01000179.1 GCA_003542015.1 Microcoleaceae cyanobacterium UBA9251 | reverse complement strand
CGCACTTCTACCTATTATTGCACACCTTTAATTCAAGTAATTAGAGCCTCGCTGCCACCGGGTTTGTTAAGCCGTTCCGTGCGCCGAATCCGCTTAATTAAGGATGCGATTTCTCCGAATGCCGAAGTATTTCTCAATCCCGCAGCCAGTCAAATTTTACAATTGTTGCAATCTCAAAAAAACGGCGATTATACTTGGCAATACCTTCAGCGGCAAGTTAAGGGTGCTTACAGAGGATTGCGAGATTTATTAACACGGGGTTGGGTAGAAAGTTATTTAGAACCTCCCAATCCTCCCAAACCAAAACTGAAACCGGCAGTCACATTAATTGTTAGTGCTTTTGTCACAGATTTAACCCAGCGTCAACAAGAAGTCTTGGAAGTTTTGCGGCGCGGCGGCGGTGAAATGTGGCTGAACGATTTGCTGAAAGTTTGCAGTGCGAGTGCTTCGGTTGTTAAAGCTTTGGAACAAAAAGGTAGTGTGGTAATTGACCAAAGGGAAGTGCTCAGGGGCGATCGCGGAATTGCTCAACTTCCCGATTCACCCAAAACTTTAACTCATTTTCAGGCTAAAGCTTTAGCATTCATTAACACTTTTTCGGGATTTCGTCAAGTGCTGTTGCACGGTGTTACAGGTTCCGGGAAAACCGAAGTGTATTTGCAGGCGATCGCCCCAATCTTAGCAAGCGGCAAATCCGCGATCGTACTCGTCCCCGAAATCGGCCTCACACCCCAACTTACAGACAGATTCCGCGCCCGTTTTGGCGAGCAAATTTGCGTATATCACAGCGCCCTATCCGACGGCGAACGTTACGATACATGGCGTCAGATGCTCACTGGAACCCCGCAAATTGTCATCGGCACGCGATCGGCCATTTTTGCACCTTTACCTCACCTTGGCTTAATTATCTTAGATGAAGAACACGACACCAGCTTCAAACAAGAACAACCAGCCCCCTGCTACCACGCCCGCACCGTTGCTAAATGGCGCGCCGAATTAGAAAATTGCCCCCTAATTTTAGGTTCCGCTACCCCAGCTTTAGAGACTTTTGTACAAACTAAAATCAATAATTACTCCTTACCAACTATCCATTACTTGTCATTGCCAGAACGCATTTATTCGCGCCCGATGCCACCGATTCAAATAGTCGATATGCGCCAAGAATTGCGGCAAGGAAACCGCTCAATTTTTAGCGTACCCCTGCAAAATGCTCTCGAACAATTGCAAGCAAGACAACAGCAAGGTATTCTATTTATTCACAGAAGAGGACACAGTACCTTTGTCTCTTGTCGGAGTTGTGGCTATGTGATGGAATGCCCTAATTGTGATGTTTCGCTTTCTTATCACCACGTCGGCGAAGGGACAGCAGAAATGTTGCGTTGTCACTACTGCAACCACACGGAAAGACACCCTCAAAATTGTCCAGAATGCAGTTCTCCTTACTTCAAAAACTTTGGGAGTGGCACTCAGCGAGTCGAAGAGGAATTAACCAAATTATTTCCCGAATTGCGGGCCATTCGGTTTGATAGCGATACGACTAGAAATAAGGGCGATCATCGCAGACTGTTAACGCAATTTGCGGATGGGGAAGCTGACATTTTGTTGGGCACACAAATGCTGACTAAAGGGTTAGATTTAGCTGGAGTCACATTGGTAGGAGTTGTCTCTGCTGACGGGTTGCTAAATTTATCCGATTATCGGGCCAGCGAAAGAGCATTTCAAACTTTAACTCAAGTGGCGGGGCGTGCGGGTAGAGGCGATGATCCGGGGCGGGTAATTATCCAAACTTACACTCCCGAACATCGGGTAATTCAAGCAGTTAGGCGGCACGAATATGCAGGTTTTGTGGAAACAGAATTAGCAGCAAGGGCGGCGCTGAATTATCCTCCTTCTGCGCGGCTGATTTTGTTGCGGTTAAGCAGTTTGGATGCGGCGGAAGTTGCGGTGACGGCGGTACAATTGGCCTCTGTTTGTCAGGAGTATATTCAGCGATTGTCTATACCGGGGTGTGAGTTGTTGGGGCCGGCACCGGCGGCGATTATGCGAGTGGCAAATCGGTATCGGTGGCAGATTTTGCTGAAGTTGCCTTTGGATGAGTCGGTGAATTTGTCGGATTTGATCGGATTGCGCGATTCCCTTCGGGATAGCTTCGCTTCACGCACGCCACGTTCTGTTAATTTAACTATTGATGTCGATCCGTTGAATTTTGGTTAATCGGTTGCGTGGGGGCGGGTTTATATAGATTGTTTTTGAGCCTCAAATATTGTTGGTAAAACCCGCCCCTACAGGCCATCCTAGGGGCGGGTTCACAAGAATTTGGGTTTTTCAATCAAAATCTTGGCTAACCCGGCCCGGAAGGCTTCACAAATCATCGGAAATCAAACAATCTCGATCGACCCACACCTACAAACTAAGGCAAATCCGTGCTCCCCATCAGATAAAGGTCACACTCGCGGGCCACGCCCCGCCCTTCGTTAATTGCCCAAACCACCAAACTCTGTCCCCGGCGACAGTCACCAGCCGCGAAAACCCCCGGAATGCTAGTTGTATATTTTTCATGATCCGCTTTCACATTGCTGCGGGCGTCNNGCTTTGACATTGCCGTTTTCGTCGCCCTCGAACTTGGTAGAGGTGGTGAGATAGCCACGGGGATCATCGCCGAATTTGGCCGCTGCTTCTTCTTGGCCGTAGTCGAGACGGTAGACTTTTGGCCATTCGGGCCAGGGGTTGTTGGCCGCCCGTTCCGAGGGCGGTTTGGGGAGGATTTCAAGCTGTACAAGGCTGTTGCAGCCGTGGCGTATGGAGGTGCCCACGCAGTCGGTGCCTGTGTCGCCACCGCCGATAATCACGACATCTTTGCCCGTGGCGGAGATGAAGTTATCGTTGGTGCTCTTGTCGAGAACTGCTTTGGTGTTGGCTGTGAGGAAGTCCATTGCGAAGTGGATGCCTTTTAATTCGCGCCCTTCGATGCCCAAGTCGCGGGGTTTGGTGGCGCCGGTACAGAGGATAACGGAGTCGAATTCTTTCAGCAATTGTTCTACTGGTAAGTCTTTGCCGACTTCGGTGTTGCAGACGAATTTTACGCCTTCGTCTTCGAGAACTTTCAGGCGGCGCATGACGACTTGTTCTTTGTCTAGCTTCATGTTGGGGATGCCATACATTAGCAGGCCGCCGGGGCGATCGGCTCTTTCAAACACTGTTACCCAATGACCGGCTTTGTTGAGTTGGGCGGCGGCGGACAAACCGGCNNATTGAGGCTTCGATGTTTTTGATTGTCACCGGCGGGTTGTTGATGCCGAGCACGCAAGCGCCTTCGCAGGGTGCGGGACAGACGCGGCCGGTGAATTCGGGGAAGTTGTTCGTTTTATGGAGTCTGTCTAAGGCTTCTTTCCAGAGTCCGCGATATACTAGGTCGTTCCATTCGGGAATCAGGTTGTTGATGGGGCAGCCGCTGGCCATGCCACTAATCAGGTTTCCGGTGTGGCAAAATGGGATGCCGCAGTCCATGCAGCGCGCGCCTTGGGTGCGGAGTTTGTCCTCATCCATTGGGAGGTGAAATTCGTCCCAGTTGTGGATTCGATCGACTGGTGAGAGTTCGGAGGGCAATTCGCGCAAGAATTCGATAAAGCCTGTTGGTTTTCCCATAGTGCTGTTTTGGTTAGAACTTATTTGTGGCAGTTTCTCAAAGGGGAAGCTGGCGGGCTTCTGAATTAACTATAATACTTCGCGTTTCATCCCCGGACTTTCAAGCCGGGGATGAAACGCAGTGTTTAGCCGATCGGCTACCTGCAAGGTATAATTGACTGTCCTGGACGCAAGTGTCACAATTAGTAAGGTGGTCTACTATCCCCAAACCCTCGATAATCCGTTCAAAATCAAAGTAGTAGAGCACCCTACAAGTCGATTGTCCTGTGCCAGTTGCGTAAGTCCTATTGATGCTAAACCACAAACAATGTCAGCTTATTTACCCAGTGGATTCCCTGAACCCGCAGAGATTGGCACTATAGAAGTTAAGCAATATCCCCAGTACCGCGCTGTCACCTACAGCCACGCAGGTGATGTGCGACAAGCAACTGGGGTTGCTTTCAATCCCCTATTTCAACATATCAGCAACAACCAAATTGCGATGACAACGCCCGTAGAAGCGCGCTACACAGCCATTCCAGGGCAAATAGATGTTCCCCAAGTTGAAGTTTCTTTTCTGTACCCCGCACCAAATATCGCTCCCAGCAGCGTTAACTCGGCTGTTACGGTCACAGATACTCCCCCTATGACAGTTGTCAGTATTGGTATACAGGGCGCGTACACTTGGGAAAGCTACGAAAAAAACCTTCAGAAGCTCGAAGATTGGCTGAAAGAGCATCCCGAATACGCCATAGTCGGGCCGCCCCGCCGTTTTTTTTATAATTCGCCGATGACGCCGGAAGCAATTAAAATCAGCGAGGTGCAAATCCCGATCGACATTTCAAATAAATGAAGTCAGTAGTCAGTAGTCAGTAGTCAGTAGTCATTTGTTATTTGTTATTTGTTATTTGTTATTGGTTATTGGTTATTGGTTATTGGTTATTTGTTCTTTGTAAGGGGATACCAATAACAAATGAGCAGTTACCAATTACCAATTACCAATTACCAATTACCAATTACCCATGCCCCATGCCCCATGCCCCATGCCCTTTGTCAACTGCCGCTGATATGAACTACGAGTTCGCGAATCTGCCCCCGCTGGCGGTGTTCCCACAGGTAAATTCCCTGCCAAGTTCCTAACAGTAACCTACCGCGATCGATCGGGATTTGTTCAGAAGTATGAGTCAATGCAGTGCGAATGTGAGCCGGCATATCGTCTGGGCCTTCCGCATCGTGAATATAGCTTGCACCCTCTGGTACCAGTTTAGCTAAAAAGTTGGCTAAATCTTTAAGTACATCGGGGTCAGCATTTTCTTGAATCAGCAAGCTAGCAGAAGTATGGCGCAAAAA
>DPLL01000187.1:33536-33661 GCA_003542015.1 Microcoleaceae cyanobacterium UBA9251 | reverse complement strand
GAGGAAGTGTTCCTCAAAGGACAACGAGACGCCCTCGCCGAACTCGAAAAACGGGCTCAGAGGCTGGGAGCAAATGCCGTAATCGGGGTAGAAATTGACACCGGCACGATTAATGTAGACTCTTC
>DPLL01000187.1:0-33472 GCA_003542015.1 Microcoleaceae cyanobacterium UBA9251 | reverse complement strand
CTTAAAGAAGTCGGGGATCTGGTATTTTTCTCGTTTTTCTCGTTTTTCTCGTTTTCTCGTTTTCTCGTTTTCTCGTTCTACCCATTGGTGACAACTTAAGACTGAAACCCATAATAAATGTCGCTTTTAGTCGAGTCTAGATCCCCCTAAATCCCTCTTAAGAAGGGAGTAGGGTGTGAGTAGGGGTTGACTTTGAGAAGACTCCGGTTCCCCCCTTCTTAAGGGGGGTTAGGGGGGATCGAGACTTAGATACAAACAAGGGAGATGGTCGGTTTGACGTTAAGTTGTCACCAATGGATTATACCTGAGAATGAGTAGAAGGAACAAGAAAAACGAGTAGAAAGTGCGCGGGCGCACTCTACAAATTAAGCAGTAAAGTATTTTGCTGCTGGATGATAGGTGATAATTGCGGTTGTAGATTGTTCGGGATAAAGTTGTTCGCTTTCATCCATATATAGGTTAATGCGATCGCACTTGAGCAAATCCAACTGCTTATACTGATCCGCCATATTCGGACAAGCAGGATAGCCGAAACTGTAGCGCGAACCGCGATATCTTTGGGCCAGCATATCCCGAATATGATCCGGTTCTTCGCTTGCAAAGCCCAATTCCCGGCGAATCCGCGCGTGAGTCCATTCTGCCACTGCTTCGGCTGTCTGTACCGCTAACCCATGAAAATAGAGATAATCGGTATATTGATTATTAGCAAACAGCTTTTGCGCGTACTCGGTAGCAATCTCTCCCACTGTCGCTACCTGCATCGGAAATACATCAATTTTACCCGATTCTTTCGGTGCGAAGAAATCAGCAATGCACAGTCGGCGCGCTGACTTTTGGCGGGGAAATGTGAATGTTGCTGCGGGTGTCGATACATCTTGCCCGCCCTTCATAATTTCCGGGTCATACACATACAAAGAATTGCCTTCAGACTGACAGGGAAAATAGCCGTAAATTGCTTGGGGATGCAACAGTTTTTCAGTGATTATTTTGTGTTTCCACTGTTCCAAAATCGGATAGACTTTTTCAGCTAAGAAAGCATCGTATTCTTCTCGCGATTGGTCTTTTGGCTTGCGGAACTGCCACTGTCCAGCAACTAAAGCTTGCAAATCTAAGTGCCAGAAAATCTCTTCAAAGGGAATTTCTTCTGGCCGCAATAACTGAGTTCCCCAAAATGGAGGATTTGGGCGATCGATATCGATCGCAACTGCTTCGGAACGGTTAGTATCTATAACAGCCGGAATTTCTAGTTTGGCGGCTTTCTTGGCATCCTCAACAGCGATTTCTTCGGAAGTTTTAGCTTGTTTAACTGCGCCATTTCCATTCTCAACTTCATCTAAAAATCCTTGCAAATCTTCCCATTTCCCAGCAGATTTAGCGGGCATCAGTTTGTCCATAAAATGCAAGTCGGAAAACGCATCTTTGCCGTAAACGACTTTACCTTTGTAAGTGTTTTGGCAATCTTCATGCACAAACTTGGGAGTCAAAGCTGCACCGCCCAAAATTACCGGAACCGTAATTCCTCTCTGGTTAAATACCTCCAAGTTTTCTTTCATAAATGCAGTGGATTTTACCAACAAGCCACTCATCGCGATACAATCAGCTTTGTGCTTTTCGTAGGCATCAATTATGTTATCAACTGGCTGTTTAATTCCCAAATTAATCACGCGGTAGCCATTGTTTGATAAGATAATATCAACCAAGTTTTTACCGATATCATGAACGTCGCCTTTGACAGTAGCAATGATGAATGTTCCTTTGGCATTGTCCCCAGATTCCGACTTTTCCATGTACGGTTCTAAATAGGCAACTGCGGCTTTCATGGTTTCGGCTGATTGCAATACAAAGGGCAATTGCATTTGTCCAGAACCGAACAATTCTCCGACTACTTTCATCCCGTCTAAGAGGAAAGTATTGATAATGTGGAGAGGCGGATAGGTTTCTAATGCTTTGGCGAGTTGGATATCTAGTCCAATGCGTTCGCCATCGATGATGTGCTGCTTGAGACGTTGTTCTACGGGAAGGTTTGCGTCTTCGGTGCGATCGCGCTTTGTAGTTTTGCCCGCAAACACCGTTGTTAGCTCGCCCAAGGGGTCATAAACGCAAATTTCGCCGTCGAACTCCCGTAGATCATAAATCAGTTTGTAGCAGATTTCTTGGTGTTTGGGGTCGATTTTGGCGAGGGGTAAAATCTTGTTGGGGCTAACAATGGCTGAGTCCATCCCCGCCTGCATTGCTTCGTGCAGAAACATCGAATTCAACACTTGCCGCGCCGCCGGATTTAAGCCGAAGGAGATGTTAGAAACTCCCAAAATTACGTGACAACCAGGCAATTCTTGGCGAATGCGGCGGATCGATTCGATGGTGGCTTTGCCGTTTTTTCTGTCTTCTTCAATACCGGTGGAAATTGGCAATGCTAGGGTGTCAAAAAAGATTTCCTGGGCGGGAATTCCGTAGGCGACGGCGGCGTTATATGCACGTTGGGCGATCGCAAATTTCTGATCTGCTGTCCGCGCCATTCCATCTTCATCAATTGTCCCGATAACTATACCAGCGCCGTATTTTTTCGCTATTTCTAAAACTTGATAAAAACGCGGTTCTCCGTCTTCATAGTTAGTAGAATTCAACAAACATTTGCCGCCCGCAACTTTCAATCCCGCTTCCATCTTTTCCCATTCTGTGGAATCCAACATTAAAGGGAGAGTTGCATTTGTCACAACACGAGAAACTAATTCTTTCATGTCGCGGACACCATCGCGGCCGACATAATCCACGTTAACATCGAGAATGTGCGCGCCTTCTCGCACTTGTTCCCTAGCCATTGCTACTAAACCATCCCAGTCTTCAGCGTTGAGTAAATCGCGGCATTTTTTGGAACCGCTGGCGTTGAGTCTTTCACCGACAATTAAGAAGGAATTCTCTTGTTCGTAGGGTTGGGCGGTGTAGATTGAGGCGGCGGAAGGTTCCCAGCTAATTTCGCGGATTTTGGGTGTAAGAGTTTTGCCAATTTCTGATAGTTCGCGAATGTGATCGTAGCGGGTACCGCAGCAGCCGCCGATGACTTGTACGCCGAAGTCTTCGACAAAGCGCATCAAGGCCATTTTTAATTCTATGGGCGTGAGTTTGTAGTGCGCGTGGCCACCGATGTTTTCGGGTAAACCGGCGTTGGGAATGCAGGAAACTACGAAGGGCGAATGTTCGGAAAGGTATTTAATATGTTCGGCCATGCGATCGGGGCCGGTGGCACAATTTAATCCTAAAATATCTATGGGATAGGGCTGCAAAATGGCTAGGGCGGCGCTGATNNCCGTCGTAAAGTCCTTCTGCTTGTTCGGCAAAAGCGGCGGTGAGTGTGTCAAAATCAATGTGTCCTAATGTTGGTAATTTGGTGCCTGGTCCGATGGAACCTGCAACAAATCTCGGTTTTTCTGGGGTGGAAAATTCGGCGGCGATACTTTTGGCGAGTTCTGCCGCTGTTTTGTTGAGATAATAGGCTTTGTCTGCTAAATCGTATTCGGCGAGCACGATGGAAGCAGCGCCAAAGGTGTCTGTTTCGATGACATCGGCGCCTGCTTCGAGGAAGCCTCGGTGGACGTTGGCGACTGCTTCGGGCTTGGTGTGGACGAGATATTCGTTGCAGCCTTCGTATTCTTTGCCGCCAAAGTCTTCTGCTGTCAGGTTTTGGACTTGTAAGTTGGTGCCCATTGCGCCGTCGAAGACGATGACGGGGCGGGAGGGGTGGTGGAGGCGATCGAGAAACAGGCTTTTCATCGGCGGTAAAAAAACATAGAGCTATATATTTATAATTTTATCTGTTGTGCAATACTGTCAACAATTATGCGAGTGTTGGGAAAAGAGCAATGGCTGAAAGACACAAGGCTGCTGACAATAGTCCGATCGTACCTGGAAGTGTGCGGGAAGTGCAAGGTTATTTGGGAAATTCTGTTGTATGTGGGGATGTGGGGGAGAATCGGGTGACGACGATCGCAGGTGAGGGATTTTTTCGCTTAACTGTTGAGGATTTTCGGGAAAATGCGATGGAGATTATGAAACGAGTGATGTTTCAGGGCGATCGGATTCTGTTACAGGAAGCGGGGGAAGATGTAGGTGCGATCGTTCCTGAAGCAGAATTTCACAAACTAGATTATTTGATGGCAGAAATCAAACCATCACAATTCATGCCTGATGAAGAAGCATATTATGAAGATGAAGGAGCAATTCACTGCATTTATCCAGATGAATTTTTAGATGATTTAGAAAACATTTTAGCAGATGTCAATGAATTTGACGAATTATTTGGTTTGCTACCAACTAAAGAGATGGGAGAGGATGTTGATATTTTTATTTCGGCTGCTATTGTGATGTCTGTAGATAGATTTTGGGTGCCGGATTATGTAATGGCTGAACGACAAGCGATGGTGGGTGAATCAGTATAGTCTTGGACGCAGAAACCGGGTTTTTTAGAAATATCTTGCATCCCTGTTTTCCAAACGGTCAAAAAACCCGGTTTCTTGCGTCGGAGTGCGTAATTCATGATCTTCTTGGACGCAGAAACCGGGTTTTTTAGAAATATCTTGCATCCCTGTTTTCAAGACTGCTAAAAACCCGGTTTCTTTCGTCGGAGTGCGTAATTCATGATCTTCTTGGACGCAGAAACCGGGTTTTTTATAAAATCTTGCATCCCTGTTTTCCAAACGGTCAAAAACCCGGTTTCTTTGGTATTTAGGCGTAAGTCCTAATCTGGATTTGCGGCTGTTTAAAAATCGGAAATCCATCAGGAGTTTTCAATATTTTCCCCTGTTTGTCCCGTTCAACATCACAGAATACATAATTACCAGTTTCATCTCGCATTAAAGCAGGTTTTCCGTCCACAATTTGGTAAGCAGGACGAGAAAATTGAACTAGGCCTTGATTTTCCACAACTTGTCCGTTTTCATCCCGCAAAATCGGACAAGCCACTAATTTGTCTTCCGCATCAATCACCCAAGAATTAGTTGCGGGATCTAGCAACAATTCCGGGTAAACATTTTGACCGCTAGATGACTTCAGTAATTCACCTTTGTCATCAACTAAGGGTATCAAGAAAACAGGTTCTTCTTGAGAATTGCGAAGGAGTTCGTTAGTTTGCGGATGGCGTAGAGGAATTGCTATCGGTGTCGGCAATTCTACATCTGGCAATTCGGGATGGGGCGGGTGCAAACTCGGCAATTCAGCATCTGTTGGAATGTCGTAATGGCGGGTATATTGCACGGCTGCTTTGGTGAATCCAGCCCGCTGTAACATGGCTTGCATACCCGTTTGATCGGCTGCAATTAGCAAGTCTATATCGCTGACTTTCATAGTTTTTGCATGGGCGATCGCAGCTTTGGCTAGCATTTGAATTGCTTCTGATTTCCGATCTTCTGGTTGGACGTACATCCCCAAAACGGAACCGACGCGGCGGGTTTGAAAAGGGTTGTTAATGTTGTGTTGCTGAATCAAGTATTCGGGGAGATTCGCGGGCGGGGCTTCGTCGTAATAGTAGATAAATAAACAGCCGATGATGCTGTCGCTGTGTTCTAATAACCAGCAGAAAGAAAGGGGTTTTTCGATTTGGCTGGTGACGTATTTTTCAAAGTCGAAGTTAGGTTTGACAAGCATTGAGGGGTCGATGGATTCGCGTTCTGCGGCGAATGCTTGCCAGAGGGGGGCGATCGCCTTTGCGTCTTCTGCTGTGGCTAGACGGTGGCTGTAAGGGGCGATGGGGGCGATCGGTATAGTTGTGGCTGTCATAGTTTTTGGGGGGTGAATTTGCTCCGAAGGTGAAGGCCTTCTATTGTTTATGCGGATTTCGCGGGGTATTTTTACGCAAAATCCGAGCTTTTGTAATAAAAGTTAATATATGGGACTTAAACATGGGCTCCAGCAACCGGGTTTCGACTTCGCTCAACCAACAGGTTTTTTACGCAAATACTTCAACCCGGTTTCTAGTCGAGGGGGGCGATCGCGTAGATCAAGAAACCGGGTTTCTTCCTAAATATTTCGGTAGGATGCAAAAGTTATCGAGAAACCCGGTTTCTGGGAGAGGTGCGATCGCGTAGGATCAAGAAACCGGGTTTCTCAGAGTCAATTGAGTATTTAGCAAAAACCAAAACCCAGTCGGGTGATAGGTTCATGTCTATTAATATTTTCATGCCAGCAACAAGGGAACTTCTTGTTCTTCGACTCGCCAAGCTGCATAAGCTAGGGCTTCATAAATGTCTGCTTCTTCTAAATAAGGGTAAGCTTTAAGAATGTCGGCGGGGGTGTGGCCGGATGCCATCAGACCGATGATCGCGCCTACTGTCACTCTCATGCCTCGAATACAAGGTTTGCCACCCATAACTTGGGGATTAAGCGTGATTCTGGTTAATTGTTTCATAGTAAAATTTGGGGGGTTTATTGCATTATATCAGAGGGCGATCGCGTAGGATCAAGAAACCGGGTTTCTTCCTCAATATTTCGGTAGGATGCAAAAGTTATTGGAGAAACCCGGTTTCTGGGAAAAGTGCGATCGCGTGGATCAAGAAACCGGGTTTCTTCATAAATATTTCGGTGGGATGCAAAAGCGATCGTAGAAACCCGGTTTCTGGGAGAGGTGCGATCGCGTGGTTTTTTCTCAACTGCCAATGGATTCTAGGGGGTTTTGTTGCCGTTTGCGTTTCATCCGCATTTTGGTAATAAAAGCACTAAACGTCAATCCACCTAATACAGTAGTAGGTTCGGGAACGGGTTGAGATTCATCTTGATTGATTTTTACAGACCAGTTATCTATACCACCAACCATTGTATATCCATATCCGCCGCATCCTAGACAAGTTGAATTTGCACGGAAAAAACCAAGCTCAATTGGTGTTCCTGTTGATGAAAAGTCTGGATTCTCAGTTGCATTGCTTATGAAAGAAAAATTGTGAAAATCACTTTGTTGTAAATTGTTAGCCGATTTAGTAGTCCAGTTATACTCTTGAGTAGCACCAACCGTAGCTAGGTAAATTTTTTGATTTTGTTTTAAAGCTAATCCAGTCAACTGACCATAGATAGACTGACTGAATAAGATTGAATTTTCTGAGTAATCTATAGAGGAAATCGCTCCTTGCAGTTGAGGATTGTAGACGGCTCCAATGCGTTGATTAAAGCCGAGAATATATGAAAATGGAACATTTGGGTTAGGATAAATAGTGTTGACAATTAGTCTGAATTGATTGTTGCTTGAAGCTATCTGATAAGCATTTTGTCCAGCACTCCCGTGAATAAAAGGAGTCAGTTTCCAATCTTCATTATTAAATGTCGAGTCGGAAAAAGTGATTGTAGCAGCTTGGGTATTGGTCGATTGGAGAAGAAAGATTGCTGTTCCAATTACAGCGATTGATAAGTTCTTGATTGTTTTCATTTGATTGATTACTCCAAAAATTTTGGCATTGACATTTGATAGGGGCTTGAAAGAGCGATCGCAAAGGTTTCTGTTTGTGGAATTTATGGCCAAGCGCGATCGCGTAGGGTGCCGGAGGCGGATCGCGACTCGCGGGTAAAAGGGAATGGGAGTTTTTGATTTGTTGCAGGATGTTTTGAGAAGACATAATTACCTCTGAGTTTTTGATGGCGATCGCGCTTGGGATAGCTGACAGAAAGAGAAACGCGATCGCGTGTCTTTGAAAAACCACAATCGCGTCACAATAATACCCTACAACAATCACCAAAATCAAAAATATCGCGCCTGTTTCTGTTTGTGGAATTTATCGCCAAGCGCGATCGCGTAGGGTGTCAGAGGCGGATCGCGACTCGCTGGTAAAAGGGAGTGGGAGTTTTTGATTGGTTGCAGGATGTTTTGAGAAAACATAATTACCTCTGAGTTTTTGATGAAATTTAGGGTGGGTTGGGGTAATTGCACAATTTCATAAAAGGAGATAATTTACATTAATCGCTACCTAAAAAGACGAACAAATGAATCAAACCCAATGTGATAAATCGACTTTTAGTGACCATTTGAAGACCAATGAACGTGATCTCCGCCCGGATTAACATATATACTATTACCTCTTGCATCCCTTTGATATCCATAATGGTAGACTCCGTAACTTTCTCCTAATTTAAACAAAGTTTGATCAAGGTCAAGACGAGTTCCCGCTGGAGCAGTAATAGTATACTGTTGTCCATCACCACCATTAATTGTGAGTTGACCAGTGCTGGGCATATAAATGCTCATATCTATTGCTCTTTTTTTTGTAGGTATGTGGTTGCTCCCTTTTTTTGGATCAGCAGGTTGAGTTATAATTCCATATTTGGCAACCATATCTTTAGCTGCTTTTATTGCTTCTGCTTCGTTACTATTGTGCGTCCAGTCGATGGGAATTCCATCATATTTCGGCACGTTTTCTGGCTTGATACTATTATGGGCAATTTGCCAAGCATAGTACATTAGCCAAGCTCTTTCCTCTGGTCTAATAACGACACTTATTCTTACATCCGCTCCTGCGTTCCTCAAGGCATCTACAAAATTGATTGCTCCATCACGGAAATTATTTTCATTACTTAGATGGTTTAAGTTGTTATCGTTAGGAAATTCTTTTACCCAATCACTTCCACTGGGAAAAGGAGCAAAAGGACTATTAGGATTAGTGAGAGATAACAAGTCATTGGCTATCTCTGAACCCAATAAATCACCGATAACTGAACCGGCTGCTTGTTGACCTGCTTTTTCACCTTCCCACCTGGCCACTGCATCAGGAAAGATATTGAAAATCAGATCGGGCATTTTTTCATACAATGGCTTTAAAAGCCAATCAAACGAATCAGGTTTTGGACTTGGCATTTTTGCTGATAAATTCGTGGAAATAATAGCCTCACTGTTTTGATGGGGCCCAAACCAATCCAACAGACTTTCCAAGAATTTATTTTGCCAGCTATTTTCTGTCTCAATTACTTGTCCTGTTTGAACTGAAACTGCCCCAAGAATTGCTTGACCAGAAAGAATTACTTGCCCAGTCTTAGGATCTATTGTTTGCAAAATAGGACCAGAGCTAACTGATTGACTGGGGAATTTCTCTTCGTGCCAAGAGTAAACCTCACCATCCGTTAAACGAACATTAGCAGCATCTTGATCGGAAATATTTGGGTAAATATCTTTGACTGCCTTAATTCTTTCCTCTGGTGTATAAAACTGTCTTGAATCACCCGGCTTTTCTAACTCAACCAGCTTCTCATCATCTAGCACTTCCCTGGGTGTGTCTAGTGGCAAACCTAAATTTCGCAGCTTTTCTTCTCGGACTTCATCAAAAAGTTCAGCTTTTATCTTTTGTGGCTCTTTTTGCTCCGGGATTTCCGATATTTCTCCTGCACTGGATTGTGACTCAGATGTTCCATCTTTAAGATTTTCTTCAGAGGTATCTACCTCAGCAGAAGGATCGGATTCAGGCGGAGGCGGACATTCACACTCCTCCTTCCCTGAAATCTGATCAACCATCCCCATCAAATCATTTTTCCAAATACCCAAAATCCCACCAATACCAGACAACCAACCCTCAATCCCGCCATCCTTAATCGCATTACCTAAGTACAAAGCGGTATTACCAACATTACTAACTTTCTCCAAAATCCCAGCAACAGCCTTATTGAAATTACCAGCAAAACTTTGACCGATCGCCATCGCCCCATTAAAGAAATTGCCGATCGCGTTTAACCAATCCCCACTTTGAATCGACTTAATACCGCTATAAATCATCTGCGGAGCTTGTTGCAAACTTTGCACCACTGACAGCATCACATTTTTGAGCGTGCCACTACATTGATTGATAAAACTGCTCATCCCCGCCGATGCAGCACTCGCCACACTACCGAGAATTTGCAAGAAACCCATAATGCTGTCGCCCGACATAATCGATCGCGCCCCAGCAAAAGCACCCGAAGCGATAGTTTGCAAGGTTTTGATCGTCTGTGCTGCGGCTTTTGCACCTGCACTCGCCATCTGACCTAAACCGCCACTGACAGCAGTTAAACCCGTCATAACCCCACTGAAAATCGCCCCCATCCAGTCACCATTTATGACAGCTTGAATGGTATTAATTGCCCCACTAACAGCACCTAAACCAATAGAGAAGGGAATCAATGCAGGAAAAGCAGGAGAGAGAATCATCAAAAGAGTGCTGAGAATCCCGGCAACTTGGGAAATAATGCCCAAAATCTTATTCCAGAACATCTTTTTACGGAATTTCCGTTGTTCGATGCGCTGCTCAATAATTTGGTCAAGCATTTCCTTTCCTTGCTTCGCCAAATCACTAGAAATCTCAACCGCTTGTTCAGCTAAAGCGATTTTATTCAACACCTCCTCATACAACGGATTGATAATCTGTTTCTCACCGGATAATTCTTCGGCCAGCTTCAATTCTTTCAAGAATTGTTGAGACGCTCCTTGCAAATCAGTTTGAGCCGTTTGTAACAGTTCATTGTCTAACTGTTCATCCAAATCAATCTTATTAATCTCACTCTTATACGACTCAATTTGCCCAATCATCCCATCCATTGCACTTAGCAGGGATTCTTGAATATTCGCTGCTTCTTTCCCTTGCAATGCTAAGTTAATATCACCCCGCGCTTCTGCTAACAAAGCCTTCACATTATCAGGTAAATCCGGTTGCTGAGTTTCCAAATCTTTAAGCGAAGTAAGTAGTCCCGCCAATTGAGTTTGTAACTGCATCGGATCTTCCGTTTGATCTAGGGTTGCTAACCCTAAATCGCCGCGAACATTATTCAAAGATTGCCGTAAATCATCCTCGGCTTGCAGTTGTTTGAGTTGTTCAATTTTAGCAGTAGTTTCTAACCGTTTACGTTCTAATTCTAAACGATCGCGCTCCATCCGTTCCTGCACCGCTTCATCAATTTCTGCCTGATGACTTTGGGCAATTTCTTGCTCTAATTGTGCCTGTGCTAAGTTCAATTTTTCCAGAGTAACTAACTGGATAAAAGTTTGCTCTGTTTGTTCACGGATGCGAGTAATGCCATCTAAACGGGCTTGGGCAATAGCTAATTCCTGCTCTTTATTCTCCCGTTCCTCCTGAGTTTCTGCAACCTTCGCATTCAAATCATTTAACAACTGTGCAGCCGTTTCTTGCTGTGTTTGCAGTGTTTTCATCTGCGCTTCTGCGGTTTTTCTCGCCGCACCAAAGGCATTAGCTTGAGCTTGAGCGCGACGTTGTAACTCCCGGTTATTCAGCATTTCGACATAATAGCGATTTGCCAATATTTGATCGTTCGCATTACCAGCACCGCCAGCACAACCACCTTGATCGCTAGCTAAATCGCTGTAATCTCGGTAATAAAGCTCCGCCGCCGTCGCCATATCATTGCGCTGTGCAACATCCAACAACGCCTTAGCTTCCTGATTTCCAGCCGCCGTTGCTGTCTGCAAACGCTGAATAATTTGGAACTCTAAAGTATTGACTTCTTGCTGTTTTTGTGCAGCTTGCAAAGTGTAATTAGCATTCGATTGGGTAGCCTCCACCAAATCTTTCAAAATTGTTTGATGTTCCTTAGCAGCCTTCAAATGTTCATCATTTTGCGCCAACAAATCGGTTTTCAACTGTTGCAAAGAAGCCGTAAGAGCCTGACTAGCCGCTTCTGCTTGTTCTGCTAATCGTTGCGCTTCTGCTAAAGCAGCACGGGCATCATTTAATTGTTGTTGCAAATTGCTGTAATCGGCATCCGGGTCATTAATATAAGCATCTAGCAATCGCTGTTCTGCTAAAATCACCTCATTTTGTGCCGTCAACATCGTGCGTTTTTGAGTCAGCGCAGTTTGCTCTGCCGTGAGAACTGCGGCTTTATTATTCAGCCATTTCAAGGATTTATTAACTTGAACTAAATTAGTATTCAAATCATCTAAATCCTCTGCCAGCACACCTTGTTTTACCAATTCGAGAATCTGATTTTCAATCGACTGGCGTTGCTGTTCAAGTGTCGTAGTAAGCGCTTTAGTGCTTGCCAATTCGTCACTTAAAGCCACAGTTTGACGTTCAACAGTACCTTCAGCATCAGCTAATTGTTGCTGTGTTTCAATGGCTTTTGTATTCAGTTCGCCGCGCCGTTGCAAAATGTCAGCAACAGCAGCGCGATACTCCTCAGAATTAGTATCGTATTCTGCCCATTGTTGCTGCACTTTGGCATTTTGGGCAGCGGCTTCTGCTTCAGCTTCTTCTAACAGTTTCTGAATGTTTGGAAGGAGGTTTTCTAAACTCGCAAGTTGAATTTGATCGCCGGGAATCGACTCTCGCGCTGCTTCTAATTCGGCAAAGAAATTACGTGCTTCATCAATAGGAGGTTCCGCAGTATTCGCCGCATCATTAGCAGCAATCCACTGATTTTTTAAAGGTTCGATACGTTCTTTTTCCTTGCGCCATTTGTCAGCTTCGACTAAATGTGCAGATCCCTGGGCCCGTAACTGAGGGAATATTTGTGAATATTGTTGCCAGAGAATCCAGTTATAGTCAATGTGGGTGATAGTTTCCCAATGACCTTTCCCAGAGCGGCCTTTTACCCAACGTTGTTCATACCAATAGGGGCCATTTTTGCGACTGACAGCCCAATTATAAGCTGCTTGTTGTTCATACCAAGCTGCTTGATTTAAAAGTGCATAACCTTGAGCTTCATGGGATGCTTGTTCTGCTTTTGCTTTATCAAATAGCGCTTGATTTGGGTTGCGTCCTTCTACTGCTGCGGCATTGAGTAAAGCATCAGCCGAGGGATTGTTTAGTAGGCTAGAAATTTCCTGATTGGAAGTGCGACCTTCTAAAGTTACGGCTTTTAATATATCAATTGCAGTACCATTTTCTGAGTTTTCTGCTAGGAATAATGGACGTGCAGCAAGGCTAGTTTCTTGGGTTAAGAGTGGGAGTTGCGCTTCTTTTTCTTGCTGATATTGTTTCGCGATCGCATCCTGATTTTCCCAAGCACTCCAGGTCAAACCATCGGGTGTAGAACGGGTATAAATTTGACCGTCAACACCTTGGTAGGTTTGCACTACTTTCCCATCAACAACTTCTTGGGAAATGCCGTCAATAGTTTTGACTTGACCAGGTTCCCAGTTAGTCCAACTAACATTAGGAATGAGAGTGCGACTGTAGAAATTATTGTCAGAACCACGAACGCCAAATACGATCTTGTTATCAATAGCATCTATTGAAAAGTCGTCAGAAATAGCCCCCAGAATTTGGGACCAGCCACTCCAATTAACCCCATCGTTAGATTGCCGGAAATAGAGAGTATTATCAGTTCCTCGCACAGCTTGAACCAGTACATTATTAGCGACTGCCATTTTGACATCACTATTAATGCCACCGTTGGTATATTGCCAATTACTCCAAGTCTTACCGCCATCGCTAGAATAACGACCGTAGATTAGGTTATCCTTACCGCGTACTGCTTCTACTAGCTTGTCTTTGTATTGAGTACGAGTGACGGGGTTAGGATTTTGAGCGCTATTTTGTTGCAATTCTCCCAAATATTGCTGATTAATTTCGGCTTTAGCGATCGCACTTTGCAAAGTTTCCCAATTGTTCCAGTTCAAGCCATCAGTGGAATAGCGAACATAAGTGCGATCGTCAACCCCTTTGTAAGACTGTACTATCTTACCGTCAACCAATTTTTGTTCAATGGGATTGATCGTAGTAAGTGGACTCACTTCCCAGTTAGTCCAACGAATATTAGGAATGAGAGTACGACTGTATAATTTCTTGTCAGAACCCTGAACACTGATTACTGCATTGTTATCGATAGCATCTATTGAAAAGTCGTCAGAAATAGCGCCTGCAATTTGGGCCCAGCCACTCCAATTAACCCCATCGTTAGATTGCCGGAAATAGAGAGCATTATCAGTCCCTCGCACAGCTTGAACCAGTTCATTATTAGCAACTACCATTTGGACATCACTGTTTATGCCGCCGTTGGTATATTGCCAATTACTCCAAGTCTTACCGCCGTCAGTCGAAGAACGACCGTAGATCAGGTTATCCTTACCGCGTACTGCTTCTACTAGCTTGTCTTTGTATTGAGTGCGAGTGACCGGATTTAAGTTATGAGTGTCAGACTGTTGTAGGTTTTGCAAATACTGTTGTCGCCAATCAGCTTTAGCAATAGCAGCATCAATTTTTTCCCAAGTTTCCCACTTAACACCATCAGCAGATTGGCGCACATAAATCTGGTTATCAAAGCCGCGATAAGACTGAATAAATTTGCCATCAACTACATCTTGAACGATATCGCTCATGGTAGAACCAAGAGACTCCCAATTCTGCCACTGCGTACCATTAACAGCAGTACGAGAGTAGATTTTATTATCGGAATTGCGAACAGTAAACACTAAGTTTTTCCCGACAACATCCATTGAGTAGTCAGTTGTCATCGCACCACCAATAGGGAACCAACTTCCCCAATTCACTCCATCGGTGCTAGAGCGTCCCCAAATTTGGTTGTCTGTACCGCGTATTGATTGGAACAGTTTATTATCAACAACTGCCGTCTTGATGCTATCGAAATTAGTGCCGCCACCCGTATGTAACCACTGTGTCCAAGTTTTGCCACCATCAGTGGAGTTACGAACATAAATTAGGTTATCTTGACCTCGACGGGATTCTACTAATTTGTTGCCGAAATTAATCTGATTGATGGGCGTATCGTCATAATTAGTTGCATTTTCCCATTCTTGACGCACTTCGGCAGCTTTCGCTTCACTGGCTGCTTGTTTTGCTGCTAAATCATTGAATTTTGCCAATAATTCTTGGACTTTTTCGACATAATTTGCTAAAGCTGGATTGCCATTAGCTTGATCAATTAAAGATTGGGCAATCGGTAAGACTTCCTGAGTGGCAAAAGCGATCGCGTCTGGCTGTTTTTTGTCAAATTTATCTTTAGCTGCTTGCAGTTTTTGAGCTAACTTAGTAAATTCGGCAAGTTGTTGTGACTCAACACCATAACGAGTTGCGATCGGAGCAATTTCTTCCCATAATTTCGCATCTTGCTCAATCCGCAACTTAATTCTTTCAATCGCATCCTCAGTCGAAGTAAAAGCAGTATCCAATTCATCAGCGCGATTTTCCACCACACCCAGAGTCGTAATCCCATTGGCCAAAGCGGTGTGAATGCGATTATAATTCCCATCCGGTTTTGCCAAATTATTATTAATATAGGCAATCAATTCATCAACCGAATTAGATAAATTATGTTGCTGTGTAACTAATTCCTTAGTTTGTTGATTTCCTGCTAAGAATTGCTCCGTCCAATTCGTTACACCCAGACGCAAATCTTGATTAATTTGGTCTGCCAATAATACATGATCCAACACCGTACCAGAATTAATCGCCGCATCAGCCGCATTTTCAGAATTCAATTGAGACTGCAAAGATTCCAATCGTCCATCATTACTCTCAAGTTTTTGGCGAATCTCTAACTCTTGCTTTTGACGCAAAGGTGTCAAGGCTTCTGTTGCCTGATTCAATAATCCCTCTAACTCATCAGCATTACTCTGATTTGAGGCTTTCAAAGCTTCCAAATTGCTTGATTGTTTCTTAGCTTGAGCAATCAGATTTGTCAGCGCTTGCTTGCTCACATCATCTTGAGTATTAGCTAATTCTTGCTCCCAATTAGCAATCTGTTGATTTTGACTATCAATTTGATTTCCTAAGTCATTCCCCACATTATTTAACTGTTCTAACTGGGTATTGACTTGTGGCTCTACTTGTGTAGCAAAGAAATCAACATCAGATTCAGAAGCGAGAATCCCAAACCCAATCAATTGACGCAAAGCAGTCGAATGTAATTCCGTTGTTTGCGATAGCTGAGAGGCTAAATTTTGCGTGGTAGTCGTTGCGCCTTGGATAATTTGAGTCTGTTTATTTTCCTGAACTTGTAGCGGTTCCAAGCGTTTAGTAACGGTGGTAATTTCTCCTTGAATTGTGGTGATTTTCGACTCTATTTGAGGAATGCTTTGTCCCAAACCAGCTAACTCCGATTGCTTCTGAGCAATATCAGATTGTTGCTGAGATATCTTTTGATTAAGTTCGTTAATCTTTGTCGAAGTTTCTTGTCGCTGTTGCCATGCACGATTACGCTGATCTGCGATAAACGAAGCTCCCTGCAAACTAGCGCGATAAGCCTCAGCTTCGGCGCTATTATAAACGTAGGAACTGCCATTCCAATACCATATCCGTTGGCGATGCGCTTCAGCATCATTTAGATAATTTCGCTCCAATGCTGCTAAGGGATTATCACGGTCAATTAAGCTTTGTAGCAGTAAGGTTTGATTCCCTAATTGCAGTTTCGTAAATTCGAGAGATTGTTGGGTATCGGCGATCGTTTTTTGGATAGATTTTGCCTGAGCCAAATTCGCCTGACTATCATTCAATTGTTGTTGTAAAAGTGCCACGCGATCGCGGTCAGGTTGTCCAGCTTTACGAATATCTAACAATGCTTGAGTTGCTGTCGCCAGTGCCTGAGTTGCTTCTTGCCAAGACTGCCAATTCTGCTGATATTTTTGCTCTAAATCTCCAGCTTTGTTGAGTAAATCTAAACGACTTTGCAGGCGATTTACTTCTGCTTCTACTTGCTCAAAGTATTGATCTGTGAGTTCAATCTCCCGATATTTCTCAATTAGCTGTTGTTCAGTATCAGCTTTTTGTTGATTCAGTTGTGCCAGTTGTGCAATTAAATCTTCTCGCTGCTGTTGTTGATTACCGAGTTGAGTATTTAAACCGTTTAATTGATTCTGAGTTTGGTTAATTTGAGATTGCAGGTTGTTAACTTGCTGAGTAATTACTTGCTGGTCTTGTTGCAGTTGTTGGAGTTGATTTTGCTGGTTAGCAAGTTGTAAATTCAATGCCTGTTGTTGCTGATTTAAAGACTGTTGCTGTTGTTGTAAAGTCGCAATTTGTTGCTGATTTACCGCAATTTTAGGCTGTAAAGTTGCAGATAATTGTACTGCATTAACTTGTGCTGCATCTCGCTGTTGTGCGTAGGAATTAGCAGCAGCTTGTTCAGCATTGCGATTAGCTTCCGCTTGTGGGTTATAAATCGAACCATAGATAGGTTGTGGTCTTTTTCCTCCTGTGCTGCCAACAACTCCCCAAGTGTAAATCAGACTATTCCAGTAATTAGCATTAGCCTGATGCGCTTGCCGTTGCTGTTCTAACGAATTAACAGCAGCATTAGCTTGATTAATTTGATTCTGATTACCTTGCGCTACAGACTGCTGTTGCTGAATCTCAGAATTTTTAGCAACAATTTGATTTTGAAGATTAGTAATCTCAGATTGAGTAGCAGAAATTACCCCCTGTTGTTGCTGAATCTCTGCCGATTTTTGCGCTAAAGAATCTTGTGTTTGTGTTAGCTGATTTTCCAGATTATTTAAAGTGCCTTGAGTTTGCGCGATCGCACTTTCCGTCCCCGCAATTTGTTGCTCTTTCGCAACAATTTCTCCCTCTTTCGCCGGAATCAGATTATCTTGCAAATTAGCTTTCTGCAAACCCAATTCCCGATATTCCTGATTCAGCTTATCTAAATCTTTTTGAGTCTGAGTGTCTTCAGCTTTAGCAGCAGCAAGACGTTGAGGCAAATTATCAAAACCTTCTAAGAAATTCGCCCCACTCCCTTCAACACTATGCAGAAAATCAAGGTATCGCTGTAGGGGCAATCCCCCCGTGGTTGCCCCAATTTCAACCGCCGATTTAATTCTTAATCTTATTCACATAGCCCCACAAACTGTAATCTCGACTCAACCATCCCCGGAAAAATGCCATCTGACTCGGATCTTCTTGCACCCGTTTGTAACGATAAATAATCCGTTCATTAATCATTTGCAACGCTGTATTTCTGTTATTTGCCGCTTTCAGCGCTTCCTTGGTTGGGGCATCAAAAACTCCCGTTTGTGGCAATCCTAATGCTTGCTGAAGAAACGTAATCGAGTTATTAATTCCGAAATTAACTGCTGTATCAAACATGACGATCGCCAAAGCTGGCTGCATTGTACCGGAAAGGCTCGAATCCCAGTAATATTGATAAATTTCTAGGAGCTCTGATTCCGACATCTGCGTCACGTCGAGGGGTGGTAGCCCGCGACTGTATCGGTAAGCATTGTATTCGGTTTGCAGAATCCCTCTATAAGTTCTGCCGCCCTTGTCTGCGGGGTGATCGCTGAATCCGCCCTCAAAATATAGGGTAAAATAAAGGGCAGTTTGAAATAATTTCTGCCGAAAGTTGGCTGTCTGCTGCTGTGCGAGAGTCTTTTGGGCAAATGGTAAGGGGATTGCCAAGCTTAACAAGAGTAAGCCCAGCAGGAGGTTTGGTTTCCACTTGATTTTAAGTTGGCGCTGTGTCGGTTGCTTGTCGCTCATATAGCAGATGTTGAAGGAAGTTCGGCAACGGATTATGTAACGGATGTAACGGATGTAACGGATGTAACGAATGTCAGGAATCAGGAATCAGGAAGAAGAAAAATGCAATATAATCAATGGTTTCAGCAATTAAAAACGTCCTAATTGCCGAGAAGGTTGCTATAAATTCCCGATCGACGATCGCCCGTAGTTCCGCTAAAACTGTTACTGTGCAAAATAAGATAGATTCAACCCTTAACTTGATAGCACAAATAGGCCGCCCAATGAATCCCGATTTCCACAACCAGTCTGAAACACCCAAATTTGAAGATGCCACATCCCTGACAATTGTTGCAGAAAAGTATTACTCTGTTGGCAATTTAGCAGAAGCGATCGCCGCTTGTCGCCGTGCCCTGGAATTACAACCGGATTGGGCTCCCGCTTATGTGACAATGGGCAACGTGCAGCAAGCCAGCGGGGAAATTGAGGAGGCGATGCGGCTGTATTCTGAGGCGATCGCCCTGAATCCCGACTTTGCTGAGGCTTATGCTAATTTGGGCAGTATGCTCTACAAACAAGGGCGTTTGGTGGAGGCGATTGTCAATTACGAAAAGGCGATCGCGCTCAAACCGGATTTAGCCGCTGCTTACTGGAATTTGGCTGGAGCACTGAAGCAGCAGGGGCAATTTGATGCTGCGGTAGCATACGAACAAAAAGCTCTCGAAATCAATCCCCGTCTGGCTGAGGTGGATTTTCATTTAAATTTGGGAGATCAATTAGCGCGGCTGGGTAAGCTAGATGAGGCTGTGGCTGCATGGCAACGGGCGATCGCTTTTAAGCCCGATTTACCCGAAGCACACTGTCAAATAGGCATAGTTTTGCGCTATCAAGGCAAATTTAAAGAAGCAATTCCCCACCTTCAGAAAGCCCTGGAAATTAAACCAGATTTTATGCCCGCTCACCAACATTTGTGCGGCATTCTCAGAGATACTAGCGATTTAGCTGCGGCGCGGCAAGCTGTGCATAAATACAGCCAAATGTGCGAAGAAACTGATCCAATCATGACCGCAATTTACTTCATCAGCACCTATCAAGTGTCGGGATTGAATCAAATTGCTGGGGAGAGATTTTTAGAATTAGAATCTTACTTGCAGAAAAACTTAGACACAGTTAAATCGGTTGAAATTAAATCGCTTTATGCAAACTTTTTATTTAGCACGCCATATCTGCGAGATGACGTGGCGGCAAACTCTCAGCTTTACCGATTAATTGCCCAAAAGTATATCGACAAATGTATCAAACCTAATTTTCCGCAACCTGCTAATTACAGCTTCAAACCAACTCCCACAGAAGGGAAATTGAAAATCGGCTTTTTGTCCAATCACTTCAGCCGCCATTCTGTAGGTTGGTGCAGTGCTGACATCATTCGCGAGTTATCCGAAATCACACCGAATTTACATTTGTACGCTTCCGAAAGAATTGTGACTGATGACAAAACTCAGGAGTTTGAAAGTTTTGGCAAACTGACTTTGCCTAAAACTTATCCGAATGGACTTCCTAATTCAGCCGAAATTATCGAGCAAATTCAGCAAGACTCCTTGGATGTTTTAGTAGACTTAGATTCTCTAAGCGTGCCAATTCATGCTGATATTCTATCTCGGAAACCCGCGCGAGTTTGTGTTTCTTGGTTGGGATTTGACGCACCTTATATATCACCAAACAATTACTTTTTGTGCGACGAACACACGCACCCAGTAGGTCGGGAAAAATATTACGATGAGCAACTAATTAGAATGCCGGATTCATTTGTTGCGGTGTCACATTTTCCAAGGTATGCTGTCGATGCGGTGGCTTTGAGACAGTCGAATCGGATTGGTTTAGATCAGATAGTTTACCTGTGTGTCGCTCCCGGTAGAAAATTTAATTACGATTTGGTAAAAGCACAAGTTGCTATTCTCAAACAAGTGCCAAATAGTGTTTTGATTCACAAAGCTTTAGGCGATGGTGCAGTGTTTCAGGCGGCTTATCACCAAGCTTGCGAAGCGGAGGGAGTCGGCCGGCACCGGATTAAGTTTTTGCCGAGAGTTGCTACCGAGGAAGAACACAGAATTATCTATTTGCTGGCCGATGTTTTGTTGGATTCTTATCCTTACAATGGCGGGACTCATACTTTAGAGGCTTTGTGGTTTAATTTACCTGTGGTGACTCGCGCTGGAGAGCAATTTTTGTCGAGAATGGGTTATTCGTTTTTGCAGACTTTGGGGATTGAGACTGGTGTGGCTTGGTCTTGGCCGGAATATGTGGAATTGGGTGTAAAATTGGGTAAAGATGGTGAATTGCGAAAGGCGATTAAAGCACAGTTGATGCAATCTAAAAAAGCTGGAAATTTGTCGCCGCTGTGGAATCCGAAAAAGTTTGCTTCCGATATGTACGCGGTGTTTGAAAAACTGTGTAAAATAGGCAACAGTTAGTAATAGCTAGAGCCCCGACTTCTTGAATATTCCTGGACGCATAAATACTAAAGAAACCGGGTTTTTTACGCCAGTTAAAGGCTGGTGCAGTATTTTAGTTAAAAAACCCGGTTTCTGCGTCTAGGACTAAAAATCTCAATCTAAAATCTCAAATTGCATGACTTCAACACAACCAACTATTAAGTTTCTGAAACAGCCGACTTCTGAAGATTGGGTGGAACAGGCGATCGCCAATTTAGATACAATCTTATTAGATCATTCTCACTGCGAGCGAAAAGCGGCGGGAGTAGCGTTAAATTTAATGTTTCGCTACCCGGCTCATGCTAAATTGGTGAGGATGCTAACTGCGATCGCCCGCGAAGAATTAGAGCATTTCGAGCAAGTCAATCAGCGTTTAGAACAGCGTAACATTGCTTTGGGCCATTTAGCGGCTCCTCCCTACGGTGCCGGTTTGTCCAGCCAAATTCGCAAGCAAGAACCGGATAGATTGTTAGATTCTTTGCTAGTTTGTGCTATAATAGAAGCGCGAAGTCACGAAAGGCTGGGACTGCTTAGCGATCGCTGTCTAGATACAGAATTAGCTAAATTTTACCGCAGTTTGATGGCTTCTGAAGCCCGTCATTACGGTGTATATTGGATTTTGGCAACAACTTATTTCGATCGCTCTCTTGTCGATAGGCGACTGGATCAATTATCATTAGTTGAGAGCGAGTTGCTGGCAACTCTTCATCCAGAACCGAGAATTCATAGTTAAAATTAGGGTGTGTTGAGGCACTGTGCAACATGAAATCAGTGCCAATTGAAAGTTATTAATGTTACCTAAAAACATGAGTTGCGAAAACCAATGAACACCAAATATCGAGATTTTTTAATTCGTTCCTGGGAAACGCGCGATCGGGCTGATGCCTTTCATGTAATTCGGGATGTTTTAGCGGAGTACGGTTTAAATTGTGAGCCTTTCGATGCCGATCGAGATGTCTACGATGTAGAACTATATTATCAGACAAAAGGTGGAGAATTTTGGGTGGTTGAATGGCTGGATGAAATAGTCGGTACGGCGGCTTACTATCCCATCGAACGCGGGAATAATGCTGTGGAAATTCGCAAAATGTATATTTTGCCAAAGGCAAGAAGACAAGGTTTAGGTAAGTTTTTACTGCTAGAATTGGAAAGTAAAATTGCCACTCGCGGCTTTGATGAAATCTGGATCGAAACTGCTAGCGTGCTCAAGGAAGCTGTTAAGATGTACGAAAATAGCGGATATCAACCGACAACTGGTGTGGAGACGCCAAGGTGCGATCGGGTTTACAAAAAAGTTATAAAAAGTACGCAAACTCAAAACTAGATCCAGAATGCGATCGGCTCCTACCTTCCTAACTCTGTCAACTGTTAACAGTTAACAGTTAACAGTTAACAGTTAACCGTCAACAGTTAACAGTTAACAGTTAACTCAAATTTACTATTCCGATGAAGAGAGGATTTGATATTATGCTCCGTGTATCCGTATCCGTTTCAGGCTAACTGATTACTTATTTTTCTGCTGAGTCTTAGCTTGTTCGATCGCAATTTCCTTAACCGCTTCAAAAGATTTCAAATTCGACGCACCTTCAATAGCCTTCACCGCCAAATCTTGCACCTGTTTCAACGCAGAATCCAGTTGTTTCGACAAGCTAGCAATCCGAGACTCTTGATTTTGAATAGTCTGCAACATTCCTTGAATTTGCAACTCGTAATTTTGCTTTTGTCCTTCCATTTCTTTCATCAACAAATCCGACTTAATTTTAGCTTGATAATTGCCGATATTGCGACCATTATCTTTGCCATTCTTGATATTAGCTTCCAGTTCTTTCGGAAAAGATTCCACCTGAGCTTTCACCTCAGCATAGAGTTTTTCACGTTCCGCAATAGATTTCTCCCGTTCAGTCCATTGTTTCTCTTGTTCTTGTTGAAACTCTTCGATTTCTTTGTACAGCGTTTGCTGGCGCTGTTCATATTCTTCGCTATCCAGATTTCGCTGGAGATGCAAATCATAACAATAGGATTCTTCATCTCGCTGACGAGATTTATTCTGGTTCTCGTTACGTTCTTTGACAGCTAATTTTTGCACTTCTTGCTCTTTTTCCCAAGCTTGTCGTCGTGACAACAAATCCTGTTCAACAGTTTCGCGCTGCTGGCTGATTTCGTCAGCAAATGTTTTCGCGCTTTCTTCGTATTGTTGGATTAAATTATCCAGCGTATCTTCTGCAACATCTTCTAAATTATGCAACTCTTGAAGATGTTGAATTTCTTCCCCTACAGTTCGCCGCAATTCCTCCAGTTTAGACGCTTCCGATGTCAGTTTTTCAGACAGTTCGCTGACAGCGCCACCAAAGCCAAATTGCAGTAAGATTAAATTGTCGATCGTAGACTGCATTCTTTCTTTATTTTGCACTAAAGTCATTGATTTATTTACCTCAACAATTGATTTTTCTGGGACTGCTGTTTGCTGTTCGGAAACATTGGCAGATTTGCCGTGATTAAGCTGCTTCAGTTGCGATTCTAAAGCAGCCTTTGCTTCGGTTGCTTCCTTGTACGCTTCCAAGATTTCAGCCTTGGTGTTCTTGTCACTTACTTTTTTATTCACAACTCTTCATCTCCTAATAGTTCGGAAAATTTGTCTGGTTTCGCTTCCAATTTTGGTTCGGATTAAGGACTTTATTCCTTTCTGTTTTAGGACTTTCTCCGTCAACTGTCATGCTGAGTCCAGAGCCTTTCGTTCCTCAAGGTAAACTCCGCGAAGGATAATGAAGCATCTTGACCCTCTCAGAGATTCTTCCCTTACGCTCAGAATGACAGAATTAAGTTAAAATGTGTAAGTCCTGCCCGATTTAAGCTTTAGTAGCAAAAGCTTTCATCGCCAAATCTTGCGATTGCTTCATCGTCCCTTGCAATTGTGCAGATATTTCCGCAATTTGTTCAGTTTGTCGCTCAATAGTCTGCTGCAAAGATTGCACTTTCAATTCATATCCCTGCTTAGTTCCTTCCCATTCTTTCTCAACCAAATCAGCCTTGACTTTAGCCTCGCGGGAAACTTCCTGAATAGCTTCTTCCTTGGCTTTAACATAAGCCTGTTTCAGTTCTTCTTCAAATCCAGCCGCTTTCTTTTGATTTGCTTCAAACTCAGCTTGATTGTCACTCAGGAATTTTTCACGTTCTACCCAATTTTTCTCTTTTTCGCGAGTAGATTGTTGCAATTCCCGTTCTAGTTTGCGTTTCGTTTCTTCGTATTCGTCAGTTTCGACTTTGCGGGTGCGTTCTAATTCGTAGCGATAATCTGCTGTTTCCCGCTGACGTTCTTTCGTTGTTAGTGCAATTTCTTCTTGAATTGCTGTGTCAAACTCTTGCTGTTCTTTTTGCCAAACTTTGCGTTTTTGGGTCGTGTCTTTTTCGATGACTTCGCGCTGCGTAGCTGCACTTTGCTCTAAGGCTGTTATCTTTTCTTGGTGTTCTTGCGTTAAAATGTAGAGCGCGTCTGCTACAACTCGAATTTGCTGCAATTCTTGCAATTGTGCTGTTTCTATTTCAATAGCACGCTTTAATTCGTCTAATTTTGATGATTCAGCGCTCAGTTTTTCCGAAAGTCCGCTGATGATGCTGCCAAAATCTAATTGTAAGTCGGCTAAACCTTTGACAATACTATCAATTGTGTAGGTAGAAGCGACTTCCAAAAGTTGTTTGTTTTTGGCTTTATCAGCTTCCTGTTCTTTGGTTTCTACTTTGGATTCGTTTTTTTTATTCTCAGCTAAAATTTGCTGAAAATTTTGCAAAATTTTGGCTTTGCTGTCCTTCGCAGTTCCTATTGTCATCATGGTTTCTCCTGGTTTTAACTTGTTTAGACTTTTTTGGGGAACGGTTGTAGTTATCCTAACTTGCGGATTTGGGTAAGGATGGCTTTGTATTTCAGGACTGGATCTAGTTTTTTTCCTGGATTGTTACCTGCTAGAATTTGGAGAATTCGCTGACAGCGATCGCACCGATTATTTCCTTCGCAGTTTTACTCATCAATTATACACAAAATTGTAGTTTTTGGCAAGTAATTTTGCGAGAAAAAAATTTGGTAATTTTGCTTAAATGCTTCGGTAACTAAAGCCTTGTGTTGGCAAGTTTATGTGAGAGTTGCGAGAGCATTCACAGCATCGGATCGGATTTGAGCGATCGGCTCTAAATTAGATCTCAAACGGTTTTATAGCAAGTTCTGTGCTTGGTTTATGTTCGTTATTTTCTGCATTTTATCCAAGCAGTAATAATTATTGTCAAGGCGCGATTTTAGCGCGCCTTGAAAACAGAATTAGAACAAGTCAGCAGTTGATTTGTCTGCGGCTGGCGACAACGACATAGCGCCGTTAGAATTCAAACTAATAGCATCACTTTCACCGTTAGCTTGAGCAGCCATCAAACAGGCAACTTCCTGGGGAGGAAGATTATCCAAACACACCATTTGCCGCGTTCCTTCCAAATCGATCATCCGAGATTGATTGCTCATATCGGACAAAACTGCTGCTGCTTGGTCGATAATTGCCCAGTCATTACGCTCCGCCCACGACCATTTTAAGCTGTAATAATTGATTGGTTTAACGAATCCGCTGTCATCTGGTTTTTCGCCGGAATGCTGGGTAAATTCGGGAATGAAAATACCCGTAGCTGGCTCGACTCCGCGAGATTGAACAGAAGCAACTAAGCCGTTAAAATCGTTCAAACTGCGGTTTTTGATGTATGTCACCATGACAACTCCTTGTGGCAATTCGCCGCTTTCTGCGACAAACCAGAGTTGACCCCATAATGTGTGGGAAGTTTGGCCGAGGGAGCCGAAGAATTTGGAGAATTTGAGAATCGTCATTGAGCATTTGCTACCATAATCGGTATCGCCGATCGCCCATTGGCCAATTTGACAGTTGTTTCGGACGGCGATCGGGATTTCTGGTACTAGCAAAGCATTGCTCGGTTTAGCACCAAATACTGAAAATGCTGGTCTTTCTTGTATTTTATTCATTGTCTTTTCCTTTAATTATTGTTAGCAAATTGCCCAATTCCCTGTTTGCCCAATTCCCTGTTTGGCCAATGCCCAATTACCTAATGAGATGTTTTGCTGTTTTTGCTTCTGGATATGTGTATTCAAGCATCGCTTCTTGTTGAGCTTTAATAATCCGCAGCGCGGCGACTAAATGCTCCAACATTTCTAAGTGCGCTGGCGTGAAGTGGATGCTAAAGCCTTCGCCATCCCGCGCGTAGCCCGGACAAACAAGTGAGGCCGAGCTTTGTTCTTCGTGAGTGGCAATGTATAGCCAGTCATCGTCTTCGAGCTGGTAATGCGTGTCTGTCCAGGTTCTGAGCATTTGCGACCATTCCTCCTTATTTGCTGTTTACAAGGGTTTTGACTGCTCGCGGTTCTCACTCCGCGAACGGTTAATTACTATATGTAGCGTGTTTTTTCGGCTGATCTCCACTATTGACCCTACCAGTGCGGTCAAATTAGTTGAATAAACCGTCAACTAAACTCATAGTAGCCTGAGTTGATTTTCTCGTCAAGTAGTTTGTTGAACTTTTCATCAAAACAGGCTAGAATGCTTGTCAGGAGGCGAAAAACCGTGGAACAAACATTTGGAAGACTCATCCGTCAAGCTCGCAAAGACAAGGCTTACTCACAACGTGAGTTAGCTGGTATGCTAAGTGTGGACTTTACTTATTTGTCTAAGTTGGAGAACGATCGCGCTGATTATGCGCCAAAAGAGGAGGTAATCCGATCGCTAGCGCGGAATCTAGATATAAATGAGGAGGAGTTAATTTTTCTGGCCGGCAGACTGCCACAGCAGTACGAAGCGCTGCTGAAGCAGAATCCGAAGGAAATGCAGGCTCTTTTCCGCCGGATGCAAGAAAATCCAGATTGGCTCAAAAAGTCGTTCCAATCCTAAGAGAGGCCCTCAAAGTGAGTATTTTTAAGCCGTATTGCTTCTACCCCAAAGAATCGATCGAACGTTTGGCAAATGACATTTTGATGCAGATGCAAAAAACGCAAACTTTTGCTCCGAGATGGCCAATTGATGCAACAACGGTGGCTGACTTTCTGGATTTGGGAGTAGTTTGGGAGTGGATTGAGCCGGATGAAGAAGGTGCGATCGCGGCGAGAATTTTGCCACAGCAGCGGTTAATTGAAATCAACGAATTGATTTTGGAAAAACCCCCAGGCTTCATCGAATCGACGATCGCCCACGAAATCGGACACTGGGTGCTGCACATCAATCAAGACGAAGCAGACGGTAAGATCGAACAATTGGAACTCAACTTAGGCAAGGGAGAAAAAACGGCGCCGGATGTCGAAGAACCGTTTGTTTGTCGGGGTGCGAGTGCGGATACAAAAATTGCATCGATCGAATGGCAAGCGCAATATTTTGCAAGCTGTTTGTTGATGCCTCGATGTATTTTGGAGGATAAAAGACAGGGACGCGATTTAACCAAGTGGTCGCATTTATACAAAATTAGAGACGAATTGGGAGTGAGTATTTCCAATTTAACCAATCGCTTGCAAGAATTCGGCTGGATTTATATTCCGAAGGGAACCCGCGAGATTTATGCGGGGAAAGATGCGGCCAATGGACAGCGGCGATTGTTTGGGTAAAATTTGATGGAATTTGAGATTTGAGAATTGCGATCGATTCTCGAATCTCAAATATTTTAAATTATAGGAGTTACGCATAAAACCAAAGAAACCGGGTTTTTTGCCGTTTTTGCGCTTGGTAAGGAGATATGATCTAAAAAACTCGGTTTCTGACCACCCGTGCGTAAGTCCTAAACTACTTTCAAATTAAATTACATTTTATGCTAACGAACATTCAAATCTTGCTTGAAGCTTGTCGGGAATTAAATATCCCTTACGAAATCCTGCATCACTCCCAAAACTTGATTAGAATCAAACACGGCGGCCAAGACTATTACTTTGTCAATTACATGATGCCATTTAACAGCGCGTCAATTGCACATATTTTCAAAGACAAAGAATATACTTATCAACTATTAAAAGGCAAGATCAATACTCCCAGAACTCTAGGCTTTGTCTCGCCTCACTGTGAAGAAAAGTATCAAAAATATTTGAGTTTCCCAGATATTGAATCAATGGTTTTAGAAGTAACTAAAAATTTTCCTTTTCCGATGATTCTCAAAAGAAATCGCGGTTCTGGCGGCAACAATGTTTTTCTGTGTGAAACTAGAGAGCAAATTAAAGAATCTCTAGAAATTATTTTTAACATCAACAGCAAAAATTATGACTATGTGGCGCTAGCTCAAGAATATATCGAAATTGCCCACGAATATCGGGCTGTATTCTGCAAAAAAAAGCTAGTTTTGCTGTATGAAAAAGACAAATCTCAGGCTGAATTTGCGGGTAATTTAAGCCCGCTGCACTGGGAAGGTGCAACAGCTAAACATATAATTAACCCAAATCTCATATCTGAGATTGAAGATTTTGTTAAACCTGTTTTTGCAGAAATGGCGATTAATTATGCTGGGTTTGACGTAGGAATAGATAAAAATGGACAATATTGGTTAATAGAAATTAACTCAACTCCCAATTACGATATATTTATAAGAGATAACGATCGCCAAATTGTCGTAACCATGTTTAAAGAAATCCTAGAGAGCTTGATTGTTAACAAAACGCCGTAAATGCTCGATTTGAGAAATGCGCTATAATTAACTAAATCCCAATCTAAAAAAAAGTAAAAGCAATGACATCACAACTACTAGAAGTAGAGGGAACGTGGGAAGAAATTCTCGCCCAATCAGCGAAATTTGCAGGCCACCGAGTTCGCGTTATTGTTCTTGCTGAGGAACCGCTGAAGTCAGCCGAAGACTGTTTTCGTCAAGGATGGAAGGAAGCAATGACAGGAGAGACTGTACCGCTTTCTGAACTGTGGGAGGGAATTGATGCAGAATAATCCTCCTTTAAGGCAGATTATACCTACACGATAATTTCAACGCGACTTGCGGACTCTCTCTAAAAAGTACCGCCATATTCGATCGGATGTTCAGCCGATTATTGAAAAACTGCAAGCTGGAGATTTGCTGGGAGTTCCGATACCTGGGACTGGTTACGAAATATTTAAGGTGCGTGTCAAAAACAGCGACATTCAAAAAGGAAAAAGCGGTGGATATAGATTCATTTACTATCTTCAAACAATGACGATCGTTATCTTGATTGCTATTTATTCAAAATCCGAACAATCAGACATTGCCTCCGATCGAATTTTAGCAATTATCAGCGAATTTAACGAGTTGATTGAAAACCCAGGAGAAACGACAGAAGAAATACAAGATAAGGACTAAAGTCCTTACTACGAACTTTATATTACATTCTTTCTAACACTTGAATTCCCAATAATCCTAACCCCAACTGCAAAGTCCGCGCCGTCAAATCGCACAAAACTAATCGCGAACTCCTCAATGGTTCCTCCGCTTTCAAAACCGGACATTGCTCAAAGAATTGGTTGAACTTTTGACTCAATTCAAACAAATACTGACAAATTCGATTCGGCAATAAATCACCATTAACTGCACTGACAACTTCATTCAATTGCAATAAATGCTTCGCTAATACTAACTCCGCATCAGACTGCAAAATCACTTTTGCACCAGCATCTAAATTATCAAAATCTATCCCACCTTTGCGACCAATTCCCCGCACGCGCACGTAAGCATAGAGCATATAAGGTGCTGTGTTTCCTTGCAAAGCGAGCATTTTGTCGTAACTAAAGACATAGTTGCTGGCGCGGTTTTGACTTAAATCTGCGTACTTAACTGCACTCAAACCAACTACTTGAGAGACGTTAGTAATAAACTCTTCTGTTTCCTGTCTTTCTTCTGCTGCTAATCTTTTTTCCAAATCTGCACGGGTTCGCACGATCGCCTGATCTAACAAATCCTGCAACCGCACAGTGTCACCGGAACGAGTTTTGAGCTTTTTGCCATCTTCTCCGCATACCAAACCGAAGGGAACGTGCACTATTTCGACATTTTCGGGAATCCAACCGGCTTTTTGCGCGACTTTGAATACTTGAGCAAAATGGTTTGCTTGTCCTGAATCGGTGACGTAAATTATGCGATTTGCTTGGTCTTTTTCGATCCGGTAGCGTATGGCTGCTAAATCGGTGGTGGCGTAGTTGTAACCGCCGTCGGTTTTTTGGACAATTAGCGGCAATGGTTCGCCTTCTTTGTTGGTGAAACCGTCTACAAAAACGCACTTCGCACCGTCACTTTCTACTAGCAAACCGAGATTGGTTAAATCTTCGACTACTGCGGGTAATAACGGATTGTAAAATGATTCGCCGCGTTCGGTTAATTTGATGTCGAGCAAATTGTAGATTACTTGAAATTCGCGGCGCGATTGATCGCATAGCAATTTCCAAGCGCGGTTGGTGTCTTCGGCGCCGGCTTGCAGTTTTACTACTTCTTGTCTGGCGGTTTCTTTGAAGGTTTCGTCTGCATCAAACCGCTGTTTTGCTTGGCGGTAAAATGCGACTAAATCGCCTAAGTCTAGGGCGTTTGCTGTTGTTAATGCTTCGGGGTGAACTTCGCGTAAATAGGCGATTAGCATTCCGAATTGGGTGCCCCAGTCGCCGATGTGGTTGATTCTGATGACGTCGTGGCCGAGAAATTCGAGGATGCGGGCGATCGCATCGCCGATGATTGTCGATCGCAGGTGCCCGACGTGCATTTCTTTGGCTATATTCGGGCTGGAAAAGTCGATCGCCACTTTTTGAGGTGTTTCTGTTGGTGCGATTCCCAAACGAGAGTCGATCGCGATCGCACTAACTTGCGCTTCCAAATAAGCCGGTTTGAGTTTCAAATTGATAAAACCGGGGCCGGCGATTTCTGGAGTTTCGCAGATGTCGGCGATGTCGAGGTTTTCGATGATTGTTTGGGCGATCGCCCGTGGCGGCTTTCCTAATTTTTTCGCTAAAGTCATCGCCGCATTGCACTGAAAATCCCCAAAGTTGGGATTGCTTGCCGCTGTCAGCATCGGATCGGTACCTGCTAGACTTTCGCCAAATGCATCGGTGAATGCTTTGTCAAATCTTGCTTTTAGGTTTTCTGTAGTTGAGAACATACTGTATAAGTAGGGCGGAAATTAGGAATATTTTTACTCTTCTTGGGCGTGAGTCCTGGGATGGCCATCACTCGCAGTGCTAACACATAACACATTTTATCACAGTTGCAACCGCTACACAAATCCAAAAAAATCACATTCGATCGATGATCTCGATCGCTAGAAAAATTAATTAAATCGCTTAAATTAAGGTATGTTAAAATTTTTCCAATGTTCCTCAAGATCCTACAAAAGGAAGTTGCCATGTTACCCCAACCTATTTTTGGCGATCGTTCTCTGACTCAAGCCTTTTATCAAGCTGTAATCGATCGCTTCGATAACGGTTTCAGTCTCTCGACTCAAGCACTATTACGAGAGTGCACCCTCGGCTTCGCACCCAGTCCCGAAGGAGTCAAAACCTTTTTCATTGTCGCGCCGACGCTGGAAGCAGCAGAGCAATTAATTGACAAAATGGAAAGTATTTTGGATCGAGTTGCCGAACTGATGGCTGGAGTCGGACAAGTTGCTCTGTGTGTCATGCCCGCCGGCAGTGAAGCACTCGAAACTGTCGATCGACAAAGCTCAGAAAAAGTTACCGTCGATTGTCTGGCTTGTAAATTCTTTTCTATTTTTTGTGACTGTGAAACAGCCGAACGTTAAAATCTACAATTAGCAACCAGCAATTAAGCTGTATTGCATTGCTTTTAAAAGACAAAAAAGCCAAACCAGCAGGTAATTCGATCGTTCTCAGAGACAGGGATCACAAAAAAACAACTGTTAAGCAAACAGGCACAATTTACAAACAAAATGACCGCTTGTCAGTCGATCGGATTTTTACCTGCCGGCTAAAACAGCCGTGCATCTACTTTAGCAGCGCTACTTTTGCCGCCAACAAGCCGCATAAATTCCCGAAGTGTCTCGCATTAAAAGACAGCAACAGGAATTACGCAGTATCTGTCAAAAATCGGAGCATCACCAGCAAACAGAGTTTGTTAAATATTTAAGTTGAAAATTTTAATTCTTAAATTTTTGAGATAAAGTTGGCGATTCAATCTAAGATTGAAATTCTGAAATCTCAAATCTAAAATCAAGCCATGACGGTAAAACTGACACCGAACCCCAGCTTTAGTTTAATGATTCGCGTTTCCCTGCCAAACCAGCCGGGAATGCTGGCCAGCGTCACCAGCGCGATCGCATCTGTTGGCGGCAACTTCGACCAAATCGAATTGATCGAGCAAAACCGCGCCACTACCATTCGCGATATCACCGTCGATGCTTCGAGCATCGAGCACAGCGAAGAAATAGTGCAAGCAGTGAAAGCGCTGCCGGATATCCAAGTGATCGATGTGTACGATCGCACCTTCCACTTGCACCGCGGCGGTAAAATCAGAGTTGAAAGCAAAATTCCCCTCAAAAGCCCGTCCGATTTGGCAATGGCATACACCCCAGGAGTCGGCCGCATCTGCACGGCGATCGCCCAGGACCCCCAACAAGTTTACAACCTGACAATCAAACAAAATACTGTTGCCATTGTTACCGATGGTAGCGCAGTTTTGGGACTCGGAAACCTCGGCCCTCTTGCTGCACTGCCAGTCATGGAAGGCAAAGCCATGCTATTTAAAGAATTTGCCGGAATAGATGCCTTTCCTATCTGTTTGAATACCCAAGATACCGAGGAAATTATTCGGACTGTGCAGAATATCGCCCCGGTTTTTGGCGGCGTTAACCTCGAAGATATTTCTGCGCCCCGCTGCTTTGAAATCGAAGCAAGATTGCGGGAAACTCTAGATATTCCCATTTTTCACGATGACCAACATGGCACTGCCATTGTCAGTTTAGCAGCATTAATTAATTGCCTAAAATTCGTGCAGAAATCAATTTCAGAAGTGTGCATCGTGATTAACGGAGCCGGTGCCGCTGGAGTTGCGATCGCCCGTTTGTTACGCACAGCAGGTGCCGCAAACATCATCATGTGCGACTCCCAAGGTGTCCTCTCCAAAGACCGCACGGACATGAGCCCAGAAAAACTCGAATTTGCCGTGGCGTCAGGCGGTACTTTGGAAGATGCGATCGCCGGTGCCGATGTATTTTTAGGCGTCAGCGCCCCCGGCGTTCTCACCCGCTCGATGGTACGTTCGATGGCCGAGAATCGGATTGTTTTTGCAATGGCAAATCCCATTCCCGAAATTCAGCCAGAATTAATCATGGACGATGTGGCAATCATCGCCACTGGGCGCAGCGATTACCCAAATCAAATTAACAATGTTTTGGCATTTCCTGGCATATTCCGAGGTGCTTTGGACTGCAAGGCTACCACGATTACGACAAATATGTATTTGGAAGCAGCTTACGCGATCGCCTCTTTAGTCGAGCCTGACAAGCTTGGCAAAGAATACATTATACCCTCTGTATTTGACGATCGAGTTGCTACTGCTGTCGCCAGTGCAGTACAGTTAGCAGCGCGAGCCGAAGGCATCGCCCGCGATTAATTTAATTGAGTCAGTTAACTGTTAACTGTTAAC
>DPLL01000066.1 GCA_003542015.1 Microcoleaceae cyanobacterium UBA9251 | reverse complement strand
TTTAGGGGGATCGAGACTTCGATACAAGCGAGATATACAGATTTTATGATGAAAATACCATTACAAATACTGTTAGTTTCAATTTGGGCGATCGGCTCTATATCAGCGATCGCCAATTCTGCTATTTCCGCAACACCTCAAACACCACCCCCTCCTAATACTAAGCCAGGGGGAGGACTAGATCCCTCCAACTCGTTTTGCAAAAAAACAAACCAGCCACTTACTGCTCTGATTCCTCCCAAAACTCCAGGCTCGACTACTGCTAAAAATCCTAGTTTTTGGTTTTACATTCCCTATGCTCCTGAAGATATAAAAAAAGGAGAATTTGTGCTGCTAAGTCAAGACGAAAAGACTTTAATTTACGAAACAGATTTCCAGCTACCTAAAACTTCAGGCATTGTTAGCATTAGTTTGCCATTGTCTCCAGAGTATGCTTTGAAAGAAGGGAACTATTACCATTGGTATTTGAGAATATACTGCAAGAATAGTACGCGCTCCCGTGCAGATTTGGTAGTGCAGGGATGGGTGAATCGGGTAGCGGTAACTGCTGAAACTGAGCGTTTGATTAATGCGGCGGCACCTGATATTTGGTACGATTCGTTGACTCGTTTGGGCAATTTGCTTTTGGCTTCACCACAAGATGAAAAACTGAAAAGAGACTGGTATAAATTGTTAGAGTTTATTGGAGCACAAGAGTTAGCGAAAGAACCGTTAGCGGGGCCATTTGTAGTGAATCAGGACTAAAGTCCTCTGCTGTGGTGATAGGAATCCTAATAATTTATAGCCAATTTCCAACTAGAATATATGTGCCCCAAATGTTAGCCGCAGGATATTTTTCAAACAGCGATTGTTGGGCAATATGCAGCGCTTTTGCCCTCGTTGTTCCCGGTTTTGATAGTTCCTCATAAAACTTTAACATCAGCTCCGTATTCGGTGCATCCTGCGCTTCCCACAAAGTTGATAAAGTGCTGCGAGCCCCCGCACGCACGGCAATTCCGGCAAGTCCTAAAACGGCTCGGTTGTCTCCTGATGCTGTTTCACAAGCACTCAAAACTAACAATTCAATGTTGTTTGATTGCTGAGTTTCTGTTTCGATTAAGTTGGCGATATCTTGACCTTTGAGGAGTTGTTTGTAAGCGACAATATATGTTGCGTCGGGATCTGAACTGAATTCGCCGTGAGTCTTTAGGTGTACTGCTGAAAAGTTGCCTATTTGGAGTTGATTTTGAATGTTGGTTTTGGTAAAGTTTGCATCCAGCAGGGGTTGACTGGCGGGTACTTTTTTGCCGATTCCTTCTAGTTCTTCTCTTAATTTATGAATGATTTCAAAGTTTTTACCGTCAATGTTTTGCGCTTCACCTATGCCGCCGACAAAGACTTTTAAGTTTTTTGATAATGGTTGAGGTGCAAAAAGGGTGAGTTGCGGAGAAATGCCGATCGCATATTTAGTTTCTACTAAAAACTGGGCGGTTTTCTGATTATACAGTGCTGCGATCGGGATATTTCGCAAATCGCCATCTAATACAAACACTAAGGTTTCAATTTGAGTGTTTTTTGCGAGTTCTGCCTCCAGCGGCTCGATTAACCATTTGTAGACTTTCTGCGATTCAGCTATTACTTGGGGGTTTTTTCCCGGTTCCCTCAAGTTCGATCGCAGTTTTCGCAAAGTAGTTTCTACTATTTGTTTATCTACAGGAGTTTGATAATATACCAGCGGTTTTCCTGCAAGTTGAAAAATTATTGCTATTCTATCTTTTAAGATAATTGGATAAATCAGCGCGGCTCCATCGTCTGGTATGCGATCGATTGCTACGGAAGCAGACAAATTGCACCGCAGAAAGTTTTGGATTTCTGCTAGTTGCAGTGCGTCTATTTTTTGAATTGCTTGTTTGAGATTATCGGGATTTGGTTGAGAATTGCCATCTGTTGTTAACAGTAAATCTACGAGTTCGCGGTAAACTGGTTCGGCGTTGTCTCGGAAGGAAAACTGCACGTCTGGATTCACTGCAATTAAATCTTTCCGCAAAGATTGGAGAGTTTGAACCGATGCTTGATAAGCTGCGATCGCCCTTTTGCGATCCCCGCCATTTTTCACAGTCAATCTGCCCAATTGCCACTGCCACCGATAGGCAATATCCGCAGCTTGTATCGACTGTGCAATGCCTAAAGCTTCGCTGGTTAACTGTTTGGCTTCCGGTATTTGTCCGGTTATTTCATACAATTCGCCGAGACTACCTTTCCCATAGGATTCGGCTCGCAAATCTCCGATTTTCTTAGCATCATTTGCTGCGGTTGCCAAGAGTTTCGCAATATAAATTAATGCGGGTTTTTCTACATTTTGACGCTGGGATTTGAAAGCACAGTGTTTGACGGCGGGCGGGAAAGGCAATAAGATTTTATCAATGTGCGATCGCTCCATTGTTTGCACTCTCAAGCAAATCAGACTTTCGGCAAAGTCGATGCGATAGTAAATAGATTCACTATTAACAGGCAAATTGTCAACTATGGGCTGGATTTCTTGCCACAAATTGCCAATATTTGACTCTGGCTTATTTTCCACAAGCAAGCTCAATTTATTTAATTTAGCTTGTAAATGTTCGGTTTGAGCGGAAGAAGCGATCGCCCTTTCGTAAAACTCCCAAGCCTTGTCATAATGAGCCACAGCATCCTTATTAATATCTGCTTGTCGCTTGCCAAAAGCTCGCTGGGTATTCCCCAAACTGAGATAAACAGCACTGATAGCTGAATCTAACTGCAAGTTTTGAGCTATTGCCAAACTGCGGTTTAACATAATTTCCGAAACTTTCAAAGCACCAGTTAGCCGCAACACATCGCCTAAACTTCTCAACCCAGACAGCGCGACTTCGCTGTTAGGCAAGTTTTCAATAATAGCTTGCTCTGTGAGAGATATTTTGTTGTCAATTAAGTTTTCACAGTCGAGGTTAGTCACCTCCAAAACAGAGAGCAAACTATTGCAAGCTTGACGGTACAATCCCGCTGACTGGAGATTTTGAGCAGCGACAAGTTGGCTGCGGACAATTGCAGTGCTACCAGCTTGAATGCTAGCAGAAACAGGTACTCGCAAACAACACAAAAAAGCCGTCAATCCTGCCAATAAACACCAAATTTTCCA
>DPLL01000095.1:7423-10725 GCA_003542015.1 Microcoleaceae cyanobacterium UBA9251 | reverse complement strand
CAAACCAGGCAGCGGGCCGCAATTAACCTAAAACCCTATCAGGGATTGAAACTTTTCTGTCGGCATTGTGTTCTCTTTAAGTTAAGAAGCCGCAATTAACCTAAAACCCTATCAGGGATTGAAACTCGGATGCGGTGCGGGTGGCGGGCCTGTGCAATTCCGCCGCAATTAACCTAAAACCCTATCAGGGATTGAAACGCAAAACTTTAGGCTGCTATTACTATACATATTGAGCCGCAATTAACCTAAAACCCTATCAGGGATTGAAACTTGAAAGTTGTGGCTGGAAAGTAGGCGAACCCCGCAATATTTCGCCGCAATTAACCTAAAACCCTATCAGGGATTGAAACAACAATAAACTTTGCGCTTCCCCATCTTTGTATTTCAGGCCGCAATTAACCTAAAACCCTATCAGGGATTGAAACCGCTCCAATCCCCTAATCTTATCTTCAGGGGAATTGAGAAACAAATGCCGCAATTAACCTAAAANNCCCTATCAGGGATTGAAACGTCAGCAAAACAAAACCATGAAAAACGCAATCAACCCTAGCCGCAATTAACCTAAAACCCTATCAGGGATTGAAACAAAAAGAATGGATGCAGCCGTTGTTAGATATTCGGAAGCCGCAATTAACCTAAAACCCTATCAGGGATTGAAACTCGGCTATTTCTTTAGGAATACCAGATTCTGCGAATTCGCCGCAATTAACCTAAAACCCTATCAGGGATTGAAACCTGACACAAAATTCTGCATAAGATGCGTACATCCAGCCGCAATTAACCTAAAACCCTATCAGGGATTGAAATAACTGAGCTATAGTGATTGTCGATGGTGCTAATCGTGCCACGCCGCAATTAACCTAAAACCCTATCAGGGATTGAAATTCCTGAAGTGCGTGCGGTGGTGGTGAATTGCAAGCGTAGGCCGCAATTAACCTAAAACCCTATCAGGGATTGAAATGCCTGATCAGTATGGAGCTGAGTGCTAGGGGCTGCCGCAATTAACCTAAAACCCTATCAGGGATTGAAATGCCATTACTGGCAGTGGAGGAAATATTCAGATCGGCCGCAAGCCGCAATTAACCTAAAACCCTATCAGGGATTGAAATATTGCTTTAATTGATGCTGCAAGGCGGATAAAAATACTCGAGCCGCAATTAACCTAAAACCCTATCAGGGATTGAAACTCTTTGATCGCGGGCCCTCTGAGTGATGGTTTGATGCCACAATTAACCTAAAACCCTATCAGGGATTGAAACTTTGGAGAGTAATTATTAGGACAACTATTTCCTAGACTTTACCGCAATAAGCATGACAATCTGTGTACAATGGCATTGTTCACCAAATTAACTCTACCATGTCCACTTATGTACCACCAAGGATCGCTGTTCAACGACTCGGCGTATGCGCCAGAACCCTTGAACGGTGGGAAAAAGAAGGCAAAATCAAAGCGTACAGAACGCCGTCAGGTCAGCGACGATACGACACCGATTCAGTTGTCGCTGTTCCGATTACTAAGCCAACCATCCTCTATGCCAGAGTTAGCAGTCGAAGCCAAAAAGCCGACCTTGCTAGACAGGTTGAGTTTCTGATCACTCGTTACCCCGGATGTGAAATCATCCAAGACATCGGCAGCGGACTTAACTTCAAAAGGAAAGGCCTTATCGCCTTACTGGAACGAATTTTGTCAAGCGACATCGGCATGGTTGTGGTTGCCTCAAAAGATAGATTATGCAGATTCGGATTCGATCTTATCTCATGGTTTGCAGAACGCGGCGGGTGTAAAATTTTGGTTCTCAACAATAACTCACTTAGTCCAGAAAGAGAAATGGTTGAAGATATACTCGCCATTATCCACGTTTTCAGTTGCCGATTGTACGGACTTAGAAAATACAAAAAGCAAATCATTGAAGACTCTGACATACCGAGTTTAGCCAAAGAAAGAAACCAATAAAACTTGGATGTTAAGAATCCATGCCAATCGGAAAGTTTACAATAACGCCATTGCCTACCTGAATCAACATCAAGGTAAATTTACCTATTACACCATTAATAAGAAAACTAATCAACCCGTCATAAAAGCATCAGGAAAGCAAGCTTTTAGGAGTTTCTGCAAAACACTGGGACATGAAATAATCCCGGAATGGTGTAAAGACTTAGGAATAGCGCATGGATTAGATAACGCACTGTTTGAAGCTTATACGGCTTGGAAGAAAACCGATAAACAATCTGCTCAAATAGGTAAAGGGAAAAATGCAAAGCCTAATCCGTTAGTCGGTTTGAAAATAGCTAGATTTAGGTCAATTCGTGACCAAAAACAGACGATTCAGTTTGACCCGGGTGATTACAAAAATGGACATCTGATGATCAATGCAAGTAAAGGTTTAGAGAAACCTCTTTGGACGGGTCAGAATTACTGCTCGATCAACTATCATCAAGCCGTAGAAGTCACGTACAACAAAGGTCGGTGGTTTGTAAATATGCCTGTAGAGACAGACATCCCAGAGCCTAAAAATGGGGGTAAAACCATTGCACTTGACCCTGGATTACGTTGTTTCCTAACTGGATTTGACGGCAACTCATTTACCGAGTTTGGTAAATACGACTTAGGAAAGATTGCCAGATTGTGCCAACATTTAGACAAAATGCAATCGAAGCGTGACCAATTAAAAGGCAATAAATTCTCAAAACTGCGCTACCGATTAAAGCAAGCAATGGAACGAGTCAGAACCAAAATCAAAAACTTGCGTTCTGAGGCTCATAAACAAATAGGAAGTTACTTGGCGCGTACTTATGATGTGATTTACTTGCCGACTTGTGAAACTTCTCAAATGGTGGCAAGAGGTAGTCGTAAGCTTAATTCTAAATCAGCCAGAGCGATGATGACTTGGGCTTTCTATCAATTTTCGCAAACATTGGAACATCTCTGTAATCGTTACGGTATGCGCTACGCGCAGGCTACGCCAACGAGATTGGTGAGAGTGAGTGAAGAATATACTTCCAAGACTTGTACAAAATGCGGTCATGTTCATAGAAAATTAGGTGGGTCTAAAATCTTTAAATGTCCCAATTGTGGACATGAAATACCCCGTGATTTTAACGGCGCTTTAGGGATTTTCCTTAAAGCTTTGTGGGATACCACCATGCTCTCAGAGGTTTCTGATGGGTGTGCCATATTGGGATTATCCCAGAATGTCGGGGATTGTCAGAATTAAAAGTATCAGGTATGTCAAACTACCAAACTAAATACAGAACCCCCTAGGGACACTCCAAGAGCCTATTGGTGTCAACTTAACGTTAAA
>DPLL01000095.1:0-7381 GCA_003542015.1 Microcoleaceae cyanobacterium UBA9251 | reverse complement strand
CTGGTTGTTGACACCAATGGGCGAAAGCCTTTGTCCCTACTGCACTTAATATTGAGGTACTGACGGGTCTACTTGTTGACTCCAAGCAGTAATTCCGCCCTTAACATTAATCCCATCAATTCCAGCTTCCTTCAAAATGCCCAAAGCCTTCGCAGAACGCCCGCCCATTTTGCAGTGTGCAATCAACCTGTGCCCGTTCAACAATTCCTTGACTTTCTCAACACCTTTGCCGTTTTCAATATCCGGCAATGGCACCAATACTGACCCAGGAATTTGACCAATTTCATACTCATTGGGATTCCGAACATCTAGCAGTAGAAAATCCTTCGCACCGCTATCAATTAACTCCTTAAGTTCGATCACAGTCATCTCAGCAATTTGCATTTGCTGATTTGCTTCCTGTGCTTTTGCTTGAGGAATTCCGCAGAATTGTTCGTAATCAATTAACTTTTCAATTACCGGGCGCACTGGATTCGGCCGCAATTTCAACTGCCGGAACGTCATATCTAAGGCATTATAAAGCAGCAGTCGGCCGCTCAAAGTAGTGCCTTGACCCAAAATAATTTTGATAGCTTCCGTTGCTTGAATGCAGCCAATTACTCCAGGTAAAACGCCCAAAACGCCGCCTTCTGCACAGGAAGGTACCATTCCCGGAGGCGGGGGTTCTGGGTACAAATCGCGGTAATTCGGGCCGCCTTCGTAGTTGAAAACTGTTGCTTGGCCTTCAAATCGGAAGATAGAACCGTAGACGTTGGGCTTATTTAAAAGCACGCAAACGTCGTTCATCAAATAGCGAGTCGGGAAATTGTCCGTACCGTCGATTACGATATCGTAAGGAGTGGCAATTGCGATCGCATTTTCGGAACTGACACGAGTTTCGTACAAGTCAACTTGACACAAAGGATTGATTTCTAAAATCCGATTTTTCGCAGATTCAATCTTCGGTTTACCTACCCAAGATGTTCCGTGAATTACCTGCCGCTGCAAGTTGGAAGTGTCAACAATATCAAAGTCTACGATGCCGATGCGACCAACACCTGCGGCGGCCAAATACAGCAGCAGCGGCGAACCGAGCCCTCCCGTACCGATGCAGAGTACGCTGGCAGCTTTCAGCCGCTTCTGGCCATCCAATCCCACTTCTGGTAGGATGAGGTGGCGAGAGTAGCGTTCGTATTCTTCTTTGTTGAGCTGGATCTCGTCCAGATTAGGATTTAGCATGATATTCTGTATAGTGGCATTTTTGAATTATATCCTATCTGAATCTTTTGCAGTTTTACGTGTTGGTGATTTTTACTAATTATTTCTGAATCTGGGTCGGTTCTACTGTGAGAATTTCCTCTGCTTGGAAGTTGCTGTCTGAGTCAAGAGTCCAACTGCGGAGGTCTTCTGAACAGCCTTGTCGAACCGAGACAATAATGTAGGAGTATTGTGGCCAGGCTAGGGTTCGATCGCACTCTGAGGGCACCGCAGCACAATCTGGGTGAGAATGGTAGATGCCGATAATTTCTAAATTGCGATCGCGCCCATCTTTCATTCCCTTGAGCATATCTTCTGGTGATATAGCATATCTACGTTGTTTTGTCAATACTTTTTGTTCCGGGCAATGATCTTCAGCTTCCGTACTCCAAGCATTTTTAGTAGGCAAAACTTCTACTAAAGTTTTAACATCGCCTGTAACTTGACCGAGTAATAAACCGCAGCACTCTTCAGGGTAAGTATTTGCGGCGTGGCTGCGGATAGATAAAAGGTGAGAGTCAGAAAGTGCGATCGATTGCATTAGTTATTAGTTATTAGTTATTTGTTATTTGTTATTAGCTGCTTGCAAAACATTTCTATAAGCAATGACAGCTTCAGTCTGATTGACATATCCGACATATTGACTCAATATATATAAGTCTAACTCTGGCAAAAATTCACTCCTCGAAATTAACTCGTAACCTTCTTCTCGCAAGCGGTAAAGAGAAAACTGATTGTTCACCCAAAACCAGACTTCAGGAACCTGCAAACCCCGATACACTTCCAGCTTGTCAATACCACCGCTAGTCAGAGCAATTTCTATCACAATATCCGGGACTTCTGCAAGTGCACCCAAGCAGTAACACTCATCCGGTTCCGCACCCCGTCTGACAGCTTGGCGACGAAATGTAGCACTTCCGTAACCATTCAAATTAATTAGTCTTTCTACTGCATAGGTTTCTATCAAGCGGGCAATAATTGTTTTCAGCCTTTCATGTTCTGGCGAAGTCGTCATAATAATTTCTAAGGTTCCTTCCAAGTAGGTCATTCTGGGAAATTCATCGACAAACATCTCTGAAAGTTGCTCATATTGTTCCCAAGTCACATCATATAGAATGATGCGCTGTTCAGTGGCGGGAGCGAGAGTTTTTGGATCTAAAAGTAGCATAATTAATTACCTGCACTTACAATATCTAAACCTGAGATTTTTTGATGTTTCTCGCCTTGCTCTCTGTGTCCTCTGCGCCCTCTGCGGTTCAAAAAAAAAGTCCCTATATAAATGTAACGAACCGCGAAGACGCGAAGGACACAAAGGAAGAAAAGAGTCAATTCAATCAAGTGGGAGTTTGCTGTAACTCTGGCCGCTCATCGGCGACGATCGCACCTTCGACAGGACACACCTGCAAACAAATCCCACAGTCAATGCAGGTATCAAAATCTATCCAAAACCAATCCGTACCCTTGACATTTTTGCCTGGACCGGGGTGAATGCAAGCCACCGGACAAGCGCCGACGCAATCGGCAACGCCTTCACAGGTATTAGTAACAATAGTGTGTGCCATAGTGTTCTCTCAAAAGATTTTAGATCGGGAATTAGCAATTAGCAATTGGCAACACCTGCTTTCAATCAGCAGGATACATAATATCATAAATTACCAACTACCAATTCCCAATTCCCAATTCCCAATTACCAATTCCCAATTCCCAATTCCCTATGCCCTATGCCCAATTCCCAATTCCCAATTCCCAATTCCCTTAATTTACTGTTTCAATTGTCGGGAATCCTTCGGCATTCACCCACGCAATTTGAGCAATGCGTCGATCGCGCGCATATTCCCGCACCCCCTCCAAAGTCTCGCGACTCTCCAAATCTATTTCTACCCGCACTAGATCTCCAGATTCTCGGAGTTTTCTCGCGTACACAAAAGCGGCCGCCGCAGCTTCAGGGGTTTGAGGCACAACTAAATAGTCGCTGGCTGGGGTCTCTGAGGCCATGAGACCCTCGGTTAGCAAAATTTGGTGCAAATCTTCAATATTGAGGCAAAACCCGATGCCCGGTGAATTTTGCCCTTTTGGATCGAACAGTCCCAATAGTCGATCGTACCTTCCCCCTTGTCCTAAAACTCGCTGTCCCGTCTGGGAACTGCTGACAACTTCAAACACAATTCCTGTGTAGTAGTCAAAGGTTTGAATCAAACTTAAATCGAGGTGGATGTGGGATTTCAGATTCGGGATTTTTGATTGACATTGATACAGCAATTCGATCGCCGATTTGAGATTATTTAAGGCTGTTTGCTGCGACAAATCTAAATCGAGTTTTGCCACAATGGGAAACACATCTTCTGGGCGCCCGCGCAAGTCAAATAAAACTAGAGCTCTCGATCGCAATTCGGCAGACAGCGGCAAATTTTCTAAGCCAATGCGATCGAGATTGGCGATCGCTAAGCGAACTTGGGAGCGTACATTGGGCGGAAATGGTTCCAGCAAAGTTGCAGTCAAGCCCGCTTCTCCCAGCACCAAGTGCCAGTCATCAATTTCTAAACTCTGCAAGCACTCAGACAGCAGTAGGAGCACTTCCGCATCCGCAACCGTTCCCCCCACGCCCAGCAACTCTACCCCTGCTTGATAGAACTCTTGTTGCCCGCCTGAGCCGGTATCTGGGCCTTTGCGGAAGACGTTAGCGTTGTAGTAGAGGCGCTGGGGCTGCCAGGGAGTCCCGGCCAGCCGCATCACAGTCGCGCGGGCGATCGAGGCTGTCAATTCTGGGCGCAAGCCGAGTTCTCCATCGACTGCATCTTGCAATTGAATTAAGGTCGATCGGTCGATCGCACCTCCAGCCATCAATGTCTCCAGCCTTTCTAGAGTCGAAGTAATAATCCGGTGATAGCCCCAGCGGTGAAACACCTGCTGCAAGCGCCGTTCGATCGAAATTTTTTGAGCTACGTCAAGGGGCAATAAATCTCTTGCACCCGATGGGGGATGATGAACCATATCAATTTTGGATTTTAGATTTGAGATTTTGGATTGAGGTTAGAAGCTTAACTTAAGGGGACGATGTTAAGGTCGATCGAGATCAGCTTAACATTTGACAACAAATTAAGGTATCACAACTGTTAACTGTTGACTGTTGACTTTTGACTGTTAACTGTTAACTATTGACTGTTAACTATTAACTGTTGACTGTTAACTGTTAACAGTCAACTATATTGCTTTGATTTCTAAGCAAGGCTAATCCGCTGTATAGCTGACAAAGCACCACACAAAACACCAGATTATTTCTTCTTACCACCACCCAGCAAATTCCCCAAAAAACCATCCAACAAATGACCCAAAAAGCCACCTGGTTTGTCGTCACCCTTTTTGCCTTTTGCCCCGGAAGCGGGCTGTTCCAGCTTTTTCTTAACATCCAAAGCCATCGGTTCTTCAGGATTTGATGCCAAAGCTTTTTGCATCTCAAGCTTTGCCATTGTTGCTTTACCTTGTTGAAAATAACACATGGCCAACATAGCATGACACTTGCTATTTTTCGGCTCGCGCTTTTGGGCTTCCCTCAACTCTAAAGTTGCTTTGGCGTAATTTTTGCTGTCCATGAATCCTTGAGCACGGCGGCAAGATTGTTCCACCAGCGAGTCTTGGGATTTGGGTGGCGACGGAGGAGGGGCAGAAGTGGCGGCGGCTGGTTTTGCTGCTGTTGTCGCTTGTGTGGCTGGGGTTGCGGGTTTTTCCGGCGGCTGGGTTGGCTGCACACCACCGGTCATCCGCTCTTTTCGCAGCAGGTAAATCATGTTAAGTTCACTAATTTGATTGATTACGTCTAGGGCTTGGTCAACTGATTCGTACTGGTTGTCGGCGAGTTGGTTAACTGCTGTTTTGTAAGCTTCTGGCAAATCTTTGGCGCTAGCTAATTGTTTGGCTGCTTCGCTGTCCGGCATTTTCGGCTGTTCTTTAGCGACGCGCTTGCTGATGGCTGCTATTAACAGGTTATATTCTTTGCGATCGCTTTCTTTCGAGAATTTGTTGTAGGCTGGATTAACCACTTTCGACAAAAATTGATTAGCCCACTCTTTATCGGCTGGGTTTTCAAATGGGCAAGTATCCGAGTGCAAGCGACGGGCTATTTTCATGTACCGCTTGCGGATGTCGTTAAACTCGGCATCCAAGGGAACCCCCAAAATTGCGTGCTGATCTGTAAAATCAAACTTAAACAGCCCTTTTGTCATTTCAAAAGACATAACATTAATTCTCCCTTGCATGGCGTTTCACTATTCATTAATGTAGCCTCCTAAAGCGGGGTTGCGCCCCCGTACTACCCCCATCCGACTAGCGGGTGATGCTACCCCAAGAGGACAAGGGGGGAACATTTAGCAAAGCGTCGCTGAGGGGGGCGTGAATGCGGCCGTTTGTCGCCAAAACTCGACCGGAGTTAATCTCAAAGGCACTTTTGTCATAAGCTGTCACTTGACCTCCGGCTTCGGAGACGATGAGTACACCGGCTGCTACATCCCAAGGGGCGAGTCCCCGTTCCCAGTATCCGTCTACGCGGCCGCAGGCGACTTGTGCGAGGTCGAGGGATGCCGAACCGCTGCGGCGCACGCCTTGGGTGAGGTGGGTGAGGTGGCAGAATTCCGCATAGTTATTGTCGGTTGTTTCGCGCCGATCGTATGCAAAGCCGGTGACTAATAAGCTTTTGCTCAATTCTGAGATTTGGGAAACTGCGATCGGCTGTCGGTTGCGAGTAGCCCCCAATCCTTTAGCTGCGCGAAACAATTCGTTATGAAATGGATCGAAAATTACTCCAATTTGTGGTATGCCTTCGATTAAAAGTCCGATCGACACGGCGGCCCAGGGATATTGATGAGCATAATTGGTGGTGCCATCCAAAGGGTCGATCGCCCACAGGTATTTGCTGCTGGCATCTCCTAATTTACCAGATTCTTCGGCAAGGATGCCGTGGTCGGGAACATGGCGACCCAGAATTTCTAAAATGACGGCTTCTGAGGCTTTGTCGGCTTCTGTAACTAAATCGCCCGATCGGCCTTTTTCTTGAATTTCTTCTAATTTTCCGCAGAAAGATTGCAGAACGGAACCGGCGGCTAGGGCGGCTTCGGTGGCTATTTCTAAGAAGTTTTGGAGTTGGTTGTTAGTCATTAGTTATTAGTCATTAGTTATTAGTCATTAGTTATTAGTCATTAGTTGTTAGTCATTATATCATCTCAGGTGAATTACCATAATAAAATTGGTTTGTAGTAAGTACAGTGGGAGCTTCTAGCTCGCAATCCGAGCTGCTCGCCGGTGAATTACCTTAAACAGTTGACAGTTGACAGTTGACCCTTCGACTACGCTCAGGGCAGGCAGTTGACAGATGAAGCGCGAGGTTTTTAGGATGGGGATTTATACCCCACCCTAAAAACATTCCGCCTAAAGGCCGGGGTTTTAAACCCCTAAATAACGAATAACCAAGAAGGAATGACTCCCGCTAATGACTAATGACCAATGACCAATGACTAATGACTAATGACCAATGACCAATGACTAATAACTATTTTTGATTTTGCTGGCGAAATTCTGCCGGAGTTTGGCGCAGGGGCTGTTTGGGATTCCAAATGCCTTTACCCATTAGTCTCGCCCATTCTTGAGCATTGACAAGTCGCTGCTGGTATTTGGTATTGGGCGATCGCCCTGCTGCTAAAGCATAACCTTCCTTCACCAGCAATTCGTTGATCAAGACTCCATCTTGCCACAAATAGCCTAATTTGCGATCGAACCTATCTTTCTTTTCAACATCTGATTCTAACAATACCTGTTTGCCCGCAACTAACTGTTCTAGTTTTTGTTTAGCCAGTTCTCCCCAAGGCTGCTGTTTTAAATCCGGCACTTCAATCCCAATCAACCTAATTTGTTCTAATAGTGCAATATTGTCGGATATGCTGGTTATTTCGACTGTTTGCCCGCTGACAGTCCGGCCTACTTTGATGAGAGTGCCTTGGGGAAGTTCGGGTTTTTGGCAGCTAATCAAAAGCAGGGTAAGGGCGATCGCTAATAATCTATAAAGTAGCATTGGGAATGGGGCATTGGGCATTGGGCATTGGGCATGAAGATTGAAAGTTTTCGATTTTCCATTCTCCGTTCTGAAAAACTTACCCAT
>DPLL01000094.1 GCA_003542015.1 Microcoleaceae cyanobacterium UBA9251 | reverse complement strand
CTGCACGGCAAGCTTTAAAGATCGCTGAAGGGGGAACCCTAGCAGTGGAGCAAAACCTGGAATCGATGACAATATTGAAAGAAAAAGTCGGGGCGATCGCCAAACAAATTCTGCGATTGAGCGAACAAACCAATCAGATTGGTAATATCTCTAGTGTGGTGACAGATTTAGCCAATCAAACGAATATGTTAGCGATAAATGCCTCAATAGAAGCCGTGCGGGCGGGAGAAAATGGCAAAGGTTTTTCGGTACTGGCAACAGAAATCCGCAAACTAGCAGATATAAGTAAAAAATCTGCTGAGAAGATTAGCAATCTTGTCGCTGATATCAATAATGCGATCGATTCCACTGTAACGGTGACAAATGAAGGCACTAAGACAGTAGAAGAGGGAAACAAAATTAGTCTCAAAACGGCAGCAGCCTTCTCGGAAGTGGCAAAGGCTGTTAACAATGTGGTATTGAACAATCAACAAATTTCTCTAACTGCTCAACAACAAGCAGTTGCGATTCAACAAGTAGTCGATGTTATGAACAGCCTCAACCTATCGGCAAAAGAAACCGCTAGTGGCATTACTCAAACTAAAGTAGGCACTCAACAATTGAACGATGCAGCCCAAAGTCTCAATTCAATTGTGTAAATGGCGATCGGTCTTTTGGCCTAGCAGACTAGCAATTGATAGCATTGAGTCTTGAATTGCGATCGCCACCGTCCCAGCTTGTCAAACCGCCGGCATTCAAGTCAAAATGATCGCAGGCGATCGCATCAGCACCGCTAAGGCGATCGAATTTCTGCCCTTAAACAAATCCTTAGCCGTTACAGACGATCGAACTAACAGCTTTCCGAACCCCATTCCCCAGAGCAACAATACCGAACCCAGCAGCAGCCTCACTATTTCCATGACTCTCAGAATTTGGTTGCTTAACTAGGGTTTTAACATTTATGCGATCGACTTGCACCCAAAAATCAAGAGTGGGAGAGAGGAAGAGAGGGGGAGAGAATTTGACGATGTTTGGGTTTCGTTCCTCAATCACAACTAAAATCTGCAAAATGTCAAGGACTTGAGCAACTTTTTTTCACCTTAGCNNAGCGCGCCCATTCAGGAGCTATAAAAGCTCGCCCGAAGCCTAGCAAATATTCAGGAAAAATCATGCCAGCAACAGCCGCCAACGATGTAGACGTAGCAGAGCAATATTGGCACTACCTAGAAAGATCAAAGGTTGCAACTATCTTAGAAACCAACCTGGAAAGCGGTTTAGAACCGACAGAAGCCGCTAGTCGCCAACAGCTATTCGGCTCCAACGAACTAACAGTTAAAGCAGGGAAACCGGTCTGGTTAAAATTCATCCTGCAATTCAACCAACCCCTGTTGATCATCTTATTGAGTGCAGGTTTAATCAAAGCACTGATAGGAGAATGGCTCAACGCCAGCGTAATTTGGGGCGTAACAACCACCAACGCCATTATCAGTTTTGTCCAAGAAGCTGGAGCCGAGAAAAAAATTGATGCGTTAGCCAAAGCTGTCACCACCGAAGCCACAGTCATTCGGGGCGGCAAAAAATTAAGAGTTCCCTCAAAAGAACTCGTTGTCGGCGACTTAGTAACCCTGACTTCCGGTGACAAAGTACCGGCAGACTTGCGATTAGTGAAAGTGCGCGACTTGCAAATCGACGAGTCAGGACTCACTGGGGAATCTGTTGCTGTCGAAAAAGAATTAGGAACGTCGGGAGACTTGGTTCTGCCGCAAGAAACGCCATTAGCAGAACGGGATAATATGGCCTATGCCGGCAGTTTTGTCACTTTTGGTCAAGGTAGCGGCATCGTAATTGCGATCGCCAATCACACCGAAACCGGCAAAATCTCCCAACTATTAGACCGGCACATCGACCTTACAACCCCCTTAACCCGCAAATTCAACGAATTCAGTCAAAACTGGCTGTTATTCGTGTTGGGAATGGCAACCTTGACCTTCGCCGTCAGATTGGGGAGACCAGTCCCCGTGGGAGTTTCAGCCTTTAAAGAAGCAGTAGAACCCGCAGTCGCCCTGATTGTCGGCGCAATTCCCGAAGGTTTACCCGCCGTCATCACCGTTACCCTCGCCGTCGGCGTTTCCCGGATGGCAACTCGCCACGCGATCGTCCGCAAATTGCCCGCTGTAGAGACCCTAGGCGGCGCTACAGTCGTCTGTTCCGACAAAACGGGAACCTTGACGGAAAACCAGATGACGGTGCAAGAAATCTATTCTGGTGGCGAATCCTACTCGGTTACGGGTACGGGATACAGCCCCGAAGGTGAAATTCAGCTCAACCAACTGCCAATTACTGTTAGTCAATCTCCAACTTTGCAAGAATGTTTGCAAGCTGGACTGATTTGCAACGACTCTCACCTGGAATTTAAAAATGATGATTGGATTGTCATCGGAGATCCGACAGAAGGAGCGTTAATTGCTGTTGCCAAAAAAGCCGAATTGAGTCAGCAAAGTTTGTCTAAGTCAATGCCGCGACTGGATTCAATTCCCTTTGAATCGCAGTTTCAATACATGGCAACTTTGCATCAAACTCCCACTGGCAAAATTTTGTATGTCAAAGGTTCCGTAGAATCAGTTCTCAGTCGCTGCGGTTCCAGTCTCGATACCCAAGGAAATCCGGTACAAGTCGATCGCGAACAAACTCACCTTTCTGTCGAGGAAATGGCGCAGCAAGGCTTGCGCGTCTTGGCTTTAGCGAAAAAGCCCGTACCCGAAAACCAAAATTCCGTCGATCACTCGGATTTAGAATCTGGGCTGATTTTCTTGGGACTCCAAGGTATGATCGACCCGCCACGGGCTGAGGCGATCGCCGCCGTCCAAGCTTGTCAAACCGCCGGCATTCAAGTCAAAATGATCACCGGCGATCACATAGGGACAGCCAAGGCGATCGCCCGTCGGATGGGATTCCGCAAAACAAAACACAACAGAGAACTTGTAGCCTACACCGGCGTCGAGCTCGCCGAAATGAACAAGAGCGAACTCGCCGAAGCCGTAGAAGCAGGCTCAGTTTTTGCCCGTGTCGCCCCAGAACAAAAACTCCGTCTCGTGGAAGCCCTGCAACTTAAGGGCGAAATTGTGGCGATGACGGGAGACGGCGTTAACGATGCGCCGGCGCTCAAACAAGCAGATATCGGGATTGCGATGGGTAGCGGTACGGAAGTTTCTAAGGAAGCCGCCGATATGATTTTGACTGATGATAACTTTGCGTCGATCGAATGTGCGATCGAAGAAGGGCGATCGGTTTACAAAAATCTGCTCAAAGCAATCAGCTTCATTCTCCCAGTCAACGGCGGGGAGTCAATGACAATCTTGCTCAGCACGCTCCTCGGTCGAGAATTGCCGATTTTGTCGCTACAAATTCTCTGGCTGAATATGCTCAACTCGATTACGATGACTGTACCCTTGGCTTTTGAGCCGAAGTCACCGGGAGTGATGCAACAACAACCGCGATCGGCAAACGAACCTTTACTGACTGCAAGTCGAATCAAGCGAATCATCGCTATTTCTCTTTACAACTGGACTGTGATTTTCGGAATGTTTGAATGGGTGCGCCAAGCCGATTGGGGAACCATCGAACTCGCCCGCACGATGGCCATTCAAGCTTTAGTAATGGGGAGAATTTTTTACCTATTGAGCCTCAGCCAGTTGTTACCTTCTTTGATTGCTAAATTTAGCGGCTCCAAGGAACAAGTTAGCGGCGCTCCCGCCCTCGGTGTGGGAATTGTGCTGGCGATAATTTTGCAGATTATCTTTGCTAATTCTCCGTTTATCAATCAAATATTTGAGACGGCTCCAATGAACTTGGATCAGTGGCTAATTTGCTTCGGCGTCGCGCTACCGATGATCGGTGTTGCTCTTTCTGTCAACCGGTTTGACCCGCCCAACTAACAGAAACCGGGTTTCTTGAAGANNGGCGGGTTTTACCAACCATCTATGTTTAAAACTAAGCATATAGTAAACCCGCCCCCTCTTACCGACCCGACAATTTATGGTTTATTAGAAAACGCGCGATCGCGTAAATAGACCCAAAATAAGAGCATCATAGATAAACCACAAGAAACTTTCCAAACAAATAACCACCAAGGACTCCACCAAGCGCCCGTTTGTACTTCGACAATATCTGAGCAACCAAACAATAAAAAAATTAGGGTAGTAATCAGGCGATGAATTCTGGTTGTTCCTGATGTTTTCAAGGCATCAAGAGCGAAACCAACAGCAAAGCAAAACCAGATAAATGCTTCAATATAATTGCCCTTTACATAGATGTCCTCTAATAATTTAGATTGTGCTAAAGAAGCCGGATTTGACATAATTTGCCATGAATAAGCACCACCTATTCCGAGCAAAACAAAGAGAATTGTTAGTCTTATTACTGCACCTTTTGTGAGATTCATAAATAAATTTGTAGGGCGGGTTCTGTTGTGATATCAAATCCTCTCTTCATCGGAATTATTCATCTCTCTCTCTTCTCTTCCTCTGCGTTCTCTGCGTACTCTGCGGTTAAATCATTCCGATCCAACTATATATGCACTTCACCACAATTATTTCTGTATTCTACAATACAATTAACTAAAACCTTAAAAAAAATATACATCTATTAACAAAGTAAATGTGAGGTGACAGCGATGTTGGCAGCTTATTGACAATAGAATTGAATGCCCCCCGATCGCCATTCGCTAAAACCATTACCCAGCAAGTCTTAGTTTGAACAAGTTTTGATAAGTAAACCCGATCGCCCAAACAAAGGTTACTTATTGACAGCAGCCTCATAAAATATTTACTTATCAATCAAATTTAATATTTGTTTTAGAATTTCACGCAGAGTGCGGTAAGCTGAATAATCAAGCAAGTTTAAATGTGCTACTCACAAAAACTGAGTTAACACCATTGAACTGTAAATAGGTTTGCATAGGTTCTACAGAGCGGAGCAATTACTAATTATCGTAGACCAATTACCAATTACCGATGACCAGGAGTTGAGGTGTAGAATTGACAGGCAATTTTTCCTGCATCAGTCCAGCGTCTTAGTGTTTTTGTCGAGATGCCTAATTCCTTAGCCGCCTCTCCAATTGAAAGTGTCACGTCTGATTGAGTCTCCAAGGTTGCTTACCTCTAATAATACAACTTAATAGTTACCCAATCAGGAAAGAATGTCAAGCGATGTCCACAAAAATCATTCCAGCTTCCACCCCCAAAACACTAAGAAACCAGGTTTCTTACGAAAACCAGGTTCTTAGAGCTATCAAAATAATCAGTGTGGCGTCATAAAAAAGCTCGGTAAGTGGGAAACGAGCGAGTCTTTAGACCTGAGAGGGAAACGACTCGGCGGTTTCAACCGCCTTCAATCCCCCTTGCGAGGGAGAGGGGTATGGTTGCCCCTCTAGGGAGATATGGTTGTCTCTCTTTCCCTTTCGGGTAATG
>DPLL01000196.1 GCA_003542015.1 Microcoleaceae cyanobacterium UBA9251 | reverse complement strand
AAATATTGCCATTTTCCGCGACTTTAATGCCAATTCCCGGCTGATGAAAAACCCTCAAATGAAGTGAGGTACAGGAGGCAATTGGCAATTCACTTCTCTGAAAAGGAAACATCTATGCCCTATGCCCTATGCCCATGAGCACCTCCAGAAACCTGAGAAAGGCTATAGATTTTTCTCAGATCGTGGCAATTCATAAATTGTCACGCTCCAGAATTTGCATTCTGCGATCGACTTGTGCCATAAATAGATAAACAAAAAAAACCGCAAGTTTGTAGCTGTGCAAAACAGCGCGATTTACCCAATTTTAACTAGCAAACCACATTCAATTACCCATGAAAATTGCACCAACTCGCATCGCGATTTCTCAAAAGCAGCGACGCTTTTTAAGTGCGGTAAGTGCTGTTTTAACCAGTAGCTTTGTCAGCCAGCTTATCTGGCCATTTATCGAAAATCAACCTGCTTTTGCCCAAACATCAGCCTATTGTCAATTAGCCAAAGAGCAAGTAAATCAAAAAGAAGACTTGCGCCGCGCCGCACTCTCAGGAAAACCCGAATCTCAGCAAGCATATTTTGCTGTTTTGAACAAACACGCGCGGGAAATAGCAGAATGCCGCCAAAAAACTTGGCCGCAAACTCAAGCAGTCTGGCTGCGTCTGTATCCCTGCGATGTCAGAGCCGGAGAGCTCGATCGGGTATTAGACAAAGTTGTGAATAAAGGCTACAACCAAGTCTATATAGAAACATTTTATGACGGTCAAGTGCTGCTACCAGTCGCAGACAATCCTACGCCTTGGCCTTCTGTAGTGAGAAATCCCGGCTACGAGAAATACGATTTGCTAGAAAAGGCGATCGCCAAGGGAAAGCAACGAGGTTTAAAAGTTTACGCCTGGTTATTTACCATGAACTTTGGCTATACCTATTCTCAGCGTGAAGACAGACAGCAAGCCCTCGCAAAAAACGGTCAAAATCAGACAAGTTTAACAGTAGTTGAAGACGGAGTAATCAACGATGAATTCGGAGAAGTTCCGGGCAATCAAGCCTTTATCGATCCCTACAGTACGCAAGGGCGGCAAGACTATTCCTTGTTGGTAAATCAAGTGCTAAAACGCCGGCCACAAGGAATGTTATTTGACTACATTCGCTATCTGCGAGGTGTCGGCGCAGCTTCAGTTTCTACCAAAGTTCAAGACTTGTGGATTTACGGTTCAGCATCGCAGCAAGCTCTGTTGCAGCGAGCTAGTAATCAACAAGGGCGAGATTTAATTCAGCGATATTTGACGAAAGGATTTGTGAATACTAACGACGTTCAAGCCGTAGTAAAACAGTATCCGACTGAGCAAGAACCTCTTTGGCAAGGGCGAACTCCGCGGCCGATACTGGTAGCAACTCCCGTTGCTCTCAGGCAGAATTCTACAGCAACTACAGCAGCAACTACAGCTTCAAAAAAGCCAGCTACTGGCAGGCAAAATGTTCCGACACTAACACCAACACCAACACCCACACCAACACCGAAGCTTCCTGACACTGGTACTCTGCAAAAAGACCTTTGGCAACTGAGTGTTGCTCACGCAGTTCAAGGAATTTTGGACTTTTTTGGAATGGCAATTCAACCCGCTCAAAGAATGGGAATGCCTGTAGGAGCGGTATTTTTTCCGAATGGGAATCAAACCATAAATCAAGGGGGATTTGATTCGAGATTGCAGCCTTGGGACAGGTTTCCGGCTGCTGTGGAATTTCACGCCATGTCTTACGGAAATTGCGGGGATGTAAGCTGTATTGTGCCGCAAGTGCAGCGGACATTGAGTTTAGCACCTCCGGGAGCAAAAATCATTCCGGCGATCGCGGGTGATTGGGGAAAACCGCTAAAAAATCGGCCATCTTTGGAAGTTCAAATGCGAGCAATTCGCTCTGCTACGCCACAAATTAATGCAGTGAGTCATTTTTCTTTTGGGTGGCAAGAACCGGAGGATGAAAGGGCGCGACAAAGTTGTCAGTGGTAGGGGGAATGATCTCAAATCCGGGTTCATTATCGGCTCGATCGGCGGTTGAAACCGCGACTACACAAACGAAGTCTGCCTCCGCAGACTAAGAGATCAAGGGGTATCTAACTGTTGGATAAACTCTTGATGTGCGTCACTGTTTAATCCAGTTTGAAGGGTAGCGATCGCACTTGACATATCCCCCTCCAACAGTGCCGAAACAGCCAGCCACAGCCCCGGAAAAACTCGGCTGCGGATAATTCCTGCTGCATCGGGGACAAGAGAAATATATTCTTCTTCCTGCAAGGAAAACCAATCGAGCCGGCGATCCATGACTTGCCAAACCAGATATTCTTTCACCTTGCTGCGACGGTAAACTCGCTTTTTGTCCCGTAGATCGATCGTAGCGGTACTAGCAGCAATTTCGGCAACAAATTCCGGTGCGCCTTCGATGTAGCCATCATCGCTGAGACGAGTTTGGCCACCATATCGGGAATCAATCAGCAATACAGCATCGGGTTGGGGTTCGTTATCCACATCGAGACGCACGGTGGGGTTATCCCCCAGACGCACGCCTGGAGTAGCAATTTTATAACTCCACAGCCAGCCCATTAAATCGGCATGGGGTTCGGCGTGGGGTTCAAAGCGTAAGGGTGAAGCCATATAAACAATTCCTTCAATCAATTCTGCTTTTTTGAGTTTTGGCATAGCCGTATAGCGCCGCTCGAATTCGGCACGGCTGAGCAAGTCGCCATTTTCTAAGGCGGGGATGGTGATGCGGCTGAGATTTGCCGGAGCAATCATGGCTTTTCTCCTGTGGTTATGTGTCGGTATCTTGGATTTTAGCTAATTTTAGACAAAGCTGTAAGCCACGGAATTTTTGCGCTCATCTTTGAGAATGCTGTTATTTTCTCAAATAGTAATATACAGATTAACACAGAGGAGTATTTCCTACCCCCGTGCAGGTAAAAGCAGCCCAGTAAAAAGGGTGAGAGAAAGGCTTTGATGCTTGACAAAATTTATCTAAATTCTTGAGAGATAGATAAATTTGTTTGCCAGTTTTATCATACTTTTTGTATTCTTCATCCCGCCGTTCGGCTTGGGAATCTACAGAACAAGCATCTCGTTCTGCCTGGGATCTTTTGCGGATCGCGTGGGTTTCTTTAAGTTTCTGTTTCAAAAGTTTTGTGAGTTGGGGTTTATAACTAGCCGCGAGGGTATCGCCCGTAAGCGATCGCAATTTAACTTGAGCTTGTCTAATAGCTTCTGGGCGATTCTTTCC
>DPLL01000025.1 GCA_003542015.1 Microcoleaceae cyanobacterium UBA9251 | reverse complement strand
CTTGTATAATTAGAATAGTGTGCAGCGCAGAAACAATTATGGACGAGATAGAGTATGCCAGAGTCTATCAAGAACTGGCCGCAATTCTGAATGAATTTAATTTGGGTTGGGTAGCTCAACAAGTGGCCGATACCGTAGAGATTGGCCAAACGATTGAAGAGCGATCGCCCAAAAGAAAAACACCCCTGCTCAAGATAGAAGATTATAGCGCAAAAGAACAACTTTTGCTGTTAATTGATTCTGTCGAGCAAGCGACGGTCAATACTTCCGAAATGGCAGACGAAATTGCTTATTTCTTAAAAGTAGAATCAGAAACCTCTCCCCTCGGCACAAAAATTACATTTGCCTCATCAGGTGCTGAAGGAGCCAGAACAACCGATTTTGCCTCTCATCTTACAGCCCCACGCAACAAACAGGCGATCGCCCTCAAAGACTTGCTCGAAAAACTGCCATCAGAGCCTCGCAACTACCTCACCAATTCCGACATTAAAAGTAAACTAAGTAGCTCGATCAATCCCGATTTCAACGGAGTTACCGAACAAGCAAACATCTTTGATGTTTACCTGTTCACTATACTTTTAAAAGCAATTGCCAATGAAGGAGCAACCATATATTATAACAATATTTTAGACGAAACACCGAAATATTTAACATTTAGAAAAACAGCGGGAAAAATTCACGGTACTGCACATCCATATACTTACGCGGTAGTGGAATTTGCCGACAAACCACCCCTCGAAGTTCATCTCGGAGTGAAAGTCCAAGGTAGAGCCGGAGTTCTACATAACTGCAACATCTTAATTTTGTACCAAAAAGAAGCGAATATGTGCCGTTTGCTCAACCGGGAACCCCGGCACTCGCAAGTCATTTTAGCAGTAAAATCTCAGCACAGTACCTCGGAACTTAAACTAGAAATGGCCGGTGCTTTTATCGGATTATCGTCAGACATTCGCTACGAAGGCGGCAGCTATTTCATTTCCAACAGTTACTCAGAACCCGTCGCAAAACTCCTGACAATGGCCCGGAAAAAATGGGAACTCAAGATATTTCCTAGCTCCACAAACGATGTGAATCGATTGATGTACTCATTTCAAACTATCTTTAAAGACTTTAAGGCGAGAAACTAAAATAAGGNNAATATAATTTATGATGTTGCGAGCAACCTAACCTGACGAATAATGTTTAAGAAAGATAAATCTTCCCTGCTGTTTACGATCGGAGCAGCCACACTGCTGATCGGTTTAGGCTTCATCACCTACTTGATCGTCATCTCCCGTGGGCCCGGCAAAGATTTGCCAGCCGGCGCAACGGTTGTTCCCCAAGATACCATGATGGCCATCTCCATCAGCACCCAGGAGTCGGAGTGGAAAAGACTGCGAGAGTTTGGTACCCCGGAGTCAAAAGCCTCCTTTGAAAAATTTTTAGCAGAAGTGCGCGATCGACTCCTGGCAACCAACGGCTACGGCTACCAACAAGACATCCAACCGTGGGTGGGAAACACGATCATGGTTGCCTTTCTGCGAAACAAATTAGCAATTCCAGTCCCCCCATCCTCACCCAACGCGCCCCCTCGTCCCCCAATCCAACAGTCAGTAGCAATTATTCTGCCAATTGCCAACCCGATTAGAGCCAAAGAATTATTAGCAAAACCCAGACCCCTCAACCAAGGAAAAATGGTTGAGCGCAATTACAAAGGGGTGCAAGTCACTGAAACTCAAGGCATACCCGATCGCAACTTCTCAGTCGCCGTACTCGGTACCAACTATCTAGCAATCACCACAGATCCCACCGCCACCGACAGAATAATTGATACCTACAAAGGCGAACCTTCCCTAGCAAAAACCCCCGGTTATGGAGACGCCCTAGAACAAGTAAAAAGTCCAGGTGCCTTCGGTCAAATCTATGTCAACATCCCCGTAGCAGCAGCCTTTGCCGCCGTCAACTCAGCCCGCGCATTTTCGCCGGAAAACCTCGAAAAATTGCAACAAAATCAGGGATTTGCCACCACAGTTACGCTGGATACCGATGGAATTGGATTCAAATCAATCTCTTGGCTGAAACCCGACAGCAAGAAAAAAATAGCAGTAGAAAACAACGCTGAAAAAATGGCTAACCGTCTGCCAAATAACACAATAATGATGGTATCCGGTGGCAACTTGCAGCGTTTGTGGCAAGATTACTTATTAGGAGCTGATGCTAACCCGATCGCCCCGATCGATCCCCAAGTTTTGCGAACAGCCCTAAAATCCACCACAGGCTTGGATTTAGACAAAGACTTAATCAACTGGATGGCTGGGGAATTTTCTTTATCTTTAATACCAGCCCCCGCGCTGAATCCCAAAGACAAATTTGCTGCTGGATTTGTGTTTATGGTAGAAACAAACAACCGTCGCGCTGCCGACAAATCCCTCAAACAGCTTGATGACATCATGAGAACTAAAGGGTTTAGAGTCGAGGAAATTCAAGCCGGCGGCCAACCCGCGATTAAATGGACATCGCGCTTTGGAGGAATAACAGTTACTCGTGGCTGGATGAAAGATGTAGCGTTTTTAACAGTAGGAGCACCTGTATTAGATGCGATCGTTCCCGCACCGAAAAGTCCGCTTTTAAGCAGCGAACTGTTCCAAAAAACAGTGCGATCGCAACTTAAGCCCCACAACGGCAATTTCTTCATCGACATAGAGACTGCATTCAACCCGAAAAACTTAGCTTTGCCGGAATTTCCCCCCAGTCAAAAAATCTGGATAGACGCCATGCGATCCATCGGCGTTACAGCTTCAGTAATTGGCGATCGTACCACCCGCTACGACGCTTTTGTCAACCTCAAAAAATCAGAACAATCCACTCCTTCATCGACTCCTTCTCCAACTCCCTTGTCTCCTAGTTCCTCTTCCCCAACTCCCTCTTCTGCGACTCCTTCTTCTCCATCCCCATCCCCATCCCCATC
>DPLL01000188.1:1311-29900 GCA_003542015.1 Microcoleaceae cyanobacterium UBA9251 | reverse complement strand
TCTTCATCGGAATAGTAAATTCGAGTTAACAGTCAACCGTCAACCGTCAACTGTTAACTGTTAACTGTTAACTGTTAACCGTCAACAGTCAACCGTCAACAGTCAACCGTCAACCGTCAACAATCACCTGACGGTGCAACCGGAATTGATATTACCTGACAGTCGCCCAATTTCCCTAACTCATTTCATGGAAGAGCGAACCGTCAGTAAATATAGTATATGGATCTAGCTTGGGGTAACTCGAACCGCCGCCGTCAGTCAAGAATTTTTGATGACTTTCGTAAGTGCCGAATTTGTCAAGTTTATTTGACCAATTCAGGAGTTTGGTAAAAAATCATCGCGTTATTTTGTCGGGGTTTCCAAACATCTTTTTGTGTTCCGTGCATAACTTTGGTTGGCTAATGTTAATATATTCAAAAATCATCGGGAAAATTTGAATGGGACTTGAGTCCCAATTCGCTTTCATCCGGGCCCTAAAGGGACGGGGCTTTTCGCTTTATGTATTTTTGATAAACTCATGTTCATTCGTACTACAATTTTCACCTCAGTAGAACAACTCAAGGCTGCGATCATCCGAGAACCCTTGGTGGTTTCGCCCGATACGACAGTGATCGAGGCGATCGCCCAAATGAGCGGCGTGCGATGGTAGGCGCGTGCGAAGCGTGGTTCGACTACGCTCACCAACCATCGCCCGCTCGCGTAGTCGAAGGGTCGAACCATCGCTCACCAACACCACTAAAACAGCAGATAGTCAACGAGACGACACTTCGACTACGCTCTGTTACCGCCTCCACCTAGAAGCGCGGTCAAGCTGCGTGCTAGTAGAAAACGAGCGCGTAGTGTACTCACCGAGCGAGACGTGGTGTGGCTGAGTGCCCAGCAGCAACCCCTTGACCGTTAACGGTTAACCGTTAACCGTTAACCGTNNGTTAACCGTTAACCGTTAACAGTTAACAATCTAGACAATAGGAGACCTAGGGACTTATGAAAGACAAGCCAAACACCCGCCCTGTAGACCTGTTGCGGTTGCGACTGGTGTCTGAAGTGATGACCCGCGAAGTGATTTGTGCAGCGCCAGATAGTTCTCTACTGGCGATCGCCCAACTTATGGCAGAACACCGCGTCAGTTCTGTAATGATTGTGCAACCGGCCAAAATCCTCACACCAACCTTACAAATACCAGTCGGGATTGTTACCGAGCGGGATATTGTGCAATTTCAAGCCCTGGGCCTGAACCTAGAAACCTGTCCGGTTGAAGCAGCAATGAGCACACCAGTTTTTCAGGTCAAACCGGAAGAATCACTCTGGACAGTGCAGCAAATCATGGAACAACAATCAATCCGTCAGTTAGCTGTAACAGGAGAACACGGAGAACTATTAGGCATCATCACCCAGACCAGTTCGCTGCAAACCCTCAACCCCCTCGAACTGTACAAATTGGCGGAAGTTTTAGAACAAAAAGTAGTACGCCTAGAAGCTGAAAAAGCTGCTTTGCTGGAAAATCGCACCATTGAACTGGAACAACAAGTAGCACAGCGCACGATCATCCTCAAAGCAAAAGTGGACCGAGAACAACTGCTGAATACCATAGCCGAGCAGATTCGCTCATCTCTAAATTTATCCGACATTCTCCACACCACCGTGCAGTCAATACACTCACTTCTGGGGTGCGATCGGGTCATCGTTTACCAATTTCGGCCTGACTTTAGCGGCACCGTCATCGCAGAAGCAATAACCGGTACCGGGCGATCGGTGCTCCATAGCGAAGCCCACGATCCTTGCATTAGCCCAGAATGGCTTGAACCCTATCGCCAGGGGAGAATTCGCATCGTCAATGACATCTACGGCGAAGCAATGACGCTGTGCCATCAGGAAATGTTAGTGGGGTTTGATATTCGGGCTAAGCTGATGGTGCCGATCGTGATTGAGGAACAACTGTGGGGGTTAATGCTCACCAGTTATCGAGAAAAACCGCACCCTTGGACAACCGATGAAATCGAACTTTTACAGCAAGTTTCTCTGCAAGTAGCGATCGCCCTTCGGCAAGCCACCACTCACCAAAAATTGCAGGACGAACTAGCCAAACGACAGCGAATCGAAGCGACTTTAATCGAGAGCGAACACCGCTATGCTACCCTTGCTGCTGCTGCTCCAGTGGGGATTTTTCGCACCGATGCCGATGGGCTATGCACCTATATCAACGATCGCTACTGTCTAATCAGCGGACTCACACCAGAAGCTGCTATAGGACAAGGATGGCAACAAGGAATGCACCCGGACGATCGCGATTGGGTCATCGCCCAATGGCAGCAATTCATCCAAGACCAAGGCCCCTTTGGGCTGGAATATCGCTTTCAACGTCCCGATGGTACGGTGACGTGGGTATATGGGCAGTCTGTTGCTGAACTCAATGCCCAGGGGCAAGTAGTCGGCTATGTGGGAACAGTTACAGATATTAGCGATCGCAAACAAGCTGAACAAAAACTCCAGCAACTCAACCAAGAACTAGAAGCAAAAGTCGCAGAACGCACCCAAGAACTTTGGCAAGTCAACAACTTGCAACGCGCCATCCTCAATGGTGCCGACTACTCCATCATCTCCGCTGACCCAACCGGCATCATCCAAACCTTTAATGCCGCAGCCGAAAAAATGCTAGGCTACAATGCTCAAGAAGTCATCGGTAAAAGCACCCCTGCACTCATCCACGATGCAAACGAAATAATTGAACAAGCTGCAATACTTTCTGCTGAACTGGGGCAAGAAATTACACCCGGTTTTGAAGTTTTTGTTGCTAAGGCACGTCAGGGACTAATCAGCGAAACTGAGTGGACTTATATCTGCAAAAACGGTGTTAGATTTCCCGTGTCGCTATCCGTCACCGCCCTCAAGGATGTCAATCAGCAAGTTATCGGTTTTTTGGGCATCGCGAAAGATATCAGCGATCGCAAACGTGCAGAATCGGAACTACAGAAAGTATCAGAACGTCTCGCTTTGTCTCTCAAATCTGGGGCGATCGGCTGTTGGGAATGGGACGTACAGAACCTCATCGTTTGGGACGAGCGGATGTACGAGCTTTATGGTGTCACAAAACAAATGGTTCGACCCAACGACTGCGTTTATCCTGAGCGAAGCCGAAGGGATCAGGGCGACGCTTCGCGCTCACCAACCACTGATTCCCGTCTGGCATACGACATTTGGGCAAACCGGCTCCATCCCGAAGACCGCACTTATACTGAAAGGTTGCTTCAGCAAGCTATAGACGGAGAGGCAGAATATAATACTGAGTTTCGGGTTATACATCCCGATGGCAGCATCCATTTTATTAAAGCCTATGGTGTCGTTGTGCGAGATGCCCAAGGTAATCCCCAGAGCATGATTGGGGTTAATTTTGATATTAGCGATCGGAAACAAGCTGAACTCGAACGACAGCAGTTAATACAAGAGTTATCAGCTTTTAAACAGGCTTTGGATCAGTCAGCCATTGTAGTCATCACCGACCCCAAAGGAGTAATGACTTACGTCAACGATCGCTTCTGTGTAGTCTCTGGCTACTCCCGCAATCAACTCATCGGCCAAACCCATCGCATTGTCAAATCTGGCTACCATCCGCCCAGCTTTTTCCAGGACTTGTGGCGCACCATTTCGGGAGGTCAGGTTTGGCGTGGCGAAATTTGCAATCAGAAAAAAGACGGTAGCCCGTACTGGGTTGCTAGCACCATCGTCCCCTTTCTAGACGAACAAGGAGTACCTTTTCAGTATCTAGCCATTCGCTTCGATATTACTGATCGCAAATTGGCTGAAGCAACACTCCAGCATGAAAATACTTTTCGTCAACAAATTGTGGAAAATATGGCCGAAGGGCTGTGTGTTTTCCATCAAGTTGAGGAGTTTCCTTTTCTGGGCTTCACGGTTTGGAATCAGCAAATGCAAGCGATTACTGGCTACACCCTAGAACAAATCAACCGCCTGGGTTGGTATCAAAGTTTGTACCCCGATCCACTGGCTCAAAAACAGGCGATCGCCCAGCAGGGAGGAATAGGAGGGGAAAATCAGAGCGCCCAGGAAAGGGAAATCCAGCGTCAAGATGGACAGAAACGCACTGTCTCTATTTCCACCTCTGTCCTATCGAGTGATGATGGACTGATCTATATACTCGCCCTGATTCAAGACATTACCGATCGCCAACAGACGGAGCGAGAAAATCGCCATTTGAAGGAGCGCCTTGAGTTTTTGCTGATCTCCAGTCCCGCCATGATCTATAGCTGCAAGCCTTATGGCGATTATGGAGCAACTTTTATCAGCAAAAATATTGAGGCTATTTTGGGCTATAAGGCGGAGGAGTTTTTGTCAATCTCTGACTTTTGGGCTAATCATATTCACCCGGAGGATGCTGGGAGAGTTTTTGCGGATCTATCTGCTCTTTTTGAACACAATAATCATCAGCATGAGTACCGTTTTTTGCATCACAATGGTCACTACATTTGGATGCGAGATGAATTGCGCCTGGTGCGAGATGAACAAGGTACTCCTACGGAAATTGTTGGCTATTTTGCAGATATTAGTGATCTCAAACGAGCTGAATCGGCTTTGAAACGACAACTAGCGGCTATTGAAGCGGCGATCGATGGTATTGCGATTATCCAAGGAGACAACTACCTCTATGTGAATCAAGCTCATTTGCGATTGTTTGGTTATGATGGCCCGACGGTGGGTGAGCGGAGTCGAACCAGTGAGCGGAGTCGAACCGATGAGCGGAGTCGAACCGATGAGCGGGGTGGAACCATCGAACTGTTGGGCAAATCTTGGAAACTTTTGTATTCGACTGAGGAGTTGGAACGGCTTGAGCGGGAAGTCTTTCCGGTGCTGTGGCGCGATCGGGCTTGGCTGGGAGAGGCGATCGCCACCCGCAAAGACGGTTCTACCTTTGCCGAAGAACTATCTCTGACGCTCACGGAGGATGGATTATTGATTTGTGTCTGCCGCGATATTAGCGATCGCAAGCAATACGAGTCTCAACTGCAACAAACTAACCAGGAGTTAATCCGCGCTACTCGTCTCAAGGATGAGTTTCTCGCGAATATGAGCCACGAACTCCGCACCCCCCTCAATGCGATTTTGGGTATGACTGAGGGGCTACAGGAGGGTGTTTTTGGTGTTGTCAATGAACCACAAATTAAAGCTTTGCAAACCATTGAGCGGAGTGGTTCTCATTTGCTGGAGTTAATCAACGATATTTTGGATGTTGCGAAGATTGAGTCAGGTCAAATGGAACTGGATTGCTCTTTAGTTTCCGTCAACCATCTCTGTCAATCTAGTTTGGCATTTATCAAACAACAAGCTATGCAAAAACGCATTCAGCTTGTTGTTAAGCAGCCACCTAATCTGCCTGACCTATTGGTAGACGAACGGCGCATCCGCCAAGTTTTGATTAATTTGCTCAACAACGCTGTCAAGTTCACAACCGCCGGCGGACGTGTCACTCTGGAAGTTAGCCGTCAACAACGCCGGCGCGACCCGGATTTTGTGGATTCTCCACCCCGGTCTTTGGTTCAGGACATACTCCGAATTTCTGTGATTGATACGGGTATTGGTATTGATCCAGAGGATATCAATAAACTGTTTCAGCCTTTTATCCAAATTGATAGTGCCCTGAATCGTCAATATACAGGCACTGGCCTGGGGCTTGCTCTGGTGAAACGTATTGTAGAACTCCACGGCGGGCGGGTGTTGCTTACTAGCGAAGTGGGGGTAGGAAGTTGTTTCGCGATCGACCTTCCCTGCGCTGCTGGTGCTCCTTCTTCTCCTGAGTTGGAATCCCAGTGTCTATCTTCCATTGAACCCAGCCAGCCCGAACCGGAAGCATCTCCTTTGATTTTGCTCGCAGAAGATAACGAAGCTAATATCAGTACGGTTTCGAGCTATCTGAGAGCTAAGGGCTATCGCATTCTTTTGGCAAAAAACGGACGGGAGGCGATCGCCCTAGCTCAGTCCGAAAAACCCAATATGATTCTGATGGACATTCAAATGCCTGGGATGGATGGAATAGAAGCTATGGAGCAGATTCGTCGCGATCCAAACTTAGTCGATGTGCCGATCGTTGCTCTAACTGCTTTGGCTATGACGGGCGATCGCGATCGTTGTTTAGAAGCAGGAGCTAATGATTATATGACTAAGCCAGTTAAGCTCAAACAGTTGGCGTCTATCATTCAGCAGTTTTTAACCTTGAAAAAAGCAAACTCATAAATTATGAAATCTAAGCAATTAACTTTCTTAACCTTAATTTTTTTGCCTTTCTTGATGGCAATCTTCATCAAGGGTTGTAGTTTCGGTACAGGAGCCTTGAAACCATTTAAGGTGGGGCTGAATACTTGGCCCGGTTATCAAGTGGCTTTATATGCCCAAGCAACAGGGCTATTTCGCAAACATGGTTTAGAGGTAGAATTTGTCCGCTTTACCAATCAGCAAGACAATATCCGGGCTACCATGCGGGGCGCACAAGATGCCAGTTTTGTTCCCTTGGCTGAAGTTATTCAGGTCGATCCTAGTCAGGAGGCGCCTGTTTATATTATGGTTGCCGATATTTCTACTGGTTCTGATGGCATTGTGGCTGAGTCTCAAATCACCTCGGTTAAAGATTTAAAAGGTAAAAAAGTCAGTGTCAAGCTCGGTACTGTTCCTCACTTAGTTTTGTTGGAAGCGCTCAAGGCGAATCAACTTCAACCAAATGAGATAGAAATTGTGGATGCAATCAATGAACGGGGAGCCGCCTTGCTGAAGCAAGGCCAAGTTAATGCTTCTGTACTCTGGGAACCGCTCTTATCAAATACCGCTAAAGCAGAAGGTAGAAAGGTCATCTATACCACTGCGGATGTGGATAGTGTGGTGATTGATGGATTAGCAACTCGTTCGAGTATTACCACGACTAAACAAGATGAATTGCTCCGGTTTATTGAAACTTGGTTTGATATAATGAAAGATCTAGAAACCAAGCCGCAGGAAGTTTTTGCTTCTGTCGCAAAACAACTTGGAACAACAGTGGAAATATTTGCAAAAGATTACGCAGGATTGAAAAAAGGTGACTTGGAAATGAATCGCCGAATGTTTGAAGGTGGCCGGTTACAATCAGCCTCGCAACAGACTAGACAATTGTTATTAGCAGATCCTCGGCACGGGCGGCTCATTCGCGATTATGTAGAAATTAACGCTCAACCAATCGTCAAAGCTACTAAAAATTGGCAGCAATGAAAAAGGCAACACGATTTCATAAACGCAAACTATTTCAGCAATTGCTGGGGGGGTTTGCCTTATCTTTAATTGTGATTAGTATCGCCACATTGTCGATTACTTCTGCTTCCCTGCGGCACAATCTGGAGGAACAAATACAACAACGAGCAGAGAGCATTACCTATGGGCTTGAATTTGCTTCTGAAGGATTGATTGAAATTAAAGAAATGCTTCTTTTAGAACGCATTGTTCAAAACTATGCTACGTTGCCGGCAGTAATAGAAGTTTCCATTGTCGATCCTCAAGGAATTTTGCTGGCCCATAGCAATGAATTTGCCCTAAATTCGATCGAGGACCGCCACTATGCCAAACTTCACCCAACTCTGGCCTTAACCTGGGAACAGGTTTCTGAGCAGGGGATAGACAAGAATATCCGCACGGTTTTGCAGGGAAAAACTGTTGTGGTGCAAATGCTGCCCTTTAGTAGCACTTTATTCAATCAAGTAGGGGTTGGTTCTACGGCGGATACGAAACACCGAGGAGTAGCGATCGCCGTCATGGATCTGCAAAAAATGGAGCAAGACGCATTGCAAAGTGCCTTATCTTCTATTCTGACGATGGCAGTCAGTGCCTTGCTAATTCTAGTATTTATGAGTTGGCTAATTCGGCGATTAGTGTTATCTCCCTTAGATAAAATTAATCTAGCCATTATCCAGAGTGAAGGTCAAGATGTGTTTTATTTGCCTACCTTGCCTAACAATGAAATTAGTTTTTTAGGGGCCACATTTGCAGCGGTTTTTCGAGAGTTAAAAGCCTACAAGCAAATGGAACTAGAAATAGTTGAGCGTAAATATGCCCAGGTTGCCCAACGCTATGAATTAGCCACCCGTGCGGCCAAAGTATGGGTGTGGGATTTGGATCTGAAAACCAATATATTTATTTTAGATCGAGGTATTCAAGAGTGGCTGAGTTATGAAAATTTTGAATTCAGCAATAATTTTCATCTTAAGACCTGGGTAAATTATATTTATATTGACGATCGCCCCCTGTTTTTACAAGCATTACAAGCCCATTTAGAAGAAAAAACTTCTGAGTTTTCTTGCGAACATCGTCTCCTCAAGGCGGATGGTACGACCCATTGGTTTTTATCGCGGGGGCAAGTGGTAAAAAATAAGCATGGTACATCTGTCAGGGCGATTGGTACGATTACAGATATTGCCGATCGCAAACAATATGAAGTTGAATTGGAAACAACCAATGAGGAACTCACCCGTGCCACCCGTCTTAAGGACGAGTTTCTCGCTAGTATGAGTCACGAACTTCGCACTCCCTTAAATGCCATTCTAGGCATGACTGAAGGGCTACAAGAAGGCGTCTTTGGCGTGGTGAATGAGCGACAAATTAAAGCCTTGCAAACCATTGAGCGGAGTGGTTCTCATTTGCTGTCGTTGATCAATGATATTCTGGATGTGGCCAAAATTGAAGCTGGACAGATATTACTAGATTGCACCTCAATTTCAGTCGCGCATCTTTGCCAATCCAGTTTGGACTTTGTTAAATCACAGGCCTTCAAAAAAAAGATTAAACTAAATTTGATCTTACCGCCAGATCTGAGAGAAATGTTTCTAGATGAACGCCGCATCCGACAGGTGTTGATCAACCTGTTGACTAATGCGGTTAAATTTACCCTCGCCGGAGGGCAAGTAAGCATAAAAGTGTACTATGAACAGATAGAAATAAACTTAGCAGAACAGATACTTTTGACTAAGCCACAGCAGATGTCTCAGCTTTACTCAAATTTAGAATCCTGTCCTTTGGAAAACAGGTATTATCTCTGTATTTCTGTGATTGATACAGGCATTGGCATTGATTCTAACGATCAGAGCAAAATCTTTCGCCCCTTTGTGCAGGTGGACAGTAAACTCAACCGTCAATACGAAGGTACAGGGTTGGGACTGGCGCTGGTGAGGCAAATTGTCGAACTACATGGAGGGGATATCAGCCTTCATAGCGAAATGGGAAAAGGTAGCTGTTTTACTGTCCGGTTGCCTTATCTGTGCCTCACAAAAAACCAGCCAAACCTAACTTTATCTCTATCTCCCGATCCAGTTCAAAGTCTGGAAGAGATCGCTATATCTGAAGTCATTCCTCAACCTGTTGTTGTCGAGCTGCCCCTGATCCTCTTAGCAGAAGATAATGAAGCCAATATCAGTACGGTTTCTAGCTACCTGGGAGCTAAGGGCTATCGGATTATGCAGGCTAAAAATGGTCAAGAAGCTATTGATATGGCAATAAATCAGCAGCCTGATTTGATTTTGATGGATATCCAAATGCCTGGGATGGATGGAATAGAAGCTATGCAGCAGATTCGCCGCCATCCAAACTTGGTCGATGTGCCGATTGTTGCTTTGACTGCTTTGGCTATGACGGGCGATCGCGATCGTTGCTTAGAAGCTGGTGCTAATGATTATATGACTAAGCCAGTTAAGCTGAAGCAATTGGCAACCACTATTCAACAACTTTTAGGTAAATCCACCTAATTAAACGTAAGATACTGTTAACTGTTAACTGTTAACTGTTAACTGTTAACTGTTAACTGTTAACTGTTAACTGTTAACTGTTAACCGTCAACCGTTAACTGTCAACCGTCAACCGTCAACAATCACCTGACGGTGCAACCGGAATTGATATAACTCCTGTTTCTGAAGGAATAAGGTGCGTGATATTTCAATAACACGCACCCTAATGATTAAACTAAAACAATTCGATAACGAGCTTTATTTGCTACTACTTTATCCATTGCTTCATTAATCTGCGAAATCGGCATCGTTTCAATCATCGGTTTAATTTGGTGAAGGGCGGCAAATTCCAGCATTTCTTTCATAAAACGCCGTCCACCAACTACACTACCTGCGATCGCTTTTTGATCAAATACTAAAGAAAGTAAGGGAATATTCAGGATAGAAACAGGAAGCCCCGCCAAGCATAAAACTCCGTTCTTTGCTAATAAACCAAAGGCTTGCTCCCAATCAATTTCCGAGGAAACTGTACTTAAAAGTAGATCTTGCGTAGCACTTGCTTCTTTGATTTGTTCGGCATTTTTCCAATTACAGAAATGATGCGCCCCAAATTCTTTAGCTTCAGCTTCTTTATCAGGAGATGTGGAAAAAGCAGTAACTTCTGCTCCCATTGCACGGGCAAATTTAATCGCCAGATGTCCTAATCCTCCAATCCCCACCACTCCCACTTTTGCCCCCGGATATTTGATATAGGTGCGTAAGGGGCTATAAACCGTAATTCCAGCACATAATAGGGGGGCTGCACTGGCAGAATCTAAACCATCAGGTATTTTGTAGGCAAAATCAGCGGAAACTCGTAATTTGTTCGCAAAGCCGCCATGATTCCCCACAATTAATCCTGTATAGCCTTGGCGACAAACGTTTTCTTCTCCCCGTAAACAAGCGTCACAGACTCGACAAGAATTACGAATCCACCCAAAACCGACGCGATCGCCGATTTGCAAACCAGTAACTTCTTCCCCAAGTTGGGTAACATTTCCGACTACTTCATGACCTGCTACAAGGGGAAATTTACTCACATTCCAGTCGTTATCCCTCATGTGAATATCGGTGTGACACAACCCATTGTGAGTAACCTCAACCTCCACATCATTGCGAGATAAAGGGGCTGGTTCGTATTCCCATTGTTGGAGTTTTTCGCCTACCTTTAAAGATGCATAGGCTTGAAATTTTGTATTTTGTACCATGATAATTATCCAGGATTTAAAAATTGATTGACTACATTATACATCAATTAATTAGCTGATCTACATAATCTCTGGTTTCTTAACATTTTTTAACTCTTACTATATTGGATTAGGTGTGATCCCATCCCGTAATATCAAGTCTGTTGCTAACGGACTTGATATTACGGCACTATCTCTAATTCTCGAACACCCTTTTACAAAAACTATTTAGTTTTAGTTAGAATGCCAAGTGCTGTATGAGAATAGGCTTGCATCATCAACTGCTTGAGATCTTCAATCAGAGGATAGCGAGGATTTGCGCCTGTGCATTGATCGTCAAAAGCCTGATCTGCCATTTCTTCGACACGCGCCAAGAAAAAGTCATCGCTGACACCTTGGGCTGAGAGTACCTCTTGAATTGTGTCAGGAATATCAACTTGACGTTTTAGATCTTCCACAGCCTCAATCAACTTCACCACTTTTTCCTCTTCATTCTCACCACCCAAATTTAGATAGTCAGCAATCCGCGCATAGCGCCACTTACTATTGGGATATTTGTTCTGCGAGAAAATCGCTTGCTTAAACGGAACATCTGTTGCATTGTAACGAATCACATGGGAAATCATCAGCGCGTTTGCTAAACCATGCGGAATGTGACAAGTGCCGCCTAACTGGTGGGCGATGGAATGACAAATTCCTAGGAAAGCGTTAGCAAATGCCATGCCGGCGATCGTGGCGGCATAATGGACTTTTTCCCGTGCTTTAGGGTCGTTAGCACCATTTTTGTAAGCACTGGGCAGATATTTGAACAACAGACGAATTGCTTCTAGTGCTAATCCATTGGTATATTCAGAAGCTAGTACCGAAACGTAAGCTTCGAGGGCATGAGTCAGTGCATCAATTCCACCATAAGCAGTGAGTTTTTTGGGAATATTCAGCGTCAATTCTGGATCGACGATCGCAATATTCGGAGTCAAAGCATAATCAGCCAGGGGATATTTGATGCCAGATTTCTCATCTTTCACCACCGCAAAAGGTGTAACTTCTGAACCAGTTCCCGATGTGGTGGGAATTGATACCATGATTGCTTTTCCGCCCAAGGGTGGAAGCTCATAGACACGCTTGCGAATATCCATAAATCGCATCGCCAATCCTTCAAACTCAATCTCAGGATGTTCGTACATCAACCACATCACCTTGGCGGCATCCATCGGCGATCCACCACCAAAGGCAATAATTACATCGGGATGGAAGCTATTGCAGATTTCCAAACCTTTGTTAACTGTGGCTAAGGAAGGATCGGGTTCGACATCATAAAAGGTATAGTGGGCGATGCCGATTTCTTCCAAACTATCAGTGACTTCTTTGATCAAACCGAGTTCAAATAAAGGGCGATCGGTGATAATCAGAGCGCGTTTTTTGCCGGCTAGATCCCGCAGCGCCACAGGTAAACAGCCCGATTTGAAGTAAATCTTTGGTGGGATGCGAAACCATAGCATATTCTCGCGACGTGAGGCGACGGTTTTGATATTCAGCAGATGATGGGGTGTCACATTTGCCGAAATGGAATTATCGCCCCAGCTACCACAACCAAGTGTTAGTGAGGGATCGAGTCGAAAATTGTAAAGATCGCCGATCGCCCCTTGAGAAGATGGTGTATTAATCAGCACCCGCGAAGTTTCGACTTTGGTTTCAAAATAATGAATATGCTTCTGATTGTTTGGATCCGTGTAAAGCACCGAAGTATGTCCATGACCACCGAAAAATATTAATGATTCAGCCTTTTCTACGGCATCATTAAAATCCTGAGCGCGGTACATGGCCAGAATCGGCGAAAGTTTCTCATAAGCAAAGGGTTCATCTTTGGCGATCGTTTCTACTTCTCCAATCAAAACTCTGGTATTTTCTGGCACTTCAAAACCAGCAACTTCTGCGATTTCGATCACCGACTGTCCAACGATTTCAGCATTCAAGCGTCCATCGGTTAAAATCACCTTTCGTACTTGGTCACGTTCTTCAGAATTGAGGAAATAAGCACCGCGCTTGATAAATTCCTCTCTGACAGTTTCATAAACTGCATCTACCACAATCACTGATTGTTCTGAAGCGCAAATCGTGCCATTGTCAAAGGTTTTACTCAAAATGATCGAACTCACCGCCATTTGAATATGCGCGGTTTCATCAATGATCGCGGGAGTGTTACCTGCGCCGACACCGAGGGAAGGATGTCCTGAAGAGTAGGCGGCTTTGACCATCCCTGGCCCACCTGTTGCCAAAATCAGCTTGATATTTGGATTTTGCATCAAAGCTTGGGAAAGTGGCACGGTTGGTTCATCAATCCAGCCAATTATATTTGGTGGCGCCCCCGCAGCCACGGCGGCATCAAGCACAATTTTTGCCGCGGCGATCGTGCAGTTTTTAGCGCGTGGATGGGGTGAGAAAATGATCCCATTTCTCGTTTTTAAAGCAATCAAAGACTTGAAAATGGTGGTCGAAGTGGGATTGGTGACAGGTACGATACCCGCTAGGAGTCCGACGGGTTCGGCAATGCGCTCATAGCCAAAATGTTTGTCTGATTCAATTACGCCACAAGTTTTGTCATTCTTGTATTTGTTGTAAATCATTTCTGAAGCAAAATGATTTTTGATTGCTTTATCTTCGATCACGCCCATCCCAGATTCTTTCACCGCCGCCTTGGCTAAGGGAATACGGGCAGCACTAGCAGCGAGAGCAGCTTGTTTAAAGATGCGATCGACTTGCTCTTGAGTATAGGTGGCAAATTCAGTTTGCGCCGCTTTAACCCTTTGAATCAACAATTCCAATTCATCAACATTCGTGACTTTCATTTTCAATTCTCTAGAGTTTTTTGTGAGCAGTGATCGTAACACGAATTCAAAGAATTTCAGAAATTAAATGGTGATTAGTCATTGGTAATTAGTCCCCACTAATTACCAATTATCGATGACTAATGACTAATTAATTCCAGATATTCATGCCGGAAATAGCGCAATGTGCTTAATACTGGATTGGGTGCTGATTGTCCCAAACCGCATAAACTTGTAGCTTTTACCATTTCACAAAGTTGATCTAACTGTTCTAAATCATCCATCGTTGCTTGCCGATTTAAAATCTTAGTTAAAGCTTGATACATTTGCACAGTCCCCGCACGACAGGGAATGCACTTTCCACAGGTTTCGCCCCGGCAAAAATCCATATAAAATTGGGCAATTTCGACCATGCTACTATCCTGATCTAAAACTACCATTCCCCCAGAACCCATTATCGATCCCAGCTTCGCTAAAGACTCATAATCCACAGGAGTATCTAACGCCGTCGCCGGAATACAACCCCCAGAAGGCCCACCGGTTTGTACAGCCTTTACACTACCTCCGGGAACACCGCCACCCATGTTTTCAACTATCTCCCGCAAACTAATGCCCATCGGCACTTCAATTAAACCATTGTTGCGGATTTTTCCGGTCAAAGAAAATATTTTTGTGCCTTTACTTTTCTCTGTCCCAATACTCGCAAACCAGTCGGCGCCTCGATCAATAATTGGCGCGATATTTGCTAAGGTTTCCACGTTATTAATTAGCGTTGGATTCCCCCACAAACCAGATTGGGCGGGGTAAGGTGGACGAGGACGGGGATTGCCGCGCCCGCCTTCAACGGAGGAAATTAAAGCCGTTTCTTCACCGCAGACAAAGGCCCCGGCACCGACGCGGATATCAATGCGAAAATCGAAGGAGGAACCAAAGACTTGAGAACCTAAAAGGCCTAGCTTCTTACCTTGTTTGATGGCAATTTCTAAGCGGTGAATGGCTAAAGGATATTCAGCCCGAACATAAAGATAGCCTTGATTTGCCCCGATAGCATAACCGGCAATTGCCATTCCTTCTAACACTCTATGGGGATCGCTTTCTAATACGCTACGATCCATAAATGCCCCCGGATCGCCTTCGTCACCATTACAAATTACATACTTTTGTCCGGTTGGCATTTTTGCCACAGTTGCCCACTTTAAACCTGTGGGAAAACCTGCACCACCTCGTCCCCGTAATCCCGATTTGGTGATTTCTTGAACTACTTCAGCGGGGGTCATTTCATGGAGAGCATGATAAAGCGCTTGATAGCCACCATTTGCGATATATTCTTCGATTTTTTCCGGGTCAATTTTGCCGCTATTTTCCCGGACAATTTTCAATTGTTTGGCAAAAAATGGATGATTGGGATCGCCTTTTAAAGCTGTGGTTTCGCCACCATTTAAGGCTTCAATAATTGAGGGAGCTTGTTCTGGGGTAACTTTTTCGTAAAGTGTATCTTGAGGCTCGATTTCTACGATTGGCCCCATACCACAAAATCCCATGCAACCGACTCCAACAACTTGCACGCGATCGCTCAATCCATTGGCTACTACCGCCTGTTCCATCTCTTTTTTTACCAAGAGCGAGTTAGCAGCTTGACAACCCGTTGAGGTGCAACAATGAACGCGAATATTTTTCTGTTGTTTGCGCTCTTTTTCTCCAATCTCTAGCAGTTCAGTTAACTCCATATTTGGCTCTCCATAATTTGGTAAATGTTAACATTTAACAGTTAACTGTTAAATGTTAACTGTTAATAACCCTGGTTTAGCCATTAGCTAATCCAATCTTTAATGCGATCGCACGCCGCCTCTGGTGTCACCTGACTCGCCACTTTACCATCAAACACGACCGCCGGTGCAATCCCACAGGCCCCAATACAACGGGCTGTGGTTAAGGAAAGTTGGTTATCTGGTGTTGTTTCACCTGCGTGAATATTAGCAAACTTTTCTACGGTTGCTAACAAAGTTTGGGCACCTTTTACATAACAAGCGGTTCCCGTACATACCACGCAAGTATGAACTCCCTTGGGTTTTAGTGAGAATAAATGGTAGAAAGTTGCTACCCCATAAACTTTGCTTTGTGGCAGTTTTAAGCTGTGGGCCACGTAAAGTAAGAGATCGTCTTCGAGATAGCCGAATAATTCTTGAGCCTTGTGGAGAATTTCAATCAGCGCATCTTGCTGATACCGATGGCGCTTCATAGTTACATCTAGAACTTTGAAGCGCTTATCGCCGCTGGGATGCGCTGTTGCGGTAACTCCGGTGGCTTTACCTTTTACCTTGACAGAAGTGGAATCCATAATTTTTTAACAATCTAAAGTTCAATATGTGACGCTCCCACACCAATCGCAAGGGTTCTGGTTTGGGTGTCTCAGCCTGTGAAGAATACCCTTGAACTTCCTGGGCTGGTACGACCATTGTTTCCCTCTATGGCGTTTTCAAGTGAGGAACTGGTCGGACCCCACTGATCGTATGATAACAAGGAATTTGCGATGCCCGATCGCCCTTCGATGGTGCGTGGGTATTCGAACACTTCGAAACTTCGAGGGTGTAAGGCTTCGCGAGCGGATCAACGCAGTCCTTGGGTTCGGATAGTCATCCACCAGTTCACTGCTCAAAGCTATGCTGATGAGATGATGAACGGTGCGACGGAGTTTACCCTGAATGCTTCCGAAGGGCTCATCGACCACGGGTGGAATCCTCGGAGCCAGTGCCTTCATCCTACACTAACCTTCTTTAGGTATAGTGTGGGGATTCCTGTTGGCCTAGCTAAAATTGAATCACTTTTTGACAGCCTGATTAAATTTAGGACACTAGCTGCTTTACTTGGCTGTTTTGAGAAATCTCCTCATGCTTTATAGCGCGATCGCACCAACCGACTTGATCCCGCGATCGCGAAATATATCAACAGTTTGCTGCACGAGTTCAGGAGAGGCTGGTGGTGTGTCTTTGAGGGCATAGGGCAGTCCTAATTGTTCCCATTTATATTCCCCCATTTTATGAAATGGTAGAACTTCCAATCTCTCGACATTTTTGAGTGTAGCGATAAAATCTGCTAGTTGATGGATGTTGTCAATATGATCGGTGAGATGGGGAACTAAGACCAACCGAATCCATACAGGCTTGCCAATTTCGCTGAGGTATTTTGCCATTGCCAAAGTTGGCTCAATGGAAACATTGGTCACTTTGTAATAGAGTTCGGGAATGTAAGATTTGATGTCTAGTAGCACTAAATCGGTCATGTCTAGAACTGGTTTTGCAACTTCTAAAGCACAATAGCCAGAGGTATCAAGGGCGGTATGTAAGCCTAGTTGATGACAGCGATCGAATATTTCTCTCGTAAATTCCGGTTGCATCAAGGGTTCGCCACCGCTGACAGTCACGCCGCCTTTACGAAGGTAGGATTTACATTTTTGAATCTGATCGATCAGATAGTCAACAGTCACTTCTTTGCCATCATGGGCATTGCGACAATCAGGATTATGACAATAGAGACAACGTAAGGGACAACCCTGAGTGAAGACAATAAAGCGAATTCCTGGCCCGTCAACAGTACCAAAGGTTTCGATCGAATGAATGCGTCCAATTCCAGACATTAATTTCGCTTTTAGTTCCTTAATAGCTGCTTTTTAGCCTTGAGAAACCGGGTTTTTTAGGTAAATACTGGCTTTGAGTATTTAACTGGTGTGAAAAACCCGGTTTCTTTGCTATTTATGCGTCAGCCCGATTCTAGACACGTTCGTGGAAAGTCCGTTTAATTACATCCAATTGCTGTTCGCGGGTGAGCTTGATGAAATTTACTGCATAGCCCGACACGCGAATTGTCAATTGAGGATAGTTTTCAGGATGTTCCATCGCATCGAGTAAAGTGGTGCGATCGAGGGCGTTGACATTGATATGATGACCGCCATCGTGGAAATAGCCATCGAGCAAACCAACTAGATTATTGGTGCGATCGCTTTCCAATCTTCCCAAAGCCGTAGGCAGAATTGAGAAGGTGTTCGAGATACCATCTTGACAGTCACTATAGGGCAATTTTGCCACAGAGGCCAGGGAAGCGATCGCCCCACAAGTATCTCGTCCGTGCATTGGGTTCGCACCGGGAGCAAAAGGTTCGCCAGCTTTGCGTCCATCGGGAGTGCAGCCTGTTTTCTTGCCGTAGACTACATTAGAAGTAATCGTGAGCACCGATTGCGTTGGTACTGCGTCGCGATAGGTTTTGTGCTTACGGATCTCATTCATGAAATGTTGCACTAAGTCGATCGCAATACTATCAACGAGATCGTCATTGTTGCCGTACTTGGGATAATCACCTTCGACCTGATAATCCACAGCCAAGCCTTGCTCGTTGCGAATCACCTTGACTTTGGCATATTTAATCGCTGAAAGCGAGTCAGTAACCACTGACAAGCCTGCAATCCCACAAGCCATCGTCCGATAGACATCGCGATCGTGCAGAGCCATTTCGATCCGCTCGTAGCAATACTTGTCGTGCATATAGTGAATGACGTTGAGCGTATTGATGTAGGCTTTTGCTAGCCATGCCATCATTTGCTGCAAGCGTGCATTTACTTCGTTGTATTCCAGATATCCTTCAGCAGTGATTGGTGCGAATAGAGGCGCGATTTGGTCGCCAGATTTTTCATCTTTGCCGCCATTAATCGCATAGAGCAGGGTTTTCGCAAGATTCACCCTTGCGCCAAAAAACTGCATCTGTTTGCCGATTCGCATGGCTGATACGCAACAGGCGATCGCATAATCATCGCCATAAGTCTGGCGCATCAAATCATCGTTTTCGTACTGAATCGAACTGGTGTCATTGGAAATCTTGGCACAGAATTGTTTGAAGCTTTCTGGTAAATGTTCAGACCATAATACCGTCAGGTTTGGTTCTGGTGCTGCACCGAGGTTGGAGAGTGTGTGCAAGAATCGATAACTGGTTTTTGTTACCAAAGTTCTACCATCGGCGCTCATACCACCGATCGCTTCCGTTACCCATGTCGGATCGCCTGAGAACAGATTATTGTAATCAGGGGTTCGCAAAAAGCGTACCATGCGGAGCTTCATCACGAAATGATCGATCAGTTCTTGCAAATCGACTTCGGCGATCGCCCCATTGCGTAAATCACGCTCAAAATATACATCCAAAAAGGTCGATACCCGACCGAGGGACATCGCCGCCCCATTCTGCTCTTTGACAGCGCCTAGATAGCCAAAATAGAGCCACTGCACCGCTTCTTGCGAGTTGACCGCAGGACGACCAATATCAAAGCCGTACTTCGCTGCCATTTGCTTGAGTTCAAACAAAGCCCGAATCTGTTCGGATAACTCTTCACGCAGACGAATTGTTGCCTCGTCCATCATGTCCAGTTCGAGGGATTCTTGCTGAGTTTTTTTGTCATCAATCAGGCGATCGACTCCATAGAGAGCGACACGGCGATAATCACCAATAATCCGTCCGCGCCCGTAGGCATCGGGTAAACCTGTGATAATGCCAGAGCGTCTTGCCATTCGCATTTCACGGGTATAGACATCAAACACCCCGTCATTATGGGTTTTGCGATAAGCCGTGAAAACTTCTTCGGTTTGGGGATCGAGTTGATAGCCATAGGCTTTCAAACCAGCGGCGACAACGCGAATGCCGCCGTTGGGCATGATGGCACGTTTCAGAGGTTTATCTGTCTGCAAACCGACAATTTTTTCTAGTTCGCGATCGATATATCCAGCGTCATGGGCTACAATTGATGATGGCACTTTAGTGTCAACATCCAATATCCCCTTTTCGCGTTCTAGTTTCATCAGTTCCAAGACTTCATGCCAAAGCTTTTTAGTCCTTGTAGTTGGTTCAGCGAGAAACTCAGAATTCCCTTCATAGGGTGTGTAATTCTTTTGAATGAAGTCCCTTACATTGACTTCCTTTGTCCAACTGCCGCCTGTAAAGCCTTGCCATTCTGCATACATAGCTTTAACCTTCAANNTTATTAATATGCCATTCTAGATCAGGTTGAAAGTTTGTCGCCTTGATCCGATGGCAATGGTGATTATTTGGACGCATTGGCAAAAATTATGTCGCTAGAAAAGATCCGCTCCTGCCCGATCGCTCTCCAACAATATCCGCAGATTATCTTAGCACATGGCGGCGGCGGTAGATTGACGCATCAATTGATTGCGGAAATATTTGCGCCCGCCTTTGCGATGGGCGATCGCGCCCAACAAGATGCCGCCATCTTTTCTCTGCTTCCACAGCAATCAAAACTAGCATTTACGACAGATTCCTATGTAGTAAAACCGCTCTTTTTTGCTGGTGGTGATATTGGCAGTTTAGCAGTTAATGGAACCGTTAACGATCTGGCAATGATGGGAGCACGACCACTTTATCTCAGTGCTGGCTTTATTTTGGAGGAGGGACTGGCGATGGATACCCTTTGGCAAATCGTCCAGTCGATGCGTAAAGCTGCCGAGATTGCAGGGGTGCAAATTGTGACAGGTGATACGAAAGTTGTCGATCGCGGTAAGGGCGATGGCATCTTTATTAATACGGCAGGAATTGGGGCGATCGCCACCAACTTAGAAATCTTACCACAATCTATCTGTGAGGGTGATGTAATTCTTTTAAATGGTGATATTGGTCGTCACGGAATCGCGATTATGGCGGCGCGGGAAGGTTTAGAATTTGAGTCAGAGATTCAGAGTGATTGTTTAGCATTAGCAGAACTCGTCATGGCTTTGCTAGAAGGCGGTGTGGAGATTCATGCTATGCGTGATTTGACTCGCGGTGGGCTAGCCACGGCGCTAAATGAACTGGCTAGTGACACAAATTTGCACATGATGGTGGAAGAGACGGCGATCGCTGTACGGGAGGATGTGCGGGCTGTCTGTGAGATTTTGGGACTCGATCCGCTCTATGTAGCAAACGAAGGGAGATTTGTGGCATTTGTCCCTGAATCTGAGGTGGAGAAAGCGATCGCGATCGCCAGTAATTTTCCTGAAGCTGGTGGACAGATGAAAGCGATCGGGCGAGTTGTCGATCGGGCTAAATCTCTAGTATCCCTGCGCGGTAAAATCGGCCTTACCCGCATTTTGAGTATGCTAAGTGGTGAGCAATTACCACGCATTTGCTAGTAGAGAAAGCTAGAGGCAATTCATAAATTGCCCCTAGCTTTGTGGGTTTTAATTTTTCCTCAGCATGAAGGCGATCGCTATAATTAGCATCGGTTTAATTGCTGAAGCAATTTACCATCAGAACCAAGTAACTCTATTAGCAAAGGCATTTTTCCGAAAGCATGGGTGGAGCAACTTAGACAAGGATCGAAATTGCGAATACCAGCCTCTACTCGGTTGAGTAAGCCTTCAGAAACATCACCATTGTGAATGTAATGTTTGGCAATTTGAGTAACGGTTTTGTTCATCGCGAGGTTATTGTGTCCCGTTGCAATGATTAAATTCACCTTTTTAATCATCCCATTCTCATCGACATTGTAATGATGAAACAATGTACCGCGAGGCGCTTCGCTTACGCCAATACCTTCTAGACAGTTGATCCCTGCCTTGGCGCGAGTATGCGGTGATGTGATATCAGGATCATCAATCAGTTCGGCAATCTTCTCGATCGCTGCCAAAATCTCAACTAAACGAGCGTAATGATAGAAGAACGAAGAAAGGGCCACACCACCTGCGCGATCGCGAAATTCTTGGAGTTCGCGATCGGCTTTGGGCGTACCGATATGGGTACAAACATTCAAGCGTGCTAAGGGGCCCACGCGATAGATGCCATCGGGATAACCAAGCGGTTTGTAATAGGGAAACTTTAAATATGACCAAGGCTCAACCGCTTCGCCGATGTATTGTTGATAGTCATCTTCGCTCAGATTATCAGCGACAATCTGTCCCTGACTATCAGTAAAGCGAATATGTCCACCGTAATGTTCCCATTCGCCATTTTTGCCAACTAAGCTCATAAACAGCGAGGGAAAATTGCCAAATACATCGACTTCTGTTTTTAATTCAGTTAATAAATTCTTAAACAGAGTCAGGGCATTTTCAATCGTAGCAAGGGATTCAGGGAGACGATCGCGAATCCATGCTCTACCTTCTTCGCTGAGGGGCGATCGCACACCACCGGGGACAGCCCAAGCGGTATGGATTTTCTTCGCGCCCAATATTTCAATAATTTCCTGTCCAAACTGACGCAGACGAATTCCTCCTCTTGCTAGTTCGGGATTAGCAGACATCAATCCAAATACATTGCGGATTGCAGGATTGGTATCCCAGCCGAGGAGAAAATCAGGAGAACTTAAATGGAAAAAAGAAAGCGCGTGAGATTGAGTGATTTGGGCAAGATTCATCAAGCGGCGCAGTTTTTCCCCCGCCGGCGGAATTTTTACAGCCAGCAGTTTATCGCCTGTTTTGGCTGATGCAAGTAAATGACTAACGGGACAGATGCCACAAATCCGCGATGTGATCCCTGCCATTTCCCACATGGGACGATTTTCGCAAAATTTCTCAAAGCCGCGATATTCCACTACATGAAAATGCGCGTCTGAGACTTCGCCAAGATCATCCAGAAAGATTGAGATTTTGGCATGACCTTCAATGCGCGTGACTGGATCGATTACAATTGTTTTTGTCATAAAAATCTCCTGCCTTTTATCCAAATTTGATCATGTCTCGACCTTCCATTAGAGGCATTTTCCCTTCAAGCAATGGCGCGATCGCTGCTTTGATCCGATCGGCTGAAGGTGGACAACCTGGTAAAAACAGATCGACCTTGACAACTTCGTGAACAGGGAAAACGCGCTCTAATAATTCGGGAACAATACCGGGGGCATTTGGTAATTGAGGCGTGATATCTCCTAATTCTAGATAGCTGCGCCGTAGCACCATATCGGCATTATCCCGGCCCATCATATTCCGCATCCCAGGCACATTTGCTGTCACAGCACAGTCGCCAAAGGAAATTAGAAATTTGGTCCGATCGCGGATTTTATGAATTAATTCCAGATTCTCTTCATTGGCGATCGCCCCTTCCACCAGACAAACATCGACATTCTCAGGATATTCTTTGATGTCGGCGATCGGGCTATGCACAATCTCGGCATACTTCACCAGTTCAAATAGCCATTCGTCNNGAATACTCCACGACTGTGGCGATCGCCATATTTTGCCCTTCACAACTTTCCTTCGCTACGAGGCTAAAAAACGATCGTCCATAACCAGAATATGCCAATACGATCGGAAAAATTAGTCCTTGTCATAGATCTTGACAATTTCTTCAAAGTAAGTGGGTACAAATAAATATAACATGGGTAGGTGGGTTTTGCAGCAGTAAACTCGATCCTACTATAAACCGTAACTAAACCCGCCACTACAATTTAAGATTGGATATTGTTTTTTTTAGATGACCTAATTCCTTGCTCTGTCTCCGGTAATTGCAATAGATCCGCTCCTTTAAAACCATGAGCCTAGGTGGAAACAGCCTTCAGATCAAGTTGCTGGGCTTCTTCAAATTTACCTGGTTTGAATTCTCCGAAGGCGACCTAAGCAAATTGATGCCAGAGAAAATCTAGGAATTATGACATATTTCGATCCTTGGTAATGGTTGATACACCAAATAAAATTATACTCTATAAGTGTAATTTGAGTCAATGCAATTGTAATTATTTTTTGAGGACTTATATCGTTTCCGGTTGCATCGGTATTGTTCAAACCATCAACAGCCAACAGTCAACAGTCAACAGTCAACAGTCAACAGTCAACAGTCAACATCACCTGACGGTGCAACCGGAATTGATATTACGCAGGCTTGTTCAGTAACGCCGCCACCCTTGCTCGGTAAAGTCACCGCCGAGACGGCGGCGTTACGAATAGTTTTGAAACTTGCTTAAACTAAGATTCGCTCCGGTTTATACGAATTGACAGCCTTCATATACTGTGCTCGTTCAAAGGCTGATTCATCAGGACAATTAAGCTGCGACATCGAACCCTGCATCTGTTTTACAGACTCATATTCGTGTTCTTCCATCCAATGAATCATCTCTTTTTCAATGACGCTAATATGCTCAATTCCATGCCGCAATAACACTGAACAAAGCATCGTAGCATTAGCACCAACCATCAGCATTTTAATCGCATCTTGACCTTTGTGAATCCCGCTAGTAGCAGCAAAATCAACATCAAGGCGACCATACAAAATCGCAATCCAGCGCAAAGGTAAACGCATGGCTTGAGGCGTACTTAACAACACATTCGGCTGCACTTCTAACTCTTCGATATTAATATCCGGCTGGTAAAATCGGTTAAACAAAACGAGAGCATTAGCTCCCGCTTCCGTTAACTGCTTCGCCATATTTGCCATATTACTAAAGAAAGGACTCAGCTTAATGGCGATGGGAATTCTGATTTCTGACTTGACTGCTCGCAGAATATCAATATAATTCTGCTCAACTTGTGCGCCGCTCATTTCCATATTTGTCGGCACATAATACACATTTAATTCCAGTGCATCAGCCCCAGCTAATTCGATTTCTTTGGCGTACTTAACCCAGCCACCAACTGTGGAACCGTTAAGACTGGCAATAATTGGAATATCCACCATATCTTTAGCGTTAGAGATATGATTTAGATACTCTTGAGTGCCAACATGAAATGTCTCTGGTTCAGGAAAATAGGTAAGAGATTCGGCAAAGCTATCAGTACCATAGGTGAGGTGATGTTGCAATTCAAAACGTTCTTGTCGAATTTGTTCCTCAAATAATGAATGCAGCACAACAGCACCAGCACCCGCATCTTCCATGCGTTTAAGATTGTCAATATTTTCGGTTAAAGGTGCGGAGGCGGAGGGAATTAAGGGGGAACGTAGCTCTAAACCTAGATAATTAGTAGTCAAATTCATTTCATTTCTCCTTTGATTTTTGTGAGCTTTGTCTTCACAGGACTTACACATATCGAGGCTAGAAACCGGGTTTATTCGGAGATATCTAGTTGAGAAACCAACGATTTTTCAGAGAAACCCGGTTTCTTTGCGTATCAAATCCGGTTGTATCAGAATGATAACTAATAGGTCGTAAGATTAAATGAACCGCGAGGCACGCGGACGCGAAGAAAGAGAAAGAAGAGAAAGAAGAGAAAGAAGAAGATGCATTTCTTCCTTCGCGCTCTTGGTGTCTTCGCGGTTTAATCATTCCGATTTCACCGGATTTGGTAGAAGTCCTACTTCAATAAAATGCGCTAAAATTTCAATGTAGATCGGCAGATAATACTTAAAAATTTATCTGCCGATTCACATATCATTACTATCCTTTTTGTCCGCCTAAATTTTGAATTTTCTGGCTTGGATTGGTCGCATTACTATTGTCTTGATGTCCATTAGATAAGGGACGTTGGGCGAGATATTGATACATGGCCCAGCGGGAATTCACATCTTCTTGAGCTTCTGCTAATAACCGCCGTGCATCTTCTGGTTTGCTGGCTTTTAGCATCTTGAAACGGTTTTCCGCATACATATATTGTTCGAGCGGAATTTTTGGCGATTTTGAATCTAATTGCAGAGGATTTTCGCCCTGGTGAGTGCGATCGGGATTGTAACGGTAAAGCAATTTTGCGCCTGATTCCACCGCCGCTTTCTGCTGCTGCATCCCACCAGCCATATTAATCCCGTGAGCAATACAATGGGAATAAGCAATGATTAAAGAGGGTCCATCGTAAGCTTCTGCCTCTAAAAACACTCGCAAAGTATGTTCATCCCTTGCTCCCATTGCGACACTAGCAACGTAAACATTGCCGTAAGTCATAGCAATTAATCCTAAGTCTTTCTTAGCAGCAGGTTTGCCACCAGCAGCAAATTTGGCAACGGCTCCTCGCGGCGTTGCTTTTGACATTTGACCGCCAGTATTTGAGTAAACTTCGGTATCCAAAACTAGGATATTTACATTGCGACCACCAGCAATTACATGATCCAAACCGCCGTAACCAATGTCATAGGCCCAACCGTCGCCGCCGATAATCCATACGCTTTTTTTCACTAGGAAATCAGCTAAGCTTAGTAACTGTTTGGCGGTAGTAGAATCAATCTCTTGCAGTTTTTGTTTGAGTTGAACTACTCGCTCCCGTTGTTCCCAAATATCCGCCTCATTTTTCTGTTCAGATGACAGGATATCTTGCACTAAATTGTCGCCAATGTCGCCGCCCAGTTTTTGCAATAATTCAGTAGCAAATTGAGTTTGCTTGTCAATGGAAACTCGGAAACCTAACCCAAATTCGGCGTTATCTTCAAAGAGGGAATTTGACCAAGCGGGGCCGCGTCCTTCGCTGTTGGTTGTCCAAGGTGTGGTGGGTAAATTGCCACCATAAATTGAAGAACAACCGGTAGCATTAGCAACTACCATGCGATCGCCAAATAGTTGACTAACTAATTTGAGATAAGGCGTTTCGCCGCAAGCTCCACAAGCTCCAGAGAATTCAAACAGCGGTTCTTGCATTTGCTGTTGACTGATTTTATTCAGTTTTAATTCCCGCCGATCTGGATTTGGCAAACCGAGAAAGAAATCCCAGTTTTCCCGTTCAGGTTCCCGCAATGGCAATTGTTCTGCCATATTAATTGCCTTTAATTTAGGCTGGCTTTTGTTTTTAGCGGGGCAAACATCTACACAGAGTCCGCAACCAGTACAGTCTTCAGGAGCAACTTGAATGGTGAATTTTAAGCCCTGCCAATCGTGATCTTTAGCATCTTTACTCTTGAATGTTTCTGGGGCATTTGCTAACTGTTCTGGTTCGTAAACTTTGGAGCGAATGACGCTGTGAGGACAAACCATTACACATTTACCGCACTGCACGCAAACATCGGTATCCCAAACGGGAATTTCTGTGGCAATATTGCGTTTTTCCCATTGAGAAGTGCCTGTGGGATAAGTACCATCTACTGGCATTGCACTGACGGGCAAATTGTCGCCGCACTTGCCAATCATTGCCCCTAAAACTTCGCGCACAAAGGCTGGAGCGGTATCAGGAACGGGCGAACGCAAGGTAATTTCACTGTTGGCAGTATCGGGAACTTTTACTTCAAAAAGATATTCCAATGAACGATCTACAGCGTCCATGTTCATCTTGACAATTTCTGGGCCTTTTTTGCCGTAACTCTTGGTAATTGCCTTTTTAATTTGGGCGATCGCTTCTGATCGCGGTAAGACTCCAGAAAGGGCAAAAAAGCAGGCTTGCATGACTGTATTTATGCGTCCGGCCATACCTGCTTCACGGGCAACTTTGTTCGCATCGGAGACGTAAAATTTCAGTTTTTTCTGAATAATTGTCTCTTGTACTGACAGCGGTAGGCGAATCCAAACATCATCGGGGCCATAGATGCTATTTACTAGGAATGTGCCACCGGGAACAATCTCTTTCAGCATATCGAATTGTTCCAGAAATCCCCATTGATGACAGGCGACAAAATTCGCTCTTTCTATTAGATAAATAGAACGAATTGGCTGGGAACCGAAGCGCAGGTGAGAAACGGTGACGGAACCGGATTTTTTAGAATCATAGACGAAGTAACCTTGAGCGTAATTATCAGTTTCTTCCCCGATAATTTTGATGGAGTTTTTGTTGGCTCCTACCGTACCATCAGCGCCTAATCCGTAGAAAATAGCTCGAACTACGCTATCAGATTCGATGTTAAATTCTCGGTCATAATCTAGGCTGGTGTGGGTAACGTCGTCGTTGATTCCTATTGTAAAATGATTCTTGGGTTTGGCTGCGCTGAGGTTATCAAAGACGGCTTTAATCATTGATGGGGTGAATTCTTTAGATGATAAGCCGTAACGTCCTCCTACTACTTTAATGGTGGTGCGTTCTTGTTCTACTAGGGCAGTAATTACGTCTAAATAAAGGGGTTCACCGCCGGCTCCTGGTTCTTTTGTACGGTCTAAAACGGCGATGGATTTTACTGTTTCGGGTATGGCTGCCATCAGTCGTTTACCGTCGAATGGGCGATACATTCGCACTTTAACAACGCCTAATTTTTCACCTTTGGCATTGAGATAATCTACGGTTTCATGGACTGATTCGCAACCGGAACCCATGAGAATGACGATTTTTTCTGCTGTGGGATCGCCGTAATATTCGTAGAGTTTGTATTGCCTTCCTGTTAATTGAGCAAATTCATTCATCACTTGTTCAGTGATATCTAGGCAGGCAGTATAATAGGAATTAACGGTTTCTCTGGCTTGGAAATAAACGTCAGGATTTTGAGCCGTACCGCGCAATACTGGGCGATCGGGGGAAAGCGATCGCGATCGGTGGGCGAATACGAGTTCATCGGGAACGAGCGATCGCATATCATCTTCTGTCAGCATTTCCACTTTCTGCACTTCGTGGGAGGTGCGGAAACCGTCAAAGAAATGTAAGAAAGGAATGCGCGATCGCAGGGTAGCAGCGGTGGAAATTAAGGCAAAATCGTGGGCTTCCTGCACTGAAGCCGAACACAACATCGCAAAACCGGTACTGCGGGCAGAAGTGACATCACTGTGATCCCCAAAAATTGAGAGCCCTTGGGCCGCCAGCGATCGCGCTGCAATATGAAATACCGTCGGCGTAAGTTCCCCAGCAATCTTGTACATATTGGGGATCATCAATAACANNGTCCAGGCATCGGACCACTCGGCCATCGGCGATGAAGGTGTGATCGGATAAATTGCGATCACTTCATTCAGGCGGTAGGCGACATAAGCGACCGCTTCGTTGCCATCTATGGTTGCGTAAGTTCTT
>DPLL01000188.1:0-1236 GCA_003542015.1 Microcoleaceae cyanobacterium UBA9251 | reverse complement strand
TGTTTATATTATCCAACAAATAGAGGCACATTCAACCCAAAACTTAGCTTTTTTTAACAGAAAATAAAAATCTCAGTAAGTCGGCGAGGAAAAACCTAACTATGTTAAGATAATTGACACTCCTCGGCCTGAAGGCACTCTTGATTCTTGGTTCAGTCAGTCGATTTGCTGGTTGATGCTACCACCAACGAGTAGAGGTCGTTCTGTCCCCAAGCGTTAATTTCGGTGTGCCCCACCGTATTTAAACTTAAATTAATTCCTGCACGGGCTTTCAATCCTTTTGCCAGAATATTCAGAGCTGCGTTATGGTCACGATCTAATACCGTGCCACAACTGCAAACATGAGTTCTAGTTGATAGCGATTTCTTGACAATATTACCACAGGTTGAACAATCTTGAGAAGTGTACTGAGGAGCAACAGCAATTACTGTTTTACCGTACACTTTTCCAAAATATTGCAAATAATGATCAAGTCTGTGACCAAGCTGCATCACTGATTGATTTAGCAAGCTTATGGTTTTTCACCATATTCCGCACCGGGCGGTTTTCGTAGGCTACAAAATCGCTAGATTTTACTACGCCGGGCGCCGTCTTTATGGCGAAGTCTTTACGCTGCCTACTGACTTTCAAGTGTTTCCTTCCCAACCTGTTGATAGCTTTTTTGCGATTACTAGAACCTTTCTTTTTCCGAGAAACTCGTTTCTGTATTCGCTTTAAAGCTTTTTCACTTTTACGGAGATGTCGAGGATTTGGAACTGTTGCCCCGGTACTATCGGTGTAGAAATGGTTTAAACCTACATCTATTCCAATAGCTTTCCCAGTAGTAATAGATGCCTCTGTCCGTTCTACATTTATACAAAACTGAGCGTAATAGCCGTCGGCACGACGAACTATCCTGATTCGCTTAATTTCACCAGGTGCATAAAAGTGCAAATCTCGACTACCGATTAACTTGAACTTTCCAGCAACGAAGCCGTCTTTAAACGTCAAACATCTTTTGTCGTTAGAAAGCGCCCAACCGGATTGTTTGTACTCTACGGAACGAGTATGTTTCTTAAACTGCGGGTATCCTTTTTTCCCTGTTTTTTTGGCTTGGCAATTAGCAAAAAAACGCTGGATAGCAAAAATGGCACGTTCCGCCGAGGCTTGACGTGCCGTTGAGTTACGCTTACCCGCCCATTCAAACTCTTTCGCCATCATGGCGCATTGTTTGTATAGATCGACTAACTTAACCCC
>DPLL01000286.1 GCA_003542015.1 Microcoleaceae cyanobacterium UBA9251 | reverse complement strand
ACTAATAACTAATGACTACTAACTAATAACTAATGACTAATGACTAATGACTACTGACTAATGACTACTGACTAATGACTACTGACTAATGACTACTGACTAATGACTACTGACTAATACATTTGCGATTCAATCTCTTCAAAACTAACAAAACGTTCACCGGGCAACAAAATGGGTGGCGCAGCAAAAATTAGCTGGCCTCGATCGCTTCCTGGACTGACAACTACACCTACTGGACGCTTTATCAGATCGGAATTAACTTTGATATATAGACCATAGACCGATCGAGCTACTCGGATCAAATCGGGAGCGAGCAACCTGAGACTCTCGGAAGTTTCTATCCTGGGTTTGGGGCTTGACTGATATTCTGTCACTGGAAACTGATCATAATTGTATAGGTCTAGCTGCTGGTGTCGCCGCTAGATCGATCGAACTTACCTTATTTTTTAACAATAGACCAGGTGGAAATTAATAGATTAACCTACAATCCTCCCTTGGCTGCGATCGAACTGCGACTGCGCGAGCTCCTTCCGGCTGAACTGTACGCTGCTGCGTGGGTAGAGCCGTCGCCGGCGACACTGATCGGCGTGTTCGAGCATCTGCGAACCCTCCGCTACATCCTCCAGGATTACGTGCCGAGGTTAGTTTCCGAATCACCGCCCCAACCGGGCGAAGTGCGCTACCAGTGGCAAGAAGGCACGCTACTGTTCACGGATTTGGCTGGGTTTACGTCGCTGTTGGAGGCGAACGCGGCCGAGGGGCGCAAGGGAGCTGAAACCCTGCTGGGGGTCATCAACGACTATTTTGCCTCAATGATTGCAATTGTCAGCAAGTCGGGCGGAGATTTGCTGGAGTTTACAGGAGATGCCATGCTGGTACAATTCCTGGCTGGTAAACACCAACAGGATACCGCCCTGGCAGTTAGGGCCGGTTTGCGGATGCAGCGAGCAATGGCAGAATTTGCCAACATTCCAACGGCTAAAGAGGTTTTGTCTTTGAGAATGCGAGTGGGGATCCACTGCGGCCGCTACATTAGTGCTGACATCGGCACGCCCCTGCGGATGGCTCATGTGCTGCTGGGGAATGCTGTGCAGCAAGCTAAGCAAGCTGAGGGCTCTGGGACTGTGGGAAGGGTATGTTTGACTGAAACAGCTAGTTCTGGCTTGGGAGAGCAATTTCGCTTTGAACCTGGGAAACCGGGTTATTTGTTGGTGACGGACGATTTTACTGATGCTCAACTGGGAGAGTATGAGATCACTCTGACTAGGCGGCGGATGCCGAGTTCGGTATTGCTCGATCGCACCATTGAGGGCTTAGTGAGGGAGATCGAAGAATCTTTGAAGCGGGTTGAACCCCTTGCTAGTTATATTCCCAAACCGATTCTGACGCTGCTGGTAGAAAATGCTGACAAGCGACGGATTCCGCCGGATTTTCCGCTCCCGACGGTGATGTTTGTCAATTTGATTGGTTTACCGGAGTCGGTGGACAAAGCAACGCCCGCCGAAGAAGCCAGCCTGGTACTCGGCTGTTCTGGCGTTTTCGCGCTGATTGATGCTGTGGTGTCGGCTAAAGGGGGCGTGTTGCAGAAAGTAACGGCTCACTTGGACGGTTCGGATATGCTGATTTATTTTGGCGTACCAGATGTTCACGCTGATGATGCTTGTCGTGCGGCTACTGCTGCGATTGCGATTCGAGAAATTATTGCAGGTTTGGCCCGGCTGACGATCGGCAGTAAGGAAGTTAAGATATTTTGTCAAATTGGGCTGTCCTTGGGGCCGGTGTTTGCTGCTGAGGTTGGGGAACCGCGCGGGCGACGGGAGTTTAATGTCTTGGGAGATACGGTGAATACGGCGGCTAGATTGATGAGCAAGGCGGGGGAAAACCAAATTTTGATGACTGAAAGGGTGTTTGAGTCGATCGCCCTAGAATTCAATTGTGAGGCTTTGGGAGCGGTTTCTCTCAAGGGCAAATCGGCTCTGACTCCGATTTTTGCTCTGCACGGTGCAAAGGTGGAGAAGGGAAAAGGGGGCGTTTAATTGAGATTTGAGATTTATGATTTTAGATAGATTAGTAATTTTCATCAAAAATCCTAAATTCCGATCGATACTTCACCATGCCGCTGCAATCCTGCAAAGCTCCACTTTCTAACTCCAAAACCATAAAAGCCTCATCGGGCACATCATATTCACATCCCAAGCTCTTTCTACTAGCAGGAATGAACCCAAAACGCGAATAGAAATCTGGATTTCCCAGCACAACCACGGCCTGAAATCCCGATCGCACGCACTCTTTTAATCCCTCCCGGATCAGCAGCGTTCCCATACCTTGGCGTTGATAGTCGGGAAGAACCGCGACTGGCGCCAACCCCAGAATCGAAAAATTGCTAGAACAGTTCCCGACCACCGCAACCGGACTGAATAAAATGTGTCCGACAATGCGATCGGATTGCACAGCAACCAATGAAAATATAGATGCAATTCCCCGCAATTTATCGACTAAGTTAGCCTCAGTTTCTCGCCCGAATGCCGCCCTATTGACTTGGCGAATTGCCTCTATATCTTCTAGCTTTTCAGTCCGAATATTCATAGCTTAGATAGATTGATTGTTGTGCCGACTAACAGCCATTATTGCGGCACAAGCTGACCCGAAGACAATCGCTTAATCCCCTCCATCGCTGTATTTTCTCCAGCTTTGTCACCGCCATCGCGGGCGTTTTTCAAAGCTCGCTCATAGGATTCCAGAGCTTTAGTAGATTGACCTAGACCTTCATAAATCGCCCCCATATTATTAAGCAAGCGTCCAACACTTGTCTTGTCACCTATTGCTTCTAACATAATCATTGCTTGCTGAAAATAGATCAGGGCTTGAGTATCTTTGCCGAGTTTGCGATAGGTAAGTGCCATGTTATTGAGCAGGCGGCCGACCCCCGCTCTGTCTGCTATTTCACGACGAATGGCTAAAGCTTGCTGGTAAAATTCCATCGCTTTGTTGAAATCGCCGATGTTGTAATAGATGCCGCCCATATTATTGAGGGTACGGCCTAAATCGCGTCGATCGCCCTCTTTGGTGCGAATAGTTCGGGCTTGCTGGTAAAATTCGATCGCCTTAGCATAATTTCCCTGTTCTGCGTACACAGCCGCGATGTTGTGAAAAGATTCTCCAATTTCAATTTGGTCCTTGGCAGTTTTAGCAAGTTCCAAAGCCTCTTGATGCAGTTTCATCGCTTCAGGAAAGTTGTCTGCAACACGGTTGACAAAACCGATGAGATTGAGGGTGCGCGCTGTGCGACTCCCTTCGCCGATTTCTCGGTGGATGACTAAAGCTTGGCGCAAAACTTCTAAAGCTTTAGACTGGGAAGCCGTTTCAGCGTAAACTTCACCGATATTGTTGAAGGTTTCTCCGATACCAAGTTTGTCCCCTAGCTGCTGGCGAATTGCCAAAACTTGTTCAAAAGTCTGGAGGGCTTCTCGAAACAAACCTTGACGGTGCTGTCCCACACCTTTTTGAAATAGTTGGTCTGCTTGTGTTTTGAGGTCTGTTGTCTGGGCGCGATCGCTCTCTTGGACGCGCCTGGGATTTATAATTGGGGCAGATGCCAGAGCCTCCGAGATTGCCAGTACGCTGAGTGCGGGCGATAGGACAATAGTTATAGCTGCGACATAGCTGAAGTGGTCAGAGCGGCTGTACACCGAACAAGTCCTCCAAGAGCCAAGTTGTATAACTTTTAAGATAGAGCTCTTTGGCGTTACTCTGCCGCATTTCTTTTGACACTCCTGGGCTATCAGGCGTGAGGATTCTTCGTTCAAAGACTTAACTTGCTTAGACAAGATTGCTCCAGCCTGAGTAGAGGTCAGACATAGAGGACACGGCAATGCCGTTTCCCTACCTCACCTGATGGCATAGAGGACACGGCAATGCCGTTTCCCTACCCAAAATAATATTGTAGGGACAAGGCACTGCCTTGTCCTAATTTCTTCCTTGTTATTTGTTATTGGTTATTTGTTATTGGTTATTTGCTATTTCTGGGGTGAGGTTGAGACCACTATAGACTTGTTCGATCGCAAAGCTAAGGTTAATGCTTTTTAATTCTATGGTATCACCTTCTTTGTAGTTAATGATGATCCATTCACCAGCATCATTTTTGTGATACAAATCCATTTCGATGCTGGTGGAACTGACTAATAAATAATCTTGTAAGACAGGGTTGTGGCGATACATTCTAAATTTGCCGCCGCGATCGTAAGCTTCAGTGCTCTTTGACAAAACCTCAACGATTAGGCAGGGGTAAGTAATGTATTCAGTAGTGTTTTTATCGCGATCGTCGCAGGTGACGCTGACATCGGGATAGGTGTAGTTAGTTGTTTCGACAATATTAACCTTGATGTCAGAATTGCCTGTGATACAACTTCTATTGTCTAAATGAGCGTCGAACATGGCAGTAAACCGGATGGCAATGCGACCATGATTTACACTGCCGCCGCTCATGGCGTAGACTTGACCGTCGATATACTCATGCTTTTCTAGCTGCTTTTCTTCCCAGGCGAAGTATTCTTCCGGGGTAAGCTGTGGGGAATTCTCTTTTGTGGCAATCATCTTGAGTCAGCTCCTAGTGAATCGTTTTTATTCTAACTCTCGAATGCGATCGCATATCTCAAAACTTCTGATCAACTCAAAAGCAGGTGCAGCCCTTTCAGTGAGTGCTTGTCATGAAAATCCTTCACGGAACTTGGATTCCTCTTATACTGTCAACTGTCAACTGCCATCTCTCTAACCCAGTTGCGGAAATTCACCTCCGCTGCTACTTCATCTATCTGCGCTGCGGCCAAAAATTCGTACAGCTTTTCTTTGGGGAGAATCGGAAAAGTGGGGCTGACAGATACTTCCAAATACTCAGAGTTTTCTAGCTGATAAATGCGCCATTCTCTACCATCGTACCGCCAAAACTCCGGTACTCCCATACTGGCATAGAGATCTGGTTTGTTAATATCAGTATGGGTGATGTCTATTTCTACGACTAAATCGGGTGCTGGATCTGTGGCTAAATCTACTGTACGACCGGCTACGAGGGGCTGATTTTGGATGTAATAGGCATTATCTGGTTCTGCACCGCGATTTAGGTCCGATCGATCTAGGGTTGTCGAACCCATTGTTTTAATCTTCAAACCTAGCTCTACCACCAAAATCCGAATCAGTCGTTCGATTAAGCATCTCGAAAATTCATGTTCTTCTAAAGGCTTGGTAATTTCTAAAGTCCCTCGATCGAATATCAATGTGGCCGCTCGTTTATCGCCAAAAATCTTGAGCAGTTGTTGATAATCCTGCCAAGTAATATCTCTAAACACCACCCGCTGTTCGCCTATAAGTAACGGTGGTGCGATCGGCGCAACAGAAATCATATGTTTTACTTCCAGCTATGATCTTTCTAGGATAACACTAGGGTCGATCAATTTTAGATTTTTTAACCGCAGATATTAGCAGATGAACACAGATGAACGCGGATGGGATTTTATCTGCGTTTATCTGCGTTCATCTGCGGTTAAAAAAAATTCCCATAACCAATGTGGAATAGATTGGCTAGTTAGATTTAGTCATCTCTCTCACCCAGTTGCGGAAATTCACCTCCGCTGCTACTTCATCTATCTGCGCTGCTGCCAAAAATTCAGAGAGCTTTTCCTTGGGCACGATGGGAAAAGTGGGGCTGACAGATACTTCTAAATACTCAGAGTTTTCGAGCTGATAAATTCGCCATTCTCT
>DPLL01000126.1 GCA_003542015.1 Microcoleaceae cyanobacterium UBA9251 | reverse complement strand
CGAAGTATTGGGAATTTGATCTCGATCTTCTCTTTTTCCTCGGTTTTGCTGTTCGATTTTCAGCCAGTTGCGCGCTAAGTTTATTTTAGCATAAACGGCGGTTCTGCTGGGCGGCATCTTGGCAATTAAAGGCTGTATTTGTGTGGCTAAAATTTTTGCTTGCGACCATTGTTTTTGGTCGGTTAATAGACTCAGTTGATTGAGTAATGCTTGAATTTGAGTATTAGGTAAAGTAGAGGTTTTGAGGGCGCGCTGATAAAAATCTAGGGCGGTTTCTGGCTGTTGTCGAACTCTGGCTAAATTGCCCAAACTAATCAGGGTGGCGGCTGATGCTTCGGTCGATCGCACTTTTTCGGCTACAATCAAACTTTGCTGCAAAACTGCTTGCGATCGCTCCAAATCTCCAACTACCCGCAGACACTCGCCCAAACTCTGAAGTCCCCTCGCTTTCAGTACGGAATCCGGTTGATTTTGCAGAGTTGCTCCGACTGCTGTCAAAGTTTCGATCGCCCGATGGTACAATCCCAATTGTTGCATAGCTTGAGCGCCATCGATCTGAGTTCTCGTCACTCCTGTAAAATCGGCGATTTCTTGGTAAGCATCGCCGGCTTGTTTCCAGGTTTCTAGAGCTTGTTCCGATTCGCCGCCGGATAATTCCAACTGTCCTTTTACTTCTAAAATTTGAGCTAAGATTTTTGTCCGTTCCGTAGACTTTTCTATAGCTTTTAATTGGTTGAAACCGTCAGCAATTGCGGCTTCTGCTTTTGACCTTTCTCCTGTTTGGGAATAAACCAGTCCTAAATTTCTCAACGTCCGGGCTTGACCGATTTTCTGACCTTGGGCGGTATAATTAACAACTAATCGCTGCAAAAGCTCGATCGAACTTGCAAATCTCTCAGCTTCGTATTCTTGTTGAGCCTGTAGTTCTAAACCCGGTAATTGATTGGACTCTGCACTTTGTCCGAGTTCGGCGCGAGCAAATATTTCTGGGTTAACAGCTAGGGCTTTGGGAGTATAAAAAGCGCTAGCAACAGACAAAATGCAAATTGTAAAAATCGGTATTTTTTTCATAGAAACTTAACAGACTCTTCTCTTTAGTCCGCGCTTGAGTGGACTTTGTTTGTGTCGCCGCGAATTACATTCGGCGGGGTTCTATGGTGTAGTCGCGAATTACATTCGGCGGGGTTCTATGGTGTAGCCACGATTTCGATTCGGCTGGGCTCTATTGAAACTATTGAAACTATTGAAACGCCAAGAATGAAACATGAGTTTTCTACTTCCGATCTTCTACCCGCGATCGACACCTGCGATCGACTATTCGCGGACTATATTGAGAATTAAGCCGATCGGCAGTCAAAACAACTTTACCATCAGCCGCAATTTCCCAACCCGTAGCCTCTACAAGTCTCTCCGGGATTTGCGGTGAGGGATTTTGTGTCGGTTCAGCCGGAGCAGGAGAACTACCTGACGCGCCCTCCGGCGGAGCCCATTCTAGGACGGTTGCGCTGCTACTGAGGGCGTCATCGGGACTCGGAGGCAGTCCCCCGCGTCCGACGACGGCAAAGCTGCTCCCGTCCGCCACAGCACAGGGATCTTGAGCGATTAAAGTCGATGCGTCGATCGGATTTTCCGGCAATTTAACTAACTCGGTGCTGGGATTGCGATCGGGTGTATTAAATCGCACCGCACCCGAAACCCCAAGCTCGGAACTAGCTGTAATAGCGCTCTGGGGAGATTGAAACAGCCCTTGAGTGGTAATTTGGATGTTGCCACCACTTCCCCGCACGGCATTCGCGGTAATACTGCTGTTTTCTAAGACGGCGATCGCGCCTGCATTAATATTCAAATTACCACCATTGCCCGTCCCCTCTGCGGTAGCAGTAATTAGGCCGCCGTTTCGCAATTCTACAGAATCAGCTTGCACAACAATATTGCCACCTTCTCCCGATCGAGTTGTGGCTACCAAGCCACCATTATTACTAGCAAAAATTCGATCGGCATTTACCCTCAGTGTCCCAGCATTTCCCGATCCGATATTTCTGACATTCAAAAACGCACCATCTCTAGCTATCAGTGTTTTGGTATTAACTGTAACATCCGCTCCGCCAGCCGAAGGCAGTGGCGGCAGTCCAAATCGCTGCTGAACCGGGAGCGACAAAATCTCCACAGAAGAAGATATATTAGAACCGATCGCGCGATCGGGCAATTGCAGAAAGCCGCTGATATCTACAGTATCTGAAGCGTTAACTGTAACACTGCCCGCAGCGCCAGAAGCTAAAGCGCTAGCAGCAACAGAGGCTCCATTTCTGAGAGTCAATGTCGAGGTATTAACTGTCAAATTGCCAGCACTTCCGAGTCCGAAAGAAGCACTTGTCAGCGCGCTTTCTTGAAAAAAGGTAGGTTCAAATCCGTTGATTTCTATATCTCGCGCATTAACAGTGATGTCTCCAGCTTTGCCTCCCGTGCCCAAAGTTAATGTTACCAGCGATCCTCCCTCCTCAATCAGCAATTTGTCTGTAGAGACGACAACATTTCCCCCCTTTCCCGACACAAAAGTAGGCGTTCCCGCAAAAGTAAAAAATGCCGGATTCAGGGGAGAAAACCCCCTAACTTCTACCGATTCCGAAGCATTGAGAGTCAAATTACCTCCCGTTCCAGGGCCGAAGGAATTGACAGACAAAGTGCTGCCATCTCGAACTACTAACCGTCTAGCATTGATGTTCAAATCCGGTCCATTACCAGTTCCTAGAGTTGTTCCCCCAACAGTCGTGCGAATTCGCAAATCCGGTGCAGTACCGGCGATCGTCACTTGCTCCCTTGCATTAATATTAAGCTGACCAGGCGATCGAGTACCCGTATTCTGCACTAAAATCTGAGAACCCTCGATCGTAGAAATGTTCCGGCCTTGCAGTACCAGCAAGCCGCCCCCGTCACCAGTAGTATCCGCCGCCGCCAATTTCGAGAACCGAATATCCCGAAAGTTTGGCACTTGCGAATAATCAAAATTCCACCCCAACGGGGTAACAGAAAGACCGACAAATCCCCCCCCAACACTGCCTAATTCTATATGTCCTTCCTGTGCCGACAAAGTACCGCCAGTTAAAGATATATCGCCACCAATAAAAGCCAGAGTTGTTCCCGGTTGCGCCACCAATCCCGTGACTGCATCACCTTTTTGCGTNNAATCGGGCCAGGATTGTTGTTAAATTGCAAGCCAATGGGAACATTAATTGTTAACAGCGGAGCCTTTTGCGGATTAGCCGCACTAAAGGAAGTTTTGTCACTAAAAACTATACTTTCCGCCGTCGTTCCCAGAAACGAGCCGCCGACATTCAACCGCGCATTCGGCCCGAAAATAATCCCATTAGGATTCAGCAAAAATAAATTAGCCCTGCCGTTAGCGCGAATCAACCCATCAATATTAGAAATCGAGTTTCCCGTTACCCTAGAAAAGATATTTTGAATATGCAAATTATTCTCAAAATATGCAGTCCCGTTCGTAGTTACTGAGAACTCACGAAAGCTATGAAATAAGTTATTTCCCGCCTCCGTGCCGCCCGTAATCCGATTAAGCAGTCCGTCTCTAATAACATTAGAATTATTTGGCAGTGTCGCGTCCGGCACAATTTGGGCACTGACTCCGCCACCGTAAAATAATGTCACAAAAATGATACTGGCTGTGACACCTTTGCTAAATAGCTTCATGTCTGTCCTCCGATTAATCCCGCTAATTTGGCATATTTTTTAATTTCGATGCTTATTTCCCCTCTTCAGACTGGTTTCGATCTTTCAACCTAATTTAACGATAATAACATAAACAACACAGAGCGTCTTGTCGCTGATGGCGCCAAACCCGTTGCTGAATCTATTAAACCGTAGGGGCGGGTTTCACCCACAATAATTGCCAATAACAAACAATCTCTCAAACCCGCCCCCACCCAAGGAAAAACCCTCGCATATATGTTTGATATTTAAACCGTAGGGGCGGGTTTTACCCACAATAATTGCCAATAACAAACAATCTCTCAAACCCGCCCCCACCCAAGGAAAAATCACAATGTACATTTTCCGCATTCGATGCAAATTTAATGTTGATGTGGGTGATTTGTTGTGGAGGGCGGGTTGATCTAGATTGTTAGTTCTAATTAGATATTATTCGTAAAACCCGCCCCTACAAAATAATTCCTGATGGCGTTTAACAGATTCCACCAAAGCAATAACATCAGCTTCCTGAGTATTAAAAGCCGTGACAAGTCTCACCGTACACCCAGTTTCGCTATCCCACCGATAAAACTGAAATCCTTCCGCTAAAACCGCCGCAATTACAGATTCTGGAAGTTGCATAAAAATTTCATTAGCTTCGACAGGATGACAAAAAATCACTCCCTCCACACCCGCCAAACCTTGCGCTAACTTAGCCGCCATCTTATTTGCATGACTCGCATTTCTCAGCCACAAATCATCTGTTATGTAAGCTGACAACTGCGCCGACAAAAACCGCATTTTCGAGAACAGATGCCCGCTGCGCTTGCGGTAAAAAGG
>DPLL01000301.1 GCA_003542015.1 Microcoleaceae cyanobacterium UBA9251 | reverse complement strand
GCACTCATGTCCAGCTATGTCGATATTTGGGTAGCTATGGGTAAGTTTTTCAGAACGGCTATGATGGCGATCGCACATCTCAGGAAAGCCCCAACCAGCCTCAAAAGCTCTCTATCCCGTCTTAACCCATTTTTCACACTGCCAATTTTGCTGCTAATTGAGACATCGATCGATAGTCGCCACTACCGACTCGGCCAAATCTTTCAGCGCGTAACCCCCCTCCAAACCAAAGACAATGCGACGGGTGATTTGCAGGCAATATCCCGTGAAAGTACCGTAATCTGAGGGTGCCAGGGTGATACTCGCCAGGGGATCGGCAGCATTAGCGTCGTAGCCGGCGCTGACAATCAACAAATCCGGCTCAAACTTGGACAAAAACGGCATAACTTGAGATTCAAAGGCGCTCAGGTATTCCGCAATGCCACTGCCGGGATACAATGGAATGTTCAGCACATTGTCGTAAGCCCCGTGCTCGTCAGCATCTCCCGTTCCTGGATAGCAGGGAGATTGGTGCAGGGAACAGTAGGCAATTTGTCGGCTGTTTTCCACCAAAGATTGAGTGCCGTTACCGTGGTGCACGTCCCAGTCGAGGATGGCGACACGGTTAATTCCCTGGTGTTCGAGGGCGTAATGAGCTGCGATCGCAGCGTTGGAAAACACACAAAATCCCATCGCCCGATCGCTCTCAGCATGGTGTCCCGGCGGCCTCGCCAGTACAAAAGCCTGCTCACCATTCGCCACAACTCGATCGACCCCATCCAGCCAAGCACTCGCAGCCAGCAGCGCTACATCGTAACTTTCGGCAGAAATCGGCGTGTCACCGTCGAGGTAGCCACCTCCCCCCTTTGCCAAATGTTCGACTTCCTTGATGTATCTCTGGGCGTGAACTTTTTTGATAGCACAGAACAGTTCCCGATCGCGGCGGGCTACTGGCGTGGGCAGTTGCCACTCAATTTGAGCCGCCCAGGGAGCAGCTAAGAGAGCATTGGCGATCGCACTTAAACGTTCTGGTCGCTCTGGGTGAAGCATTCCAGTCTTGTGCAGTAAGAAATCGTCGGAATAGATGACGGGTAACATCAGCAGATTTTAGATTTTCTATTTTAGATTTTAGATGGTCAATCGATTTTCGATTTTCGATTTGGGATTTTCGATTGAATAATTAGAGAATTATAGCACTCATTTTATTTTTTATATGCTCGCAAGAATTTCTTAGCAATGCCTGATGATCTCTGCCTAAAACCAACTTTCTAGCTTTTGCCAACCGATGACAAAATCACCACAGGCCAAATTATCAATTATCCTGGTTTAGTCAGTTAATTTTTCTGGCTACTTTCCCCTACTCTCCCAGGCAAATTGTGATATAATTCAAGAGTAATTTGCAATATTTGGCAACTCTACTGAATCCAAACCGATTTTATCGTATTTTTGGGATTTATAGCGGTCAAATTAAAATTTTTAACGGAGTTTTTTCACCTATGAGCACCCCTGAGTCGCGGATCATCCCGACGGATCTGGGTAATGAGATGTCCCGATCGTACTTGGAATACGCCATGAGCGTAATTGTTGGTCGGGCACTACCAGATGCTAGGGACGGTCTCAAGCCCGTTCACCGACGCATTCTCTACGCCATGAACGAATTGGGCTTGACACCCGATCGACCCTTCCGCAAGTGCGCCCGCGTAGTGGGGGAGGTGCTGGGCAAGTATCACCCCCACGGAGACACCGCAGTTTACGACGCCTTAGTGCGGATGGCTCAAGATTTCTCCATGCGAGAACGCCTAATCAACGGTCACGGTAATTTCGGCTCGGTAGACAACGACCCCGCCGCAGCCATGCGGTACACCGAGTGTCGCCTCACCGCCCTGACTAGCGACTCGATGCTACGCGACATCGACTGCGAAACAGTTAATTTCGGCGACAACTTCGACGGTTCCCAGCAAGAACCCCTGGTACTCCCAGCCAGGATTCCCCAAATTTTGCTCAACGGTTCATCGGGAATCGCTGTGGGAATGGCAACCAACATTCCGCCACACAATTTAGGCGAAATAATTGACGGTTTCGTAGCCCTGATTCACAATCCAGAAATTACCGACCTGGAATTGATGCAATACATCCCCGGCCCGGACTTTCCCACCGGCGGGCAAATTTTAGGGAAAGCCACGATTCGGGAAGCCTACACCACCGGTCGCGGCTCAATTACAATGCGGGGAGTCGCCGGCATTGAAACCATCGAACACGTCGGCCGCCCAGACAAAGAAGCAATTATTATCACCGAATTGCCTTACCAAACAAACAAGGCAGCGTTAATTGAGAAAATTGCCGAACTGGTAAACGACAAAAAATTAGAGGGAATTTCCGACATTCGCGACGAAAGCGACAGAGACGGAATGCGCGTTGTCATCGAACTCAAACGTGATGCCTATCCCCGCGTAGTTCTGAATAATCTCTACAAACAGACACCGCTCCAATCCAATTTTGGAGCCAATATGTTAGCGCTAGTAAATGGGGAACCCCAACTACTTTCGCTCTCCCAATTCCTGAATGTCTTCCTAGACTTCCGAATTGAGACCATTACTCGTCGGACTCAATACGAACTCCGCAAAGCAGAAGAACGCGACCATCTCCTGCAAGGCTTGTTAATAGCTCTCGAAAACTTAGATAGCATTATTCAGCTAATTCGTCGCGCTCCTGACTCCGCAGCAGCCAAACAAGAATTGATTGATAACTACGGTCTTTCCGAGCAGCAATCCGACGCCATCTTGCAAATGCAACTGCGACGTTTGACAGCCTTAGAAGCGCAAAAAATTCAACAAGAACATGAAGAACTGCGGGCGAAAATTTCTGACTTGGAAGATATTCTAGCAAGACGGGAACGGATTCTAGAAATCGCCGAAGTGGAAGCTGTCGAAATCAAAAACAAAATAGCCACTCCACGGCGCACAGTCATCGAACACGCCGAAGGAGAAATCGATGAAAGAGATTTGATTGCTAACGAACAAGCAATCATTCTGATCACCGAACAAGGGTACATCAAACGGATGCCCGTCAGCACTTTCGAGGCCCAAAGTCGCGCTACTCGCGGCAAAGCAGGCACGAAAATGAAAGAAGACGACGGAGTAGAACATTTCCTTTCCTGTTGCGATCACGACAGCGTTTTGTTCTTCAGTGACAGAGGCGTAGTTTACTCTGTAAAAGCTTATCAAATTCCGGTTAGTTCCCGGACAGCGCGCGGAATGCCCGTGCTACAACTACTGCCGATTCCTATGGAAGAAAAAATCACTTCTATGGTGTCTGTAACAGAATTCAGTACCGAGGAATACTTGGTAATGCTAACTCGCAGTGGCTACATCAAGAAAACTGCGCTTTCCGCTTTTGCGAATATCCGAACTAACGGTTTAATCGCTATTTCTCTAGAAGAAGGCGACCAACTGCGGTGGGTGCGGAGAGCAAAAGTTGGCGACAGCATTATCATCGGCACGCGGCAAGGCATGGCAATTCATTTCCGCACCAATCACGAACAGTTGCGCCCCACAGGCCGGGCGACGCGGGGTGTAAAATCAATGAAATTGCGATCGGGCGATGAATTGATTAGCATGGACATTTTGCCAAGTTCAATTGTGGCCGAAATTGCCGAATTGGAAACGGGCGACTCAGAATTTGAGGCAGCAGATATTCCGCAATTAGAAACGGGCGACTCGGAAATTGAGGCAGCAGATATTGCTGAATTGGAAACGGGCGACTCGGAAATTGTAGAGGAAGAATTAGAACTGGAAAATGAGGAAATTGAAGGCAGCGAAAGCGACGATGCCGAAGAAATTACTACAGTTAGCAGCGAAGTGCCTTCGGTTTTGGTAATCACAACCAACGGCTACGGGAAGCGCGTTCCAGTTTCTCAATTCCGCCTGCAAAGACGAGCTGGGAAGGGCTTGACTGCTACTAAATTCAAGTCTAAAAAGGCTAAAGATCATGTAGCGGCGCTGCGGATTGTTAACGACAGCGACGAGTTGATGATCATTACCAACCGAGGTATTATTATCCGTCAGGCTGTCAGTGCAATTTCTACGCAATCCCGAACAGCAACGGGGGTGCGGGTGCAGCGGTTGGATGAGGATGATTCGATCGTGGCGGTGGCTTTAGTGCCGCCTGCGGGTGAAGAGTCGATCGAAGATTCGGAATCAGAGGAAGCGTCAGAGAATTAATAGGTTAATAGTTTGTAGGGTGCGCAGTGCGCACCTTACTAAT
>DPLL01000303.1 GCA_003542015.1 Microcoleaceae cyanobacterium UBA9251 | reverse complement strand
CAACTATAGCAGTCGCCAAGGCGAATAAGGTCATTGCTCCCTGAGCGGAGCGGTGCCGTGAGCCCTTCGACTACGCTCAGGATAAACGCAGTCGTTGGGTCGAAGGGCTCAGGAATGGTTCGACTACGCACGCGCCTACCGCCGCGTAGTCGAAGTATATGAGATTATTGGTTTTAGGCAATTCTTGTTTGTAAAACCCGATCCTACAAGACATTCCCATTCGCCAACAAAACATTTCGGCAATTTGAGCCGGGAAGTGTCAAAATATTAACAACCTGTTCATCCTATAATAATATGGCTCCCGCCGTTTTAGTTGAAAATCTTCAGAAACGCTACGGCAATGTAGAAGCCGTTAAAGATGTTTCCTTCAAGGTAGAACCGGGGGAAATATTTGGTTTGCTAGGCCCCAACGGTGCTGGTAAAACCACAACCCTGCGGGTACTTTGTACTTTGACATCGCCAGACAGCGGACGAATTGAAGTGTCTGGCATTTCTGCTGTCAGTCAGCCGAGAATTGCTAGACAGAGACTGGGTTATGTCGCCCAAGAAGTTGCTCTCGATAAGGTTTTGACGGGCCGGGAACTCCTGCAATTGCAAGCCGCGCTTTACCATTTGCCCCGCCATACCATTAAAGGGCAAATTGACAAAATGGTCAAACTCCTCGGTTTGGAGGAGTGGGAAAATAAACAGACGGGCACCTATTCCGGGGGTATTCGCAAGCGCTTGGATTTGGCGGCTGGGCTGCTACACCAGCCTGATGTTTTGGTTTTGGACGAACCGACTGTCGGGCTCGACATTGAAAGTCGGGTGGTGGTTTGGGATTTCCTGCGCCGCTTGCGGGAGGAAGGTACGACGGTTTTGATTACGAGTCATTATCTCGAAGAGGTGGATGCTTTGGCCGATCGCGTGGCGATTATTGACAAGGGTACGGTGATTGCTGAGGGCACGCCTCTGGAGTTGAAAAATCGGGTTGGGGGCGATCGGGTGACTCTGCGGATTCGGGAGTTTTCGCCGATCGCAGAAGCGGAAACAGCAAAAGCTTTAATGCAATCTCTGCCTTTTGTGCAAGAAGTGATTATCAACAGTGCTCAAGGAAATTCTTTGAATTTGGTGGTGGGTGCACAAAGCGACGCATTGATCGCGATTCAGCAAGCGTTGAAAAATGCGGGACTTCCTATTTTTGGGATTGCTCAATCTCGGCCGAGTTTGGATGATGTTTATTTGGCTGCGACTGGTAAAACTTTGTTGGATGCGGAGTTGGCTGCTGCTAGCAACCGTGATTTGAAGGCTGAGCAAAAACAGGCGATGCGATCGTAGTTTGAGGGAAGGGGGAAGTTCGGCAACGGATTTTGTAACGGATGTAACTGATGTAACTGAAATGTTGCACCATTTTCAATTAGCTGTAGGGGCGGGCGATGCCCTGAGCGTAGTCGAAGGGTTCGCGAGTAGCCTTAAAGGTTACAGACAGGTCAAATAAACCCGCCCTCCCCCATCGAAAATCCCTAAGGAAGTCTGCCTTCGCAGACAAGCGAGATAAGTTAGCTACAATCTTAAGAATGGAGCGAAAAAATACGGTGGTAATTTTGGGGGATATTAATAGATGAATCTTGTTTTGGAAGTTGAAGCGCCTCCTTTCCGAGAAGATGCAACAGGAGCTATTCGGGTGGGAAACTCAAGAGTTTTGCTGGAATTGGTGATTCGAGCTTTTCAGGATGGTGCGTCGCCGGAATCAATTGTGCAGCGTTATTCAACAGTGTCATTGTCCGATGTCTATAGTGCGATCGGCTATTATCTCCGACACCAAGAAACAGTAGAAGCTTATCTCAATTATCGCGAGCAGTTAGCAGAGTCCGTCCGTCAGCGTTTGTTAGGCATTCAACCCGATCTCAGCGTTATTCGATCGCGCTTGTTAGCCCAAAAAAATCTTGAGGGTTAACTATGCTGCGGCTGTTGAGCGATGAAAATTTTAATGGCGATATTGTTCGAGGGCTTTTCCTGCGTCAGCCAGACCTTGATTTGCTTCGGGTTCAGGATGTTGGTTTGCGAGAAGCTGACGATCCAACAATTCTCAACTGGGCGGCTCAGAACGATCGCATTGTGTTAAGCCATGACCGAGCAACTATGCCCGATTTGGCTTACGAACAGTTGAGGGATCAGGAACAAATGTCAGGTTTGTTTATAATTAACGATCGAATGCCAGTTAGACAGGCTATTGATGAACTTCTGGTGCTGGTTAACTGTAGCGAACAATCGGAGTGGAAAGGAGTTGTGTTGTATCTGCCATTGTAACAATTAGCTAGATATTTAAGACTATTCTCCAACCATCTTAACATACTGTTTTAACACAGGTGGAATTGTGAAAACGGTTTCAGTTTCACAGCTCAATTTTTCGATCATTCCCCGTCTGTCTAAAGATTGAATTGCTTTAAATAATTCGCCCTGCGAGCCTTGACATTTTGCCATCAATAGGGTAAGCGAAACAGGTTCAGTTTCATTGCTGAGTTGTGCGATCGCCTGTTTTTCTATTTCCGACAACCGCTGATAATGCTGCTGCAATATCGGTGTCAATTCATCACTTAAAAACACTGGTTGATAGCTTAAATATTGAGATACTCTACCGTTAAATAAGTTGTTTATAGTTTGAGCGACTAATTTTAACCAGAGGGGATTTCCTTGATAAAGCTCAATCAATTCTGGCCAGTATTCTTCATCCAATAAACCTTTTTCTCTAAGAATTTCTGTGGCGGCTTCACCTAAACCAGTTAATTGTAATAAACATACTGCTGAATTATCGTCAGTGAATGTGAGAATGTCTAAGGGGGGTTCCCAACTATTGAGAATTAAGCAGCTATTATGGGTAATTTCGCCGATGAGTTT
>DPLL01000304.1 GCA_003542015.1 Microcoleaceae cyanobacterium UBA9251 | reverse complement strand
TCTAAATCTTAGATCTTAGATTAGCAGGGACAAAACTATCGTAAATACAAGTTTTGTTAATGATTGACCCGCTTAACTATAACTTATTCTCATTAAAATTTATCGTTGGTGTCACCCATGAGGGGTGACACCCCACAAAGTTGTGCTATACTTGCAGATATTAGTAGATGCACCCTGATAATTTTCTACCCCAGCCAGCGATGGCCGGGTTNNGACTTCTCAAAGAAGTCGGGGATGTGGCAGCGATTGTATATAGGATCAGGTGGGGCGAGTCTCTGCATGGAAAAATTGTGCACAAATGGTGGCTTCTTATGGGGCCAACATATTTGATCCGAAAACGAGACAACTGTTTATAAGACAGACAAAATCGCTTTTTATGATCGAGCTAATCCAAGATGTACTCGCCACGAGGGTGTGCGAACTGAAGCTCCACCCCCATGACTACTGGCCTGCTTTTTGACATAGCGGAGAATGCTCAATGCAAGATTGGCAAGTCAATTACCCACCATCAATCGGAGTACCGATACTTGTGCTGATCCCTTCGACTACGCTCAGGTTAAGCTATTAGGCCTAGCAATTTGCTTGCTGATTTGATGGTTGACATCTATTTGATTTCGTGCCGATGCTGTTAAATGCATCTGTCATGCCAAAGCTGACCGAACTAAAAGTAAAGAATAATGAAGAATACTTAAAGAAAAGTCAGATTTATGTTGACGTTATGTTATTATTGTGGCTGATGATAACAATTGCAGTTCCTCTGGGTTCACCCTCCATCGTAAACTTGCTTTATGGGAAATTGTACGCTCCATCGGGAACTATATTGTCAATATAGGCCTGGGGTAAATTGGAAAGTTATTTGGGGTAGCAAGAAGTGCATTTATCCTGATATAAGGAAAACAAAAATGGGCTTTGTATTTCAGTGTGATGGGGGCAAGAATTAAAATTTTGTTGAATTTATTTATGATGCCTCGATCGGTCGCAGTGGGGGCTACGGTGGCCATATTGATAACTTATTATATGGTGACGGGATTGAGATGTTTTTCGTGGAAGATTGAAAAATAGTAGGTAAATGGATTGTCCGTTCTGCTAATTTATATCGGGCTGGCGTAAGAATTGTAGGATTACTACGACGATGATTGAAATCAAACCGAACATTCAGATAGACTCAACTTGTCCGCAGAGTGGAACGATACTCAAGCCAAAAAGCATTATCTGGCAGGGGATGCACGTTTGTGCAGTCTGCGATGCTCAGGGCAGCAAAACGGAAATTATAGACGATTTAAAAGTCGGTCATAGCCGTAATAATCCCAGCCAGATAGATTTAGAAAAAGGGTTAGTGTTTGGTAAAGATGGGGCGAAGGAGTGGTTGGGAAATCAACTCCTGAAATCTCTGCAATATCCTAACCGTGAAGAAATAGAAATTTCCAAAGAAGTTTTCAAGCCGTCCAAGCAGGTGATTATCTTAAACTGCATTGATTATCTATACGGGCATAGCCTCTTAAAGCTACTGAACGCACAGAGACATCTAGAGCAGCAACCAGATTATGGCTTAGTTGTTATAGTGCCCAAGTTTTTAAGATGGTTGGTTCCCGATGGAGTAGCAGAAGTGTGGACAGTAGGTATATCCCTAAAAAATGGGCGATGCTACTATCCGAGTTTTGATGAATTTGTGAGGGAAGAATGCTCGCGGTTTGAGAAAATTTATTTAAGTGAGGCCTATTCACATCCCAGTCAGTTTGATATTTCTAAATTTACCCGAGTTACCAGACATAACTTTGACACAGAAGACTTCAGAATAACTTTTGTCTGGCGCGAGGATCGGCTATGGTGTAGTATGCTACTGTTTCGATTTTTGAGAAAGTTTAAATTGATCGAGAGAGCCCTGTTTTTACAGAATTGGAAAGTGCGAAAGTTATTGAGTGGCATACGGGAGAAAGTTCCTTCAGCTAAATTTGCGATCGCCGGGTTAGGCAGAAAAACTCAATTTCCTGAATGGATTGAAGATTTTCGGGTAGATAGGTATAATGAAAAAACTGAAAAGGAAGCTTGCCAACTGTACTCTGAGAGCCGTATAGTAATAGGCGTTCACGGTTCTAATATGCTGCTTCCATCGGGCCAAGCTGGAATGTCCATTGATTTGATGCCAGAAAAACGGTGGGGGAACTTCGGTCAAGATATTTTATACCAAGAGACTGATCCTAGGCTGGCCTCATTTCGATATCGATATTTACCTGTGGAAACCAGTATCGGCGAGTTAGCAGACCTAGCTACCAGTATGATTCTGAAACGCTTGGATTTTCAGAAAAACATGATGGCTGATAAGTTATGATAAAAACCCCAGTTGCTTTTTTAATTTTTAAACGTCCAGACACGACTGAAAAAGTGTTTGAGGCAATTCGCGAAGCCAAACCCCCTAAGCTGCTAGTAGTTGCTGACGGTCCGCGCGCCGGGAGCATCGGTGAGGCCCAAAAGTGCGCTGCTACCCGTGCAATTATCGATCGCGTGGATTGGGACTGCGAAGTTCTGACAAACTATGCTGATGCGAATATGGGCTGCAAGAAGCGCGTATCCAGCGGTCTGGACTGGGTTTTTAATACAGTTGAAGAGGCGATTATTCTGGAAGATGATTGTTGGCCGCAACCGACATTTTTCCGCTTTTGCGAAGAGTTATTAGATAAGTATCGAGACGACGAGCGGATTATGGTTGTAGCCGGCAATAATTTTCAATATGGTCGCAAAAGGACTTCCGATAGTTACTATTTTTCACGCTACAACCACTGTTGGGGATGGGCGAGTTGGCGGCGAGCGTGGCAACACTATGACAATGATATGAGGCTGTGGCCAATAGTTCGCGATGGGGGCTGGCTAAATGACTTTTTATCAGACTCGGTATCCGTTAAGTTTTGGACGCAGACTTTCCAAGATACCTATGAGGGAAAAATAAATAGCTGGGCCTATAACTGGACATTTACCTGCTGGATTCACAACGGTTTAACTATTCTTCCTCAAGTAAATCTCATTTCTAATATCGGACACGTTGCTGAAGCTACTCATACGCAAAACAAGGCCAGCAAGTTTGCTAATATGCCAGTAGAAGCGGTGGATTTTCCGCTTCAGCATCCCCCATTTATGATGCGAGACGAAAAGGCGGATAGCTTTACGCAACTCAATAATTTTTACGATCCGAGGATAGGTTCAAAAATCAAAAGAAAAGTGAAGGCTTTGCTGAAGAAATAAATATAACTGCATGGAGTAACAAAATCTCTAAGAATCTATGGATATAGTGCGAGCCGTCAAAACGGTGGTTAGAGAACCTAAAACTTATGTGGTTCGCTGGCTAAAAAATGTATATATTCAGTCCAGAAATCCCGAAATGACAATGCATTTTCCGATAATATGGTCCTATGATAACTACGATGCAATCAAAATTGGAGCTGGAGTGTTTATCGGAGCATTTTCAGAGATTATTGTAGTAGAAAATTCGCCCAATAGTAAAATTACAGGACGTTTGATTATTGAAGAACGTGCGGTAATTGGCGCAGCAGCAAATATTCGAGCGGCCGGGGGCGAAATCTATATCGGACGTAATGCTTTGATCGCTAATAATGTCTGTCTGGTAGCATCGAATCACGCGATCTCCAACGAACAGCCCTATAGAGATTTAGGTTGGGAGGAATCTAAAACAGGCGTTTTCATCGATGAAAATGTATGGATGGGAGCAGGCGTAACGGTTCTTCCTGGTTGCACGATAGGTAAAAATTCAGTTATTGGAGCGGGAAGTGTGATTGCGAAAAGCGTACCACCCAATGAAGTCTGGGCGGGAGTGCCCGCTCGAAAGATTAGAAGTATTCCAGAGGATAGCTCAACTAAAACCTAGAAATAAATTCTAGAAGGATATTTGAGATATGTTCAAACAATCAAACAATGAATAATTTATTAGCAAGCGGGAAAGGAGAAGAGTAATGAGTAATAGCAAAATCAATATATGTACTTGGTTCTATGGCGAATCCAAGGGAGAAGAAAGTAACTATCCACAAGTAGTAGGAGTCTCTTCGTCAACTCAGTTTCAAGCAATTTACTGGCGATGTATAGTCGTTTATTTTGCTTCCAGCATTAAAAATAATCCAACGGCTAATCACGTTCTTTTTACGAATGTTGATCGGATTCCAGATATAGACAATTTTAAAACAAGAGAGTTTTTAGATCGGCACGGGATTCAAATTGTTCAACTACCTCTTACTTACCAAACTCCAGTAGGGTACTACGGGTTGTGGAGAAACCAATTTTATATATTTGATATTATCAAGTATTTGAGAAATGAAATAAATGACATAAACGAGAGTTATATTATTTTAGATTCGGACTGTTTATGGATCAAGTCATGCGAAAAGATTGAGAAAGAAATAGAAAGTCATGGGCTACTAACTTATGAAATAAATTATGCAGAATCTCACAATATTAACGGATTAACTAGAATTGATATGGGGAAGATTTATGGGGAATTGGAAAATAAAGTTGATGAAGATCTGCCGAAATACTTTGGAGGAGAATGGTTTGCTGCGAATATTGAAAATATTAAAAAAGTGTCGTTAATCAGCGATGAAATGTGGGAAATTTGTTTGAGAAGATTTGAAAAAAATCTCCCTAAATTTAATGAGGAAGCGCACTTACTTAGTTACATTTATCATAAATTAGGGTATCGTGCAGGAACGGCAAATAGTCATATAAAAAGGATCTGGACAGCTTGGCAGTTTTTTTATAATGCAAGTGCGGAAGATTTTTCTCTAGATGTCTGGCATATGCCAGCCGAAAAAAATTTTGGTATTAAAAGACTTTTTAGACAGGTTTGCCAGCCTAAATCAAAATTTTGGCAAGTGCCTGTTGGAGAAGAGTTTGCTAAGTATGCAGCGGCTTATTTAGGTATACCCAAAGCAAGTTTATTAAAAATAATAATGGATTGGATAGAAATGAAAAAATCAGGTTTAAAAAGGAGATTAGGACTGGGGTAAATTGGTCAGATACGATCGAGGCTAAAAATTCTATACAAATAAAGTAAAGAACCAAATAGATGAATGTATTGCTAGTTAGTAATGACGATGGTGGAGGTGCGGGGCGTGCGGCTTATCGATTGCATCAGGGGTTGCAAAGCATTGCCGTGAAATCCCAGATGCTGGTGCAGTATAAGAATACTGACGATCGCGCAGTGGTAGCCTCACAAGGTTATTTAGAAAAGGCGATCGCGAAGTTAAAACTCACCGAGTATATCGATGCTTTGCCGTTGCAGTTGAATCGTCAGCACCCCAAAGCGGATTTTTCCCTCGCGTGGATTCCCGATGGGAGGCTTTCTAAAGTAGCTCAACTCGCTCCAGATGTAATAAATCTGCATTGGGTTTGTCATGGCTACCTGCAAATTGAAACGATCCCCAAGTTTAATCAACCCCTTGTGTGGACTCTTCACGATATGTGGCCATTCACGGGCGGGTGTCATTATAACCAAGAGTGCGATCGCTATACTGTATCCTGCGGCGCTTGTCCTCAGCTCGACAGTAGTAAAGATGCGGATCTGTCGCGCTGGGTATGGCAGCGCAAAGCCAAAGCTTGGAAAAACCTGAATTTAACGATTGTTACCCCTAGCATCTGGTTGGCGAAATGTGCGAAGTCGAGCTCTCTGTTCAAGGATTTGCGAGTCGAGGTGATTCCCAATGGCATCGATCCTCAGCGGTACAAACCCATCGATCGCCAAATTGCGCGAGAAATCCTGAATTTACCGGGCGATAAGCAACTGATCTTGTTTGGGGCGATGAGTGCTAGCGATCGCCGAAAGGGATTTTACCTGCTAGAACAAGCTTTACAAAGCCTGAGCGAGTCGGGATGGGCTGATCGGGCAGACTTGGTTGTATTTGGCGCATCCGAGCCACCTAATCCCACTGATTTCGGCTTTAAGACTCACTATCTCGGTAAGTTTGCCGATGAGATTTCTCTGGCGCTCATCTATGCAGCCGCCGATGTCTTTGTCGCTCCTTCACTGCAAGATAACCTGCCCAACACGGTGATGGAAGCGATCGCCTGCGCCACCCCTTGCGTAGCCTTCAAAATAGGCGGAATGTCCGACATGATCGAACACCAGCAAAACGGCTATCTAGCCGAGCCGTTCAAAATCGAGGATTTAGCTCGAGGAATTGCCTGGGTGCTGGAGGATGGCGAGCGACATCAGAAACTCTGCGATCGCGCTCGTCAAAAAACCGAGCAAGAATTCACCCAGGAAATTCAAGCTCGTCACTATCTATCTCTTTTTAACGATCTGCTATCCCCAACAAATTGCTCAACAAAACCAGGCACGAGTTTCTAAAGAGTCGCTCAAGTAATAGCAGAAATCGGGTTCCTTTTGGGTGGGACAAAAATTTGATTTTTTCATAAAAATTAATACGGGAT
>DPLL01000469.1 GCA_003542015.1 Microcoleaceae cyanobacterium UBA9251 | reverse complement strand
CGGGGCGATCGCAAAACCGCACACTTGCCAGTAGTATTTTGTACTCACAAAAGCACCGAGATCGATCGAGCTTGGGGAACCGATTTAGGAGCCGATGCTTACGTCAGCAAGCCCTTTGAACCGCAGCAACTCGTCAACATCGTACAGCGTTTGCTATCAGCATAAAGCAAATATCAAGTGTTCTCAGAGCCGCCAATGAAAAAACATCATACCGCGAAAACTCCTAAAAATAAATAATGAAAGCAACCGCAGCCACCAGTACGACAACTCAGACAAGTGAAACAAAGCAATTCCTCGTCTTCGGTCAAGGAAGCAGTCTTTTTGGCGTAGAGTTAGAAGCAGTGCGGGAAGTGCTTTCCCTCAAGGAACAACCGATTTCGCCGGTGCCGAATACCCAGCCATTTTTGCTGGGATTAACTAACTTGCGGGGCGAAATTTTAGCAGCAGCAGACTTCGGGCGCTTCACAGGTATCGAACCTGTGGACACCCACCATCCCAGCAGCCGCATCTTAGTGGTGGAAGCGCCAGATCCGCGAGATGTGAGATTGTCGAGAATGCGGATGGGATTGGCTGTCTCCCGCGTCGAAGGAGTTTTACCTCTAAATCCCGATCGCATTGTCTCCGCAATAGATGTCAGTCCCGATCTCGCTCCATTTTTAAAAGGTTTGTACAATTGTGATGGACGCTTGCTAATGATTGTCGATGTAGAAGCGATCGCCCATTCCGAACGCTGGTAAAAATAGAGAATCGGGAATTGGGAATTGGGGGAAGCGAAGCAGAGGGATGAGGCCTTGCTAACCGATCGTTAGTTATTGGTAGCTATCACAACTAACAAGTAACAACTAACAAATAACAACTAACAACTAACTTATGCAACTTCTCTATGACTTTCTGGCAACAACTTTCACCCTGACATTACCTGACATTTCCCAACCGTTACTGCTTGGGGTAGCTAATTGTATCATTTCTTTCTGTTACTTTGCGATCGCCTCACTAATTAGCTTAGGTTTGTGGCGCAGCCGTCCGAGGTTCGACACCTTCGCCACAGTCACAGCCGGCATATTTTGGAGTTGTGCCTTCGGGCACGGCGGGCACGCAGCACAATACTTAGGATTGCCACATTCCCCAGTGTTGCAAACTCTGTCCGATTGGATTACTGTAATTCCGGCGATCGCCTTTTTAAGCCTCTCCAACCGCTACGAATTCTTAGTAGGTTCCACCCAAATTCTTCAATCTAAAAAAGAAACAGAACAAGCCCTCATCGACAGTACCCAAAGATTTCAGGCAATCTTCGATCAAGCTTTTCAATTAATAGCGCTATTGGAGCCAGACGGTACTCTGATCGAAGCCAATCAAACAGCGCGGTCCTTGGGCGATTTTCCACCGTCAGAGGTGCTGGGGCAGAAATTTTGGCAGACACCCTGGTGGGCATCATCCCCAACCAACCAGGAACAGCTAAAAACTAACATTCAACAAGTCTCCGCCGGCAAATTTGTCCGCTCAGAATACGAAATCACCGGAGTCAATAACCAGGTGATAGTAATTGATCTATCGTTTAAGCCCCTATTAAATGAAGCTGGGGAAGTATTTCAAATACTCGCCGAAGGCCGCGACATCAGCGATCGCAAAAAAGCCGAACAAGAGCTCGATCGGTTTTTTACCCTTTCCCTAGACATGGTTTGTATTATAGATTTTGAAGGGAAATTCAAGCGCCTCAATCCCGCTTGGACAACAACCCTCGGCTACAGCCTAGAAGAAGTCCAAGACCAACCTTTTCTCAATTTCCTCCATCCAGACGATCGCGAACAAAGCTTAGCCGAAGCGGGCAAAGTAGCCGATGGCACCGAAGTAAAGTCCTTTGAAAATCGCTACCGCTGCAAAGACGGTTCCTACAAGTGGCTGTCATGGAAAGCGCGACCTTTGCTCGAAAAAAACATCATTTATGCAGTGGCTCGCGACGTTACCGAAAGCAAGCAGGCAATTACTCAATTACAAGAAACAACATCACAATTAGCCCGTTCCGAATCCGAACTGCGGCAGCAAAGCTCTCTGTTGCAACTGCTAATTGACAGCATCGCCGATGGCGTAATTGCTGCCGATGAAAAGGGCAATATTATCCTATTTAACCCCGCAGCTCAAAATATGACTGGTTTGGATGTAACAGACACTCTTCCCGACGAGTGGTCGGCAAAATACGGTTTGTTTTTGCCTGATGCAGTCACTCCCTATCCCACAGCCGACATTCCCTTAATTCGCACAATTCGAGGAGAAGTAGTTGACGACGTAGAGATTTTCACCCGCCATGCAAGTCAGCCGGAGGGACTGTGGGTCAAAATTAACGGCAGGCCACTCAAAGACGAAACCGGGGCCCTCAAAGGCGGCGTAATAGTGTGTCGCAACATCACCGAAGAAAGAGCATTCCAGCAGCGGATGCAGCAGTTAGCCGAGGAACAAGAAGGCTTGCTGCAAGAACTCAAAACGCGGCAAAATGCTCTTGACGAAGCTGCGATTGTCAGCGAAACAGACTTCAAAGGAACGATTACCTACGTCAATGAAAGATTCACCCAAATCTCTGGTTACAACAGCGGAGAAGTCCTGAACCGCGACCACCGGATAGTCAATTCCGGCTATCACCCCAAATCATTTTTTCAAGAAATGTGGCTGACAATTTCTCGCGGCTTGGTGTGGAAAGGCGAAATCAAAAATCGGCGCAAAGACGGCTCTTTTTACTGGGTAGATTCGACGATATCCCCGATCTTTGACACCAGCGGCAAAATCGTTAAATATATCGCCATCCGCTTTGACATCACCGAGCGCAAAGAGGCAGAAGAAAGGCTCGAAAAACTCGCAGCCGAACGCAAAGCTGAAGCTGATTCGATGACCCAGCAAGTTCTCAAACTGTTGGGAGAAATTAAAGGCGCGGCTCAAGGGGATTTGACAGTTAAAGCGGAAGTTACTAACGACGTTTTAGGTGCTGTTGCCGATTCTTTCAACTTCCTAATCGGTTCTCTGCGGAAGGTGGTAACGGGAATTCAAACTTTGGCAGAGCAGGTAACATCTGCTACCGGCGAGTCAATTAACAACACCAGCCAACTTACCCAACAAGCTGAAGTTCAAGCAGTAAAAATATCTGCCATCATGCAGGAAATTGATCTAATTGTGAATTCGATCCGCGACGTGCGAGACGTTTCGGTGCGGGCTGAAACAGTCGCCCAGCATTCTTCTCACAAGGCGGAAGTCGGCGGTACGGCGGTCGATCGAGCTGTCGAAGGAATTAACGAACTGCGATTGACGATTGCCTCTACCTCAAAAATGATGAAACGTTTGGGCGAGTCTTCCCAACAAATTGGCAAAATTGTGACTTCGATTTCTCAACTTGCTTCCCAAACTAATTTGTTAGCTCTCAATGCTACCATTGAAGCCGCCCGTGCCGGCGAACAAGGTTTAGGTTTTGCCGTTGTCGCCGAAGAAGTGCGAAAATTAGCAGAAAGATCAGCCGGCGCTACCGAAGAAATCTCCGAAATTGTCGGTACAATTCAAGAAGAAATCAGCCGTGTGATGAAAGCAATGGAATCGGGGACGCAAGAAGTTGTCGAAGGTACTAGGCTCGCCAGCGAAGCTAAAACTCACCTGAATGCTATCATTGAAGTCAGCCGGGAAATGAATTCTTTGGTGCAGAACATTACCCGGGCTGCCGCGAAGCAAACTGTTTCGGCTGAGGAAATTTCTAACAGTATGCAGCAAGTAAACGAGATTGCAAATACAACTGCACAAAAAGGTTCGGATGTCAAAGCATCGCTTGATGATTTATCTGGTTCTGTTGGCAAATTGAAAAAATCAGTGGCGAATTTTAGGAGTTAGTTGACGGTTGACTGTCAACAGACAACAAATTAATATGAATGATGACGATTTAAACCAATTAATAGATGCTTTCACCGCTGAAACCCAAGAGTTTCTCCAATCAATGGAGACCAACTTATTGGCGATGGAAGCTGCTGAGTTAAAAGAGCGATCGACCTTGGTTAAAGAAATGTTGCGGGCCGCTCACTCCATCAAAGGTGCGGGTTCGATGTTGGGCTTTCCAAACGTGTCTGCCGCAGCTCACACTCTGGAGGACTGTTTTGTCATTTTGCGCGATCGCACCGACTTGTCGGCCCTGGAACCGGCAACTGTGACTCTTTTACTGCAAGGGGTGGATGCTCTCAAAAAGATTACCACCGAATCAATTCATCACTCGGATGTCAGCACTCCCGATCAACAGGAAAACTTAGAGACGATCGCCCAAATTCAAGCTCAGTTCGAGGCTAAATACGGCCGACCCGAATCACCGCCTGTTCCGGTCATCAGCTCCTCGCCGGCCCCGGAAACCCTAAAATTGATTTTTGAACACGAATTACCGCCAGTGTTCGATCGCCTAGAAACCGAACTTTCCCAAGCTTCTGAGACAGATTTGGCAAAAAGCGTCACCGCAATCAACCAGGTTTATTACCAACTCTCCGGCTTAGCTGGAATGTTGCAATTGCCAGATTTTGGGAAAATTGCCGAACCCCTCCGAGATTTGATCGACTCAAAAGATTTGACACTAGAAAGGTTGCAATCCGAAGGTTGGGCGATCGCCCAAAACCTGCAAAACGCCCGAGGGCAAATATTAGCAGGAAAGGCGATCGAACTCCCCCAAATATCCCCCGCACCCGAACCAGAATCACAAATAGAAGTATCGGAAACATCGGAAACCCCTGTTTCTTCCCCCAATCCCCCAATCTCCCCCTCCTCTAGTGCCCCACTTCCCAACCCGCAAAGACCAACAATCCGAGTAGACTTAGAACGCCTAACAGAATTAGTCAATCTAGTCGGCGAATTAGTCATCAACCGCACCAACTTAGAACTTCAAGAATCCGAACTGCGTGGCGAAGTCAAGCGCATCCGCCGTAATATTGTCGATTTAAACCAATTCGGCAGCCAGTTGCGATCAGAATATGACAGGATGAGTTTTGGAGACTGGA
>DPLL01000390.1 GCA_003542015.1 Microcoleaceae cyanobacterium UBA9251 | reverse complement strand
TTGTACAGCGTAACACCGTCAGCCTCGAACACGCTTTGAGGCTAGCACAACGGCGCAAAGACTACTTATTTGCGGTGCTATTTCTCGATTTAGATAGATTTAAAGTAGTTAACGATTCCCTCGGCCACACCATCGGCGACCAACTCCTAGTCGCGATCGCGCGACGCCTGGAAGACTGTCTGAGGACTGGAGATACAGTGGCCCGCCTCGGAGGAGACGAATTCGTGATTTTGCTCGAGGACATCCAGGGAATCCATGAAGCTACCCATATTGTCAACCGCCTCCACCGGAAAATGACCTCCCCCATCCTTCTAGACGGACAGGAAGTATTCATCACCGCTAGCATTGGTATTGCTCTGAGTTCTGACGAATACCAGGGATCGACAAACCTGCTGCGCGACGCCGACACCGCAATGTACCGCGCCAAAGAACTCGGCAGAGCCCGCCACGAAGTTTTCAACAGTTCCATGCACGCCCATGCTTTGCGACTGTTGCAGTTAGAAAATGACCTGCGACGGGCGATCGATCCAATTAGACATCAGGTAAGAGACGAAGATCAAGAACAAGAACCCACAGCATCAGAAACATCTGGCAAATCTCCCAAATCCCACAAAACACTCTTACCTCCCTTGTTGCGGGAATCACAATTTATCATTCACTACCAACCGATCGTCTCGATCGCCAACAGCCAGATTACAGGTTTTGAAGCCCTAGTGCGCTGGCAGCACCCAGAACGAGGCTTAGTTCCCCCCAACGAATTCATCTCAATCGCCGAAGAAACCGGATTGATCGTATCCCTCGGCCTCTGGGTGCTACGCACAGCTTGCCACCAAATCCGCGAGTGGCAGCAGCTATTTCCCAGCAACCCCCCGCTGAGCGTCAGCGTCAACCTTTCTGTCAAACAGTTTTCACAACCCGATTTAATTGAATACATCGACCAAGTGCTCGAAGAAAATCACCTCGACGGCAGGAGTTTAAAATTAGAAATTACAGAAAGCGTACTCATAGAAAATTCCGAATCAGTAACAGCAATGCTGGTAGAACTCAGGGCCCGCAACATACATTTGTGCATCGACGACTTCGGCACCGGCTATTCATCACTCTCCTACCTGCACCGCTTCCCCACCAATACCTTAAAAATAGACCGCTCTTTTGTGAGCAGGATGGGAGTTGAATGCGAACTCGGCTCAGGAGGCATTGACCCGACAGAAATTGTCAGATCAATCGTTACTTTATCGCACAATTTAGGCATGGACGTAATAGCCGAAGGAGTCGAAGACGCATCGCAACTCGACCTACTCAAAGGGTTAAAATGCGAGTACGCCCAAGGATACTTTTTCTCAAAACCAGTAGACTCTCAAACAGCAACAGCCCTGCTCCGACAACAAGAAAAAAATCAAAATTTGCTGACATCTAGTCTACTAGAGAACAGCCATTGAAAAAACATCGCACTTTGTGCGTCCCGTTTCACCATAACATCTTAAAATATCGTAAAACACTTCCTAACTCCCGTCAGTTAATCAACTGCTGTATCCAAATCATTGTCTGTTACCCAGCCCTCTCATAGACTGGGCTTGCATGAGTCATCATCCAGCCGTACTGACCAGAGCCCTCTTTCATCGGAATCGTTATTCCTGAATACTCACTCCTGAATACGGCCTCCTGACTCCTTCTTCTCGTTTCCCTCTCAGGTCTTGAGACTCTGAGTTTCCCACTTACCGATGGATTCAACTACGCTCACCACAAGGTTTTTTATATGACTATTGGCTACCTCGCCCTCGTTCTCCACGCCCACCTGCCTTTTGTCCGCCACCCCGAAAGCGACTACGTTCTAGAGGAAGAATGGCTGTTTGAGGCGATCGCCGAAACCTACATTCCCCTGCTACAAGTCTTTGAGGGGCTAAAACGCGACGGCATCGACTTCAAAATTACCATGAGCATGACACCGCCCCTGGTAGCCATGCTGCGCGACCCCCTGCTACAAGACCGGTTTGACGAGCACTTGGCCAAACTCGAAGAATTAGTAGAACTCGAAATCGCACACAACGCCGACAACGGTCACCTCCGCTATTTAGCCGAACACTACGCGGCCCATTTCCATCAAGTCCGCAACTTCTGGGAAAGGTACGATCGAGATTTAGTCACAGCCTTCAAAGAACACCAAGACACCAACAACCTCGAAATCATCACCTGCGGCGCCACCCACGGCTACCTACCGCTGATGAAAATGTACCCCGAAGCAGTTTGGGCACAAATTCAAGTAGCCTGCGACAACTACGAAGCAAACTTCGGCCGCCGCCCAAAAGGCATTTGGCTACCCGAATGCGCCTACTACGAAGGCTTAGAGCGGATGTTAGCCGATGCCGGCTTACGATACTTCCTCACAGACGGTCACGGCATCCTCTACGCCCGCCCGCGCCCCCGCTACGGTAGCTACGCCCCAATTTTCACCGAAAGCGGAGTAGCAGTATTCGGTCGAGATCACGAATCTTCCCAGCAAGTTTGGTCATCGGAAGTCGGCTATCCCGGCGCCGCCGAATACCGAGAATTTTACAAAGATTTGGGCTGGGAAGCCGAATACGACTACATTAAGCCCTACATTATGCCCAACGGCCAGCGGAAAAATACGGGGATTAAATACCACAAAATCACCGGCCGCGGATTGGGTTTAGGCGACAAACAGTTGTACGATCCTTACTGGGCGAGGGAAAAAGCCGCCGAACACGCCAGCAACTTTGCCTTCAATCGCGAACGCCAAGTCGAGCACCTGAACGGGATTATGCAGCGCCCACCGATTATTGTTTCGCCCTACGACGCGGAACTTTTCGGTCACTGGTGGTACGAAGGGCCTTGGTTCTTAGATTACTTGTTCCGCAAGAGTTGGTTCGACCAAAATACCTACGAGATGACGCATTTGGCGGATTATTTGCGCGGAAATCCGACTCAACAAGTTTGTCGCCCGTCGCAGTCTAGTTGGGGTTTCCGGGGTTTCCACGAGTATTGGTTGAACAATACGAATTCTTGGATTTATCCGCACTTGCACAAAGCGGCGGAACGGATGATTGAATTGGGAAGTATGGAACCTGAAGACGAGTTGCAGTGGCGTGCTTTGAACCAGGCGGCGCGGGAAGTGTTGCTAGCTCAATCTTCTGACTGGGCGTTTATTATGCGTACAGGGACGATGGTTCCCTATGCGGTGCGGCGGACTCGATCGCACTTAATGCGCTTTCACAAACTGTACGATGAACTGAAAGAAGGGAAAGTTGATTCTGGTTGGTTGGAGAAGGTTGAGGAGATTGACAATATTTTCCCTGAAATCAACTATCGCGTTTATCGATCGCTTTAAGGCTATATCCCCCTAAATCCCCCTGATTAAGGGGGAGTAGGGGTTGACGAAAGATCGGAATCTTGTCCCCCCTGATTAAGCCTCACCAAGATTGAGAACTGCTATATAGATAGCGATCGCGATCGCCCGCCGTCCGAGACAGCTTAAGCCATCTCGCCTTTGTTCAGAAAGATGTGAGTAAGGTATTATAAAACTTTATTAAGATTGTAAGCATCAATAGACAATGGTAGTATCATATAGTTAGTCAGAAGGCTCAACTGAGAGAATTATTGCGATTGTTGAAAAATGGAGAGTCAGAATGCAACTAGCAGAAAGACAT
>DPLL01000356.1 GCA_003542015.1 Microcoleaceae cyanobacterium UBA9251 | reverse complement strand
ACTTCACCTTAAATTGGTATTACCCATTGGTGATGTAAAAACCGCATGGTCACTATCCGAAAAATTCATAAAACTCAACATATTGTAAAAATAGCTACGAATATATACGGTTAGGGGCTTTACATTAATTCATAACTAAGGCGCATCGAAAGCCAGCGACCGAATCATCGGTAGCAACTATCACAAAAATAGTTTCGAGACTCGCGATCGCAACGCCCTGTAAAGCTTACCTGTAAAGCTTAACTGTAAAGCTCACCAACGATGCTTAGAAGAAATGCGATCGAGTAACTAAATATACAGTTTTAAATCAGTAAACTCACTAAGGTTAGCAAAAAATCACACTTTATGCCCCAAGTCAATAGATCCACGAACCAACTAGCAGCGAGGGTAAACTCGTGACCCAAACCATAGAACCCCAAGCCAGCCTCAACAAATTTGAAAAACTCAAAGCCGAAAAAGACGGTCTCGCCGTCAAAGCCGAACTAGAACAGTTTGCCCAAATCGGCTGGGAAGCAATGGACGAGATCGATCGCGATCACCGCCTCAAATGGCTAGGGATCTTCTTTCGGCCAGTCACGCCCGGAAAATTCATGATGCGGCTGCGCCTCCCCAGCGGCATCATTACCAGCAATCAAACTAGAACCCTAGCAGAAATCGTACAACGCTACGGAGACGACGGCAGCGCCGACATTACCACTAGACAAAACCTGCAACTGCGCGGCATTCGCATCGAAGACTTACCGGACATCTTCCGCCGCCTCAAAGAAGTTGACCTCACCAGCGTTCAGTCTGGCATGGATAATGTCCGAAATATTACAGGTTCGCCAGTAGCAGGCTTAGACGCGGACGAACTGATAGATACGCGGGCATTGGCAGATCAAGTCCAAGACATGATTACCAACAAAGGTGAAGGTAATCCCCAGTTTTCCAATTTACCGAGAAAATTTAATATTGCGATCGCAGGCTGCCGCGACAACTCAGTCCACGCCGAAATCAACGACATCGCCTTCGTACCCGCTTATAAAGACGGCAACATCGGCTTCAACGTTTTAGTCGGAGGCTTCTTCTCCGCCAAACGCTGCGCCGCCGCAGTGCCCCTCAACGCCTGGGTAGACAAGAGCGACGTTGTAGACCTGTGTGAAGCAATATTAATTGTGTATCGCGATCGCGGCCCTAGAGCAAACCGCCAAAAATCGCGCCTGATGTGGCTGATTGACGAACTGGGAATTGAACTATTCCGAGCCTGCGTCGAACAGCAACTGGGTCGCACCTTGCTTCCGGCCGCGCCCAAAGATGAAATCATCTGGGACAAACGCGACCACATCGGCATCTACGCCCAAAAACAATCAGGATTGAATTATGTAGGGTTGCACGTTCCCGTCGGACGGCTTTCCGCAGCAGATTTATTCGACTTGGCGAGAATCGCCGACGTTTACGGCAGTGGTGAACTCAGACTCACCGTTGAAGAAAACGTGATTATCCCCAATGTTCCAGACTCGCGACTCGAATCGCTGATCGAGGAACCGCTGTTGGAGCGTTTTTCGATCGCCCCCGCACCCCTGATGCGAGCCTTGGTTTCCTGCACTGGTGCGAAGTTTTGCAATTTCGCCCTCATCGAAACCAAAAGCCGCTCTGTGGCCATGATTAAGGAACTAGAGGCCCAATTGTCCATACCGAAACCAGTCAGAATTCACTGGACTGGTTGTCCCAATTCCTGCGCCCAACCCCAAGTAGCAGACATTGGTTTGATGGGGACAAAGGTTCGCAAGAATGGGAAAACTCTCGAAGGTGTTGACATCTATATGGGAGGTACTGTCGGCAAAGATGCTCATTTGGGTACTTGCGTCCAAAAAAGTATTCCCTGTGAAGACCTCAAACCTGTGCTGCGTCAACTGTTAGTCGATAACTTTGGGGCTGTTCCCAAAACATCCGGGGATATAGGTTCGCTCAACCGACAACTGCTATTGACTGTTGACGACAGTGAAACGATTGTTCCGGCTGCGAAACCCCAGACATCTACTGTCATTTTCGCGCGATCGGGCAAAGAAGTTGCTTGCAGCGAAGATGAATTTATCCTCGATGTTGCCGATCGCGCTGGGATTGAACTGGACAGCAATTGCCGATCGGGAAGCTGCGGCACTTGCAAGCAGAAACTTGTAGAAGGCAATGTTGCCTATGACGGGGAACTTGACGCGCTGAGCGACATAGAACCAGGGTTCATTTTAGCTTGCAGCGCACGGGCGATCGGCCAAGTGTCGATCGATGCCTAATCTCACAATGTAATGTAATGTGAGATGCAATCGGTACAAACAAAATCGTGTCATTTTACAGTTAACGGTCACAAATCAACCATTCCGGTGCAACCGGAATTGATATCACATCTCACATCGTCTCACAATAAGCCAAAAATCCAAGACCAATGAGCAACCTATCCCGCAGAAAATTCATCATCGCCGCCGGAGCAACAGCAGCCGGCACCCTCCTCGCCCACGGTTGCAGTTCCGGTTCCACCACATCTAGCGCAACTCCCAGCGGCACAACTCCCAGCGCCACCCCAGCCGTCAACATCAACCCCGCCGACGCCCCCGAAGTTACCAAAGCCACACTCGGATTCATTGCTCTAACTGATTCAGCACCCTTAATTATTGCCCAAGAAAAAGGGCTGTTTGCCAAGTACGGCATGAAAGACGTACAAGTTACCAAACAAGCATCTTGGCCAGTTACTCGCGACAACTTAGAACTCGGTTCCGACAAAGGTGGCATTGACGGTGCCCACATTTTATCCCCCATGCCTTACCAGATGACATTGGGCACTATTACCAAAGGCAATCAACCAGTGCCGATGAACATTGTTGCCCGGTTAAATACCAATGGTCAGGCAATTTCCGTCAGTAAAAAATACCTAGATTTAAAAGTAGGTACTGACAGCAAAGCCCTCAAAACGGCTCTCGCTAATCAAAAAGTTGCGATCACCTTTCCCGGCGGCACCCACGACCTTTGGATGCGCTATTGGTTAGCAGCCGGTGGCATCGATCCGAATACAGAAGTTTCTGTTATTCCTGTACCGCCACCTCAGATGGTAGCTAACATGAAATCCGGCAGTATGGAAGCCTTTTGTGTAGGCGAACCTTGGAATGCTCAGTTAGTTACTCAAAAGGTCGGATACACTGCTTTAGTCACCGGAGAACTTTGGAAAGATCATCCCGAAAAATGTTTAGCTTTAAGAGCAGATTGGGTGACAAAAAATCCGAAAGCTGCCAAAGCAATTACAATGGCTGTCTTGGAAGCTCAACAGTGGTGCGACAAGCCTGAAAATAAAGACGAAATGTGTACAATCATTTCCCAAGATAAGTGGTTAAAAGTACCAGTAGCAGATATCATCGGTCGCTCTAAAGGTCAAATCGATTACGGTACCGGTCGCGTTGAACCCGCCAGTACCGTAGCGATGAAATTCTGGGCTGACAATGCTTCCTATCCCTACAAGAGCCATGATGCTTGGTTCATTACCGAAAATATTCGCTGGGGTTATATACCGGCCACTACCGACATCAAAGCAACGGTTGATCAAGTTAACCGCGAGGATATTTGGAAAGCAGCAGCGACAGCAATTGGTGTGCCCGCAGCTCAAATTCCGGCTACCACTTCTCGCGGTGTGGAAACCTTCTTTGATGGTGTGAAATTTGACCCAGATAAGCCAGAAGAATATTTGAAGGCTCTGGCAATCAAGAAGGCATAATTAGTTAGCCAATCTTGAATTGTGTGGGTGGGGTTTTGTAACTGAAACCTCTCCCATATACAATGGAATCAATGGAAAGTATCTAGAAATAATCGATTATTCACTATAATCAAAACAGAAAAATGGCAACAAATCTATCTGTTTCTAAAAGCAAAAATCCTGTAGATTTTATTCTGAATCAAGTTCAGAAAAATCGCAAAAAAATTATCCGTCCCCTAGTGGCGATCGCAGTTCTGCTGATAGTTTGGCAAATCCTCTGTCACGATGCCTCATCGTCGTTACCAGGCCCGATCAAAGCCGTCCAAGAAAGCTGGAATTTGATTATCAATCCTTTCTTCGACAACGGTGGCACCGACAAAGGCTTATTTTGGCAACTTGCAGCCAGCTTGCAACGGGTGGCGATCGGCTTTACTTTAGCAGCAGTTCTCGGCATTGGTTTAGGCATCCTCATCGGCACAAACTCCCTAATGTTCGATGCCTTAGACCCGCTGTTTCAAGTATTCAGAACAATCCCGCCCCTGGCTTGGTTGCCGATCGCCCTGGCAGTATTTCAACAGTTCAATCCCTTTGAAGCGCTGGGGCTGAAAGCTAACGAAGTTTCAGCGCTTTTCGTAATTTTAATTACAGCAATATGGCCGATTTTAATTAACACTACAGTAGGGGTTCAACAAATACCCCAAGACTACAGAAACGTTGCCCGCGTCTTGCGCTTGCCTAACAAAAAATACTTCTGGAAAATCCTGCTTCCGTCTTCAGTTCCTTACATCTTCACTGGCTTGAGAATCGGTATCGGTTTGTCTTGGCTGGCGATTGTAGCTGCGGAAATGTTAGTCGGCGGCGTTGGCATCGGCTTCTTCATCTGGGATGCTTACAACAGTTCTAGACTCAGCGCGGTGATTCTGGCTGTGCTTTATGTGGGAATTGTCGGTTTGATTCTAGACAGAATTGTCGGTTTCATCGCATCAAAAGTTGTTCCTGAAGAACAGAAATAGAATTTGGGAATGGGGAATGGGGAATGGGGAATGGGGAATGGGGAATGGGGAATGGGGAATGGGGAATGGGGAATAGGGAATGGGGAATGGGGAATGGTTGCAAACTAAAAACTGCCAAAAATTAGTTGTAAATTAATTCCCAATGCCCAATTACCAATTAGCTATTAGCTATTAGCTATTAGCTATTACCAATTACCTATTACCAATCCCCAAATAACAATTAATAATTAGCATCTGCTGTGTAAAAATTACCTAAAAAAATCATGTCAGTATTTGTTGAAGTAGACCACGTAGACCGGGTATTTAACTTGCCAAATGGTGAGACATATATCGCGCTCAAAAACATTGAACTAAAAATTAAAAAAGGAGAATTTATCTCCTTGATCGGACACTCCGGTTGCGGCAAATCGACACTATTAAATATCATCGCTGGACTGGATCAAGCAAGTCAGGGCGGGATTACTCTAGAAGGGCGCGAAGTCCGCGAGCCTGGCCCCGATCGCATGGTAGTGTTTCAAAATTACTCCCTGCTACCTTGGCTGACAGTCCGCGAAAATATTGCTCTAGCCGTGGATGAAATCTATAGAGATATCTCTAAAGAAGACCGAGATTTAATTATCGAACACCACATCGCCTTAGTCGGACTGCGACACGCCGCCCACAAACGTCCAAGTGAAATTTCTGGGGGGATGAAACAACGAGTGGCGATCGGCCGCGCCCTCGCGATCCGCCCCAAACTGCTGTTGCTAGACGAACCCTTCGGCGCATTGGATGCTTTAACTCGTGGCGGTTTGCAAGACCAGTTGATGAAAATTTGCGAAGAAAGCAAAGTGACTGGGGTTATGGTAACGCACGACGTTGACGAGGCATTGCTGCTGAGCGATCGCATCGTGATGCTAACCAACGGGCCAGAAGCGCAAATCGGGCAAATTCTCGAAGTCAACATTCCCCGCCCCCGCAAGCGCATGGAAGTAGTCAACCACCCCAGTTACTACGCCCTGCGTAACGAAATGGTTTACTTCCTCAACCAACAAAAACGAGTCAAACAGCGTCGCGCAGCCCAACAAAAATCAGCACAGCAACAAGCCCCAGCGGTAGTTGTGTCCCGCAACGGCTTGGAAAAAGTCAACCTCGATATCGGCTTTATTCCCCTCACCGACTGCGCCCCCTTAGTAGTAGCCAAAGAAAAAGGATTCTTCAAAGCCCACGGTTTGGAAGAAGTCACCCTCAGCCGGGAACCTAGCTGGAAAGAAATCGCTAAAGGAGTCGCCCAAGGACGGCTGGACGCGGCCCAAATGGTGGCAGGAATGCCGATCGCCATGCTGCTAGGCTTAGACGGCGAAATCCCAGTCCCCGTCTGTAGCGCCTTAACCTTGTCCCGCAACGGCAATGCCATCGTCCTAGGCAAACACCTTTACAATCAAGGCATTCGGACTTTGGAAGATTTGAAAGCCGCGATCGACATTACCCCCGATAAAGCTCATACCTTGGGCATGGTACACCCCGCCTCGATGCACAATCTGCTGTTCCGTTACTGGCTGGCCGCTGGTGGCATTGACCCCGACCTTGATGTCGGCTTAACCGTGATTCCGCCCCCACAGATGGTAGCCAATTTAAAAGCAGGCAACATCGACGGTTATTGTTCAGGAGACCCCTGGAATTCCCGTGCAGTCAACGACGGTATAGGTTTTGTGATCGCCCGTTCCTTGGACATTATGCCTGGACACATCGAAAAAGTCCTGGGTGTTCGCGAAGATTGGGCTCAGAAATATCCGCAAACTCACGTCGCCCTAGTCAAAGCCCTTTTGGAAGCCTGCGACTACTGCGACGATCGCCGCAACCGCCAAGAAATTTTAGAATTGATTTGCCGAGAAGAATATATTGGTGCTGACCCCAAAGATGTGCGTCCGGGCTTCCTAGACCCTTACAATAACGGTACGAAGACCAAACCGGAAATGGTTTACAATTTCAATCAGTTTTACGTTGACAAAACCAATTGTCCCGATCGCCTGCAAATGCTCTGGGTGACGGCGCAAATGGCCAGGTGGGGAATGATTCCGTTCCCGAAAAACTGGGTGGAAATAGTCGATCGAGTTTTGCGCCCGGATGTTTTTGGTCAAGCAGTCAGAGAATTAGGTTTGCCAGATGTGGGTCGCGATCGCCGCAGCATTGAGCTATTTGATGGCACTGTCTTTAATCTAGACGACCCGATCGACTATCTCCACAATGTCAAAATTAAGCGCAACGTCCGCATTGAAGAAATCTTAATTGAGCAAATAGGCAGTCAGTGTTCAATTAGACTGCCCGCAGCATAATTAGGAAGTCAGTAGTCATTAGTCAGTAGTCATTAGTCATTTGTTACCGATGCCTGATGCCCATTCCAATTCTTCAACTTAAAACTCGTGCACTATTTTCATCCCATTACCAATGCCTAATCCAAAAACCCCTAACCCCAATTACGAAAATATGCAAACTCTCAATACCCAAAAAACAACTAAAGCGATCGAGGACAAGACCGCGACACCTTTTCTGTCTATTAAAGATGTATCAAAAGTTTATCAAACTCCCAAAGGCCCTTACGTCGTCCTCGATGGTGTAAATCTCCAGATTAATGAAGGCGAATTTATCTGCTTAATCGGTCACTCCGGCTGTGGCAAATCTACTTTGCTCAACATGATCGCCGGATTCAATGGGCCTACAGATGGAGAGGTTGCACTCGAAGGTTTGCGGATTACTGAACCGGGCCCCGATCGCATGGTAGTATTTCAAAATTACTCGTTGTTGCCTTGGCTGACTGCGGCTGAAAACATCCACCTCGGCGTTGAAACTGTTTACGCCGAAAAGTCCCCAGAGGAACACAATGCGATCGTTCAGCAACACCTGGAATTGGTGGGACTTACCGAAGCTTGCGACAAAAGGCCAGGCCAATTGTCCGGGGGGATGAAACAGCGGGTGGCGATCGCCCGTGCCCTAGCAACTCGCCCCAAACTGTTGATTTTAGACGAACCTTTCGGAGCTCTAGATCCAATTACGCGGGAAGAGTTGCAGGAAGAATTACTCAAAATTTGGCGGGAGTACAAAATTACCGTCATTATGATTACTCACGATATCGATGAGGCTTTGTTTTTAGCCGATCGCATCGTGATGATGACCAACGGCCCGGCGGCGTCGATCGGCGAAGATGTACACATTCCCTTCAGTCGTCCCCGCAACCGCACGCGGATCATGGAAGATCCGAAATACTACGAACTGCGGAACTTTGCTTTAGAGTTCTTGTTTTCTCGCTACGCCCACACAGACGGCGACGAAGAAACCGAAACCGCCCTCCCACCCTTGCCAGAATCGGCCCTCAAACCCGCCCCTGTTCCGCAGGAAAAGCCGAGAACCAACTTCGCGCCGGCATCATTTGTTCCTCACGCTTCCCAACCCTCAGAAGCATCACGGATCAAAGGTGGTATACTCGGAGTATCTTGGTTATTCGCGATGTCTGTTTTAGCTTCTGTCAATATGTCTGCTGTTTCCAGCCAACAAAAGCAAAAATTAGCAGAAGCTGCATCGAGTGTGCCGACTGCGGTAATTAGTTCTCCTCTCACTCCGGCTGCACCAACCGCTACTGCTACAACTGCACCAACGGCTGCTGCATCAACTGTTACGGCACCAACGGCTGCTGCATCAACTGTTACGGCGACAACTGCACCAATCGCTACGGCGACAACTGCACCAATC
>DPLL01000310.1 GCA_003542015.1 Microcoleaceae cyanobacterium UBA9251 | reverse complement strand
GGGTACGCAGTGCACACCTTACCGCTATAATTCTCGTGTCCAACCACTTTTTACTTTTGTATTAGTCATTACCGAGCTATTGACCCGATCGCACTTTTTCGTCAACTTGAGCCACAGCAGCATCGTGTTCGGCCTGAGTGCGGCTGAAAATGTGAGTGCCGTCATATCGAGCCATAAAATACAGATATTCTGTAGTTTCTGGAGTCAGAGTCGCCTCCAAACTAGCTATTCCCGGAGCTGCGATCGGAGTTGGTGGTAGTCCTACATTAATATAAGTATTGTAAGGAGAAGGCGTTTCCACCTGCTTAAAAGTCAAAGGTTTCTCCTTAGTTTGCCTGATACCGAGAGCATATTCAACTGTCGGGTCAGAGCCCAACGGCATACCCTTCTTCAGACGGTTGTTGAACACCCCTGAAATGCGATTGCGCTCGCCCGCAACCACAGCCTCTTTTTCGACAATACTCGCCAAAGTCACCCATTCTTTGAGATCCAGCTTCGTTTTATTCTGATTTTTTTGATAGACTGGCAAAGCTTTCTGCTCGAAACGGCTGAGCATTTGTTCGATCGCAGCTTGAGGAGTAATTCTATCACCGTCTAGCTGATAAGTATCCGGGTACAAAAACCCTTCCAAATGAGGCAACCCACTCGGTAGCCAAGGGTATTGAGCGTAAGGAACTTGACTCACCGCCGCCATAAACTCCTGAGCCGGGAAAAAACCTTGCCCTTCAAAATAAGCGCTCATTTGTTTGAGTGACCATCCTTCTGGAATTGTGAAACTTTGCTGTATCACTTCACCCTTCCAAATTTTGTCAGCAACGGCGCTGAGTGGCTGACTCGGAGACAATTGGTAAGTCCCTGCTTTAAACCCTCCCTCGCGGTTTTGCATCGTCAGCCAGCGAGCCCACATATTCCATGCTCCCGCCGATCGAATTAAGCCCGCCGCCTCCAAATCCCGCCCGATTTTTTGACTGGAAGTACCTTCCGGGATTTGGATCGCAACAGCAGCTTCATCTACGGAGGCACTGTCTGGGGCGGCTACTTTCGGTGGTGCAGAAGCCCAACTCCACCAAGCCCAGCCTTGCCAAGCGCAAACGCCCCAAATTGCCGGCAGCAACGCCAGATAAAACAACCATTTCGAGACTTGCCGAGGAGCTTTTCGCACCTCGCGCGGGTTGCCTTTTGTAAGTTGTTCTTTCTTCATTGTCAGTTGTCCTCGATATCCTGTCAGTTAACTAACGACTAATGACTAATGACCTGAGATTGATGACCGAAAATTTGCGGATACAAGCCCTTTATCAGGCCGAATTCACAGACCCAAGTGTGAAGACAGAAGGCGCAATCTAGAACAATTTCGATCGCATAGACCGTTGATTTATTTGATAAATTACTCAAAAAATCTGCCTTTTGCCTTCTGCATTCTAACCTAAATTAATATCTATTCGAGTTCATCAAAGAACTGGTCTTCGAGCATTGGCAACAGCGGTTCCAGCCTTTGGAACTCTTCTTCCGAGAGCAATTCTGGCTGACCGTCATCATTTATTCTCGCCAAAATAAAGAACGGGTCGAGAGGCGTATAAATGGCATATTCCTGTTCTTCGTGGTAGAAGCTAGTCAGCCACATCAGTTCCTCGAAATCCGACTCTTCTTCCGAATCGGCATCAGGCTCCAAATCCTCTTCAGGAAAATCTGGCAAGTCGCCAATCACAGTCAGAGTTACAGCCGTGCGCCGGAGTGTCAAGTTCTGCTCTTGCAGGACAACTCTAGCAGTATCAAAAATTTTATCAATTTCGGTCTCGTCTTCTACAGGAATTGCGGCTTCGTCGGCGTCGTCTCCGTGCCAAGTAAAAATTTCTACTGGCGAGTCGATCGGAAGCAGCAAAGCATATTCTTGACCTTCTACGTCCATAGAATGTTCTATGTTGCAAGTGAGCGATCGCCCAACTTCGTCTGTCAGGGTGACGGAAACTTCGTCGGATTTGCCATTCTGTTTGCGGTATGGGGATGAGGACATCGCTTGTATCTTATTTTCCTTCTTCAGTACCGAGTTGACTGGGGAATTTTCTACCGTGTCTTAACGGTTACAGGTGTGCGTAGCAAACTTGCACAACTAGAATATCACGCCTCTGTTAAGCTACTACGCATATAAATTCCTTGGTTAATGACTATTGACTATTTTTGCCTTCGCTCGTCCAACCACCGCTGTAAAATCAGAGCCGCTGCTTTGCGATCGATCAAACCCTTATTTCGCGACGGCGAAATCCCTGCTGCTTGGATCAATTCCTCTGCGTTAACAGAAGTCAGGCGCTCGTCCACGTATTCTAAAGGCAGATCTAAGGCGATCGCGACGCGGGAGGCATATTTCTGCACCTGTCGGGCTTGAGCGCCCAACTCTCCGCTCATCGAGTAAGGTAAGCCCGCCACCAAAATTTTCACTCCTCGCTGTTGCACCAGTTGTCGCAGATCAGCGATGTCTCGATCGAAGGACGATCGTACCAGAGTAGTAATCCCTGTAGCAATTAAACCAGTACCGTCACAGCCAGCGATGCCGACACGTTTCAAACCGATATCCAATCCCAGGGCCGAAATCCAGAATTTCTC
>DPLL01000074.1 GCA_003542015.1 Microcoleaceae cyanobacterium UBA9251 | reverse complement strand
AAAGGATCTCGATGATGCAGGGGAAGACTTGTGTAAATCTCAGTGTCTTCAAATGTAATTGGTAGAATTTGAGCGTTAATGTATTGCAATTCTTTCGGAAGGTCTTCAAACGATCGATTCAGTTGAAGCTTGCCAACATTAATTTTAATGGATATTTCCCACAGGCTGGCAATACTGAAATACAAACCTGTTTTAGTATCGATCGCTTCTTTTGCTTTACTACCTAGATTGGAATCGCCAAGCAAGTACCACAGAAAGGCATGAGTATCTAAAAGAAATTCCATGTTACATATATTCCTTTAAATCTTCCAGCGGTTCATCGAAATCATCAGACATAACGATTTGACCGGCCCAGCTACCATAACCATGAGGTTGTTCAAGTTGTTCGGGAGATGATTCAGTTTTTGCGTGTTTTTCAAGTAAATATTTTGCATAATGCAATATCTCTTGTTTGAGAGATTCTGGCATCTTGACGACTGTTTGAAAAATCTCTAGATCGATAGTCATGATTTTTGTGCAATTTTTACGCTGATCATGTTTACTCATTATACTGTAATTGCAGTCAGAAGGTATTTGGTGCCAGGGGCGATCGCAACTCCTGCAATGATCGCAGTGTTTGGTATTNNTATTTGCTGTGAAGGGCGATCGCCTTTTGTGCGTTATGGGCGATCGCGATCCATGCAATCATCTCTACTTCATATACTACGCTGCTCCATAAAGTTCTTTAGAGCCCTAAGAAACTTACCATTAAGATTCATAAAATCTTCCCACTTAAAGCCACCAAATTCATCTCCCCAACCATGTGGAAGGAATACTTGGCGATCGTCGATTTTGAACCATTCTGCCGATTCGTGAAGCTCCAGACTTGCCACGACGTTTGCGAAAGCGTGTAAGGCATCTGATGGTGTTACGATCGCTGACAGCTTTACTGTGTTATTGATTGTTAACCCAATATCGTCACTTTTGTGTTGAGAATCAGCTAAGGATGGACATCTAAGAGAAATCAAAGCTTTTTCGTTATCGATTCGACGGATTAAAAAGCTATAACCTGGCTTATAGGATAGTCTTTTTGCTAACTCATTCAATAGCAGAAAATTTTCTTCCATATTCTTTGTGGTGTTCTAAATTACCTAACTCATTCAGTTACTAGAAACTAAGACTAATTGCTGCGACCTAATTTAATAGTCAATCGCAAATTATCAACACAAGCACTAACTAAAAGCTTGCCCGCATCAGTTAATGCTTCAGACTTTATTAAACCTTGATAAGCTATATCAGCAAAGCCAAGTGTTTCAGCCCAGTAACTCTCAGCTTCCGAGTACAACTTTTCAGATGAAAACCAAGGAGAAGACACAAGTTTAGCCCATACAGCCGCCCCGGCAGAAAAGGTCATTAGAGCATGAATGACCTGTCTAAGAGGACGGTTTCTGTTTTTCCAAGGAGAGAAAACCTGTGGTGAATTTCCATCTGTTGTGTAAAGACGCACATTTTTTTCTATTAGATTAACTTTGGTATGAAAAAACTCATGCACCATTTGTACGCATAAGTGGCATCTTTCTTCCATTCGATCGGCTTCAGGATCGAAGTCTTGCCAAGCCCAACCAGGCAACTGTGATACAGAACCAGCCTTCCGTGTAGTAGGAGAGAAACGAGGCAAGACAGTGTACACCTTCATCACGCGACTCATGCTGACACCAAGTCCGATATCTAGGAATCCAAGCATATCCAAGCAGAGACGGATTTCATCATGCCTGGTGCTTACAGCCGAAATATCATGAACATAATCTTTTTCAATGAAATTAAACTCATTTCCCGCTGCTGCTGGTTGAGTGATTGCTGTGGAAATACGAATTCCCGATCGTGTAAAGCTATCTGGCAACCAAGTTATGCGATCGGATTTACGATCATCAATTAGTACATCAATTGCTTGTTCTGTAATTTCTCCAAGATTGCTATCTTGCGTCACAGCCCCCGCTCTAGCTAGCGTAGGGAAACAAAGAAGAGAGCCAGCAGTGATTTTCACGTTTCTGAGAGGATCTAAACCTAAACTCAACCCCCCACTCAGCGGTGAAAATAGAGTATAAAAATTAATTAGAAAATTCTTAACCCTATCACTATCACCGCTGACATAAGCTTGGAAAAGCGATCGAGATTTTGCTTCCAGTTCCCGATATTGCAAAAACAAACCGCTCAACATATCCACATCATCGCTTTGTTGGAGAAGCGCCACAGCTAGCTCATAACCTTGATTGCTGAGAATATACAGCATGGCTATATGTCGGGTAGCTGACTCCTCGACATATTTAATCAACGCATTTTGGTAGAAAAGTTGAGTATCATCTAGCTTACAGGTCAACTCCAAGTCAACAGTTCCAATCTTAGTTTCTTGCTCTGCACACACGATCATAANNCGACAATCAAGACACTTCTGTGGTGCCGAAAACTGCTTATTAGATAGTGCTGTTACCAGAGGCAAAGATTCTAAAGCTTCAATCGGATGAGAATTCAGTGACATACCTGTTTTGGTAGCACCATGATATGCAGTTTTCAAAACATCTAGTCCGTGATAAGTGCCATCAGTCTCAACCACAATCACTCCATCACTTAATGCCCCATAGGAATCATAGCCTCTCTTTCCACCCATTAAAAGCTTCATGATAGTTCTGAATATACGAACTTCCATCTTGGTTTCTGAAGCTAACCAATAATCGAAAAGAGCAGATAGCCATCGACCAAAAGTTCCTGGGGGATACTTATCGTAAGGAAAAGTATCATAGTTGAAATCTGGCAGTAGAAAATCTATAGCAGTGGTGTTTATTTCCTCAAAGAATGTCAATAGCTCATAAGGATCTATTTCAGGATTCGCAACGGTGAGAAAACCTCCAAATACAGACCCTCCAGACTTGGGATTACGCAGCTTTTCTACACCAGCGATAATCTGCGAAAAGCTGCCACGCCCTTTGGCATCAACTCGCATAATATCGTTCCATTCTTGCGGCCCATCAATACTCACACCCGCACGGACATTGAAGTCTTGAAATACCTGTACAATGTCATCGTCTACCAGCGTTCCATTCGTTTGAAGTCCGAACTTTATATCAGCTTCAACATCCTGAAAACTACTTCGCAAGATAGTGAAAAAATCCCTAAGTTTAGAAGCTCCGAGTAGCAGAGGCTCACCCCCATGAAAGACTACAATAAGCTGCTTTAACTTACGCTCGCGAACATAGCTACTGAGACGATCCGCCAGAAGCTGGATCGTCTCAAAACTCATCAAAACTGGCTGCTCTCTCCAAGTTTGATCTGGGTGCTCATACATATAGCAATAGGAACACTTGAGATTGCAACGACTCACGATTTTAACTACAACTGTTGTTATAGGTCGGACTTCGTAGAACTCAGTTCTCTGGGGTAGAAGCAACTCAAGTGACATAAATTTTCCTTCAAGCTATACTGTAGAACCAAAATCATTGTTGGGGAAAAGCCTTCCCAGCCAAGCATCTTTTCTGTAATAATCTGACTTAATCAGTAGTATGACTACTGAAATCAGACCAAGCAATTGGCTCCTTGCCCATACGTTCTGCTTGAATCGCTTGAATCGCAGCTACAACTTTTGGATTAATTTTATGTAACTGTTCCTCTTTCAAACCATTAACTGCAATTTCAGCAACAGGTTTAGAACCAAGATAAACTGTCATTTATTTGCCTCACACATTTGATTGATTTAGCATTGCCCTATTATTTGTGAAAATCAAAGCTTTGTCTACCACAAAAATGTTCAATTTTGCCTACAGTTTTTTCTTGTTTCATTTTATTTTATCTATTTTTGTACAATTTTGTACAATTTTGTTCTAAAAAGCGGATAAATGTGTATAATACAAAACAATGACATCCCCTGCCCCGATGAACCTAAAAGAAGCTTTAAACCTCGCCAATAAGATAGTCTTCGAGAAAACTGGCCAACACCTCGACGACTTACAAGCAGCGGTCCTCAAAGGCACTCTCGAACGTGAAACATACAAACACATAGCCAAAGACTTTGACTGTTCAGAAAGTAGTGTGAGGAAAGTGGGCGCAGAATTATGGGAAATACTTTCAGAAGAGTTGGGGGAAGATGTTAGTAAATCAAATTTGCGATCGGCAATAGAGAGGTTGCAAGTCTCGCTGTTCTCATCAAATGTTGCACAAGACTCTGTGCAGATTAGGAATATTAATTATTGTGGAGAAGGTAGACACCCACCAGATATACCCAACTCACACCCACCAAATCAAGAAACATCTAACTCAAAACAAACCAAAACTATACATCAAGATTTAAGCGAAATGCCGGAGTTGGGTAATTTCTTCGATCGCACNNTCACCGGCATCAGCGGAATCGGCAAAACATCCCTAGCAGTACAACTCGTACAACAAATCAAACACGAGTTTGAATACGCAGTTTGGTGCACCCTAGACGAATTCCCCACCATAGATAAATTTCAATCTAACCTAAGACAGTTGTTTTCCAATTCCGAAAAACAAGATTCATCCCCAACAAACCAGAAACGCTTACCGCTAATTAAATATTTACAAAACCATCGCTGTTTAGTAGTCTTAGATGACGTTCATAACCTTTTCTGTAGCGGTGAATTAGCCGGAAAGTATAAACCAAACTACGAAGAATATCGCTCTTTATTCAAACAAATAGAAAAATTATCCCATCAAAGTTGCTTTCTGCTAGTCGGTTGGGAACCACCCAAAGAAGTTCCTCAACTCACAAGCCAAAATACGCCCATTCGTACCTTACAACTCACTGGTTTAGACACCGCAGCCGCACGGGAAATTCTCAGAGATAAAGGATTAGCAGAAACCGACGACTGCGAAGAACTCATTCATCGCTACCAAGGAAATCCCTTCTGGTTAAAAAGCGTGGCGACTTTGATGCAAGAGTTGGGAATCGGCGCGACTGAGTTATTAATAGATGATACCATATTGTTACCCGAAGATTTGAAAGATGTTTTACATGAGCAGTTCGATCGCACTTCCGAACTAGAAAAACAAGTCCTCTCATTGTTGGCGACAGAAAACCAGCCAGTCAACTTCGCCAAATTGCTACAAAATGGACAAATATCATCATCAGATTTGCTAAACGCATTGCAATCTCTATCGCGGCGCTGCTTGATCGAAAAACAGGAAAATCTTTACACTTTGCCACCTGTACTGAAGCAGTATATCAAAGAGTTGTAATTCACTGATGCCCTGTGCTATCATAGAATACAAAACTTATTGAGTCGAGTTAGATGACCACAATAACGACAGTCACAACAGCCTCCCAACTCGCGGATTACTACATCTGGTTCGCCAATGACGTAGGTTCCTATCTCAGCAACCACAAGCTACAAAAACTATTGTACTACGCCCAAGCATGGTATCTTGCCTTTGAGGATACACCGCTGTTTGATGAGGATTTTGAAGCTTGGGTGCACGGGCCGACTATCCCGGCTTTATTTTATGAATACAAAGAACAATTTGGGTTTAAGCCAATTCTCAAAGAAGTCGAAAAACCAGAATTTCCAAAAGAAGTACAAGAGTTTTTAGACGAGTTAGCCGATGATTACTTCTTTCGGGATGCCTATGAGTTAGAATTGATGGTGCGCCGCGAATACCCTTGGATTAATGCTAGAGGTGAGTTGCCAAAAGATGAACCTTCTCATGCTATTATTACGAAGGAATCAATCAGAAAATTTTACAAAAGCCGTGTCATCGAAGAAGCATAAAAAAAGACAAGATACAGAGATTCGCAGTCAACCATCTTCACCAAGGAGAGAGGTTGTCAATATCCAAATCCCCGAAGGAATTAGTTTTTCTTTCAGGTATTATCAGGATGATAAAGATAAATTTTCAATTGGGGGTCGAGATGCTAGATATCTAGCATCTTTATTGAGAAGGCTGCGCGATTTGTCACAATTGAAAGCTCAAGAAGTTATCAATAATCAGAGTAAAAGCCTGCGCTGTCATGGAATTGTCTGGCTAGATACAACTGAGCCTAATGGCTTCGGGATTCCCAATGAAGATATCCTAGTAAATGTTCCCTACCAGTTTCAAATATCTGCTAATGAATACGGCAGGGTGCATGGATTTTTTAGTGAAAATGTTTTTTATATTGTCTGGCTAGACCCAGACCACAATCTTTACAGTTGAAATTATTATAAGTTACTTTCGACCTTGCTAAAGAAACCGGGTTTTTTACCGAATCTGTGGCTATCACGAAATATTTTCGCAAAAAACCCGGTTTCTGGGCCCCCGTCTAAGTCCTAATTTTCAGAAACCGGGTTTTTCATTGAATCTGTGGCTATCCCGAAATATTTTCGCAAAAAACCCGGTTGCTGGGCCCCCGCTAAGTCCTAATTTTCAGAAAATTTTGCAGAAATAGCTAAAATAAAATTGATGCTTAAAAAGCCGACTCCCACTACCAGAATCACAAAGAGTGCGATACTGAAAATAGACTTGAGCCGATCGCCAATTCCGGGTTTTTCTGAATTCATTTGTCAAGCTTTGCAGTAAATTTGGGACAGGCCAATTAAATCGAGGAAATTAGGCGGCGATTGCTTTACCACTAAAGCTAAGTAGTCGGACATAAATGAACGTAACCATGTCATTGTTCGCTGTGCGTCGCAATTCGCAAGGGTTTGAGATTGCTTCGTTCCTCGCAATGACATTGTTTATTTTTGTCCAGCTACTTATAGTCGATCGCCCTAACCCTCAGAGCGCTAACTCCTGTAAAATAGAGTGCGTGTGGGAGCAACTCTTAAAATAACCCAAATTGGGGACGATCGGCACAAACTGCCAGATACATCATATTATGCAGTTGGCTTCTGGAGAGCCGATCGCACGGGCGCTCCGCATTTGGCAGAGTTTTTCTACAGCCTGTTGTATACTTTCATACTTCAAAATACTCAGAGTAGCAGCCAGTTATCAAAAACACATAAGTTAAAAAAAAGGATAGAAGCAATGCTCCAGCAATTATCGCAACCTTACCAACAACGGGAAGATACCATGACCCAAAGAGCCATACGCCAGCCAAACCCCTCAGCTACGAACCACTTGAGGCAAACTTTTCCTCAAAGACATTGGCTGGAATTCGCAGAGTATGCGTCCCTCGCAGCCTCTGGTGTCGGCTCCCTCGCCGTAGCAGTTTCGGGTCAAGCTTTTTACGGAGTGGCTCCCCTAACTTTAGCTTTGTCGCTCAACATTGCTAACCGATACCGATTCGAACAGCAAGTGCGGGTGTATCAAAACTCCGAAATTACCGAAGTGCAAAAATCTGTAAATAAAGTCGAGAAAACCGCAGTGACGGTAATTGTTAAACTCCGCAAGCAGTTGTCAGCAGATATTTCATCGCTGAGCCAGCAAATGGCTACACTCTCCCGGAATCAAAGCTTTGACTCGTCGTCGAGCATCGCAATTGAGCAGCAGTTGCTGAGTTTGGGACAGTCAGTAGCTTCTTTGCAAGAAATCGTCGCATCTGCTGTAATTGATATCCGCCAGCAGGTGAAGGAACAACTACAAGATTTATCGGTGGCGCAGCCGACAAACTTAGAATCTGTTGAACAAGCCATCGAGCAACTGCAAATCGCGATGGAACAATTGGCAGAAACTACGATTACTCAAGATGACTGGGAAGGGGTAAATAATAGATTTTTGGAAATCCAGAAAGTAATAGCCAATCTCCAAAGTCAAGTGCAGGCTCAACAGAACCAATCGACCCCAGATTTGTCCGTGGTACAGGCTCAAATCCACCGTTTGGAGCAGGAGCAGCAACAAGTTGTCAAACCTCACCTCAAGCGATTAATCACGGTGCTGAAGCAGTTGGAGCGTACACAAGAGAGTTGATCACAGCTCAGAAAAGCAGCGGCCAACTTGACAAATTGATCCAGCTTAATCTGAATTTTGTTAAGCTGTTTGGCATTTCTCTCTCTATAAGTTTCTCTCCTACAATTGATGGAGAGCGAGGGCGATTTTCACCACCACTCATCGTTTTTCATCCCTTGGCGAAAGCCAGAGGTTTTTCACATTTCCCACGAGGTTTTATGACTGCAACTGCCACTATTACTGATCACCCGTTACTGATTGGTCAAGGATTGCCTCCATTTGACGCGATCGCACCCGAACACGTAGTCCCCGCTGTTACCCAACTTTTGGTGGCACTAGAGACAGAGCTAGCTGCCTTAGAAGCCTCTGTCAAGCCGACTTGGAGTGAGTTAGTAGAACCTCTCCAGCTCCTCGGAGAGCGTTTAACTTGGACTTGGAGCATTGTCGGACATTTGATGGGTGTGAAAAATAGCCCGGAATTGCGATCGGCCCACGAAACAGTACAGCCGCAAGTAGTACAATTTGCGAACAAGCTAAATCAAAGTAAACCGTTTTACGAAGCTTTTAAAGCACTGCGGGCCAGCGAAAATTGGGATGAATTAGAATCAGCTCAAAAGCGAATTGTAGAAGCCGCCATTCGAGATGCCCAACTTTCCGGCGTTGGTTTGGAAGGCGAGCAAAAAGAGCGTTTCAATGCGATTCAATTAGAACTGGCCGAAATTACTACCAAGTTTTCCAATCACGTTCTTGATGCTACCAAAGCCTTTAGTCTGACTCTGACAAACCAAGCAGACATTGATGGTTTACCCCCAAGTTTGTTAAGTTTAGCAGCCCAAGCAGCTCGCGCCGCCGGTGCAGAAAATGCTTCGGCCGAAAACGGGCCTTGGCGGATCACTTTAGACTTCCCAAGTTATGGCCCTTTTATGCAGCATAGCACTCGCCGCGAGTTGCGCGAACAACTGTACAAAGCTTTTATCAGTCGTGCTTCTAGCGGTGAGTTAAATAACTGGCCATTGACCGATCGCATTTTAGCACTGCGCCAGGAAAAAGCTGCTTTGCTTGGCTTCTTCAGTTATGCGGAATTAAGCTTGGCTAGCAAAATGGCTCCCAACGTTGAAGCAGTCGAGGCTTTGTTAGAAGAATTGCGCCTCGCGAGTTATGATGCTGCTGTCAAAGATTTAGCAGAATTGAAAGCTTTTGCTGCCGAAAAAGGCGCACCGGAAGCTGAGGATTTTAAGCACTGGGATGTCGGTTTTTGGTCGGAACGGCAACGGGAATCAAAGTTTGCTTTTAGTGCTGAAGAATTGCGTCCTTATTTTGCTTTGCCGCAGGTATTAGAGGGGTTATTTGGATTAGTCAAGCGGCTGTTCGGCGTAATAGTAACTGCTGCGGACGGTCAAGCTCCAGTTTGGCACGAAGACGTGCGCTATTTCCAAATAGATGATGAAGCCGGAAATGCGATCGCCTATTTCTATTTAGATCCTTACAGCCGCCCCGGTGAAAAGCGCGGCGGTGCTTGGATGGACGAGTGCGTGGTGCGCGCTAAATTCGTGCAAGCGGGAACAACCACAACGCGCTTACCGATAGCGTATTTGGTGTGCAATCAAAGTCCGCCCGTTGACGGTAAACCGAGTTTAATGACTTTTTTGGAAGTAGAAACTTTGTTTCACGAATTCGGTCACGGCTTGCAGCATATGCTGACAAACGTAGACTATCCGGGGGCATCTGGCATCAATAATGTTGAGTGGGATGCAGTGGAATTGCCCAGTCAATTTATGGAAAATTGGTGTTACGATCGCGCCACTTTGTTCGGGATGGCAAAGCATTACGAAACCGGGGAAACTTTGCCAGAACACTATTACCAAAAACTGCTAGCAGCGCGTCATTATATGAGTGGTAGCGCCATGCTCAGACAAGTGTATTTGAGCAGTGTTGACATCGAATTGCACCACCGCTATCAGTCGGGAGGTAGCGAAACTGTGGCCGATGTCCGCAATCGGATTGCGAAAACTACGACGGTTTTACCTCCTCTGAAAGAAGACGCATTGTTGTGTGCTTTTGGGCATATTTTTGCAGGCGGTTATGCTGCTGGTTATTACAGTTATAAATGGGCGGAAGTGCTCAGCGCTGATGCTTTTGCCGCGTTTGAGGAAGCGGGTTTGGAAGATGAAAGTGCGATCGCATCTACGGGTCAGCGATTCCGAGATACAGTGTTAGGATTGGGCGGGAGTTTGCACCCGATGGAAGTGTTTAAAACTTTCCGGGGACGAGAACCGAGCACTCAAGCTTTATTAAAGCACAGCGGTTTAGCTACAGCTTAATCAACTGTTTGAGTCCACAGTCTTCTCCATCGCCCCGTCTTCTTGCCCCCTACTTAACCCCTACTCCCCTTAATATCAAATCCGGTAGCATCGGAATTAATATTACCCAAAGGTAGGGACATGGCACTGCCCATTGGTGTCAACTTAAGCCTGAAAGCCTTGAGAAATCTCGTTTTTACCTAAGTCTNNCCGTGTCCTCTATATCATTCCGGTGTTACCGGAATTGATATAACAAGGGGGGGACAAGAGGAATACTCAGATCCCCGACAACTTTTACGAAGTCGGGGATCTAACAGCGACAAAGAACCAATTCCCGATTCCCGATGCCCGATGCCCAATTCCCGATGCCCGATGCCCAATTCCCAATTCCCAATGCCCAATGCCCGATTCCCAGTCTCAGTATTATTACTGTCAGTATAAACACTGATTAAGTTTGTGTTCAGTTACACCTGTAATTTTACTTAAAAAGAGTAGTTGATATTTCTTAATATTTACTTGATTTTGTCTGGATACAGATAATGCTTTGATTCGCAACTAGAAATCGGAGATTTTACCAAATCTTTAAGATAACGCCAGCAATAGCGACTGTTTTTTGAAGTTTTGATAAAGAGTGGGGTCATCGGCGTCAGTAGAAGTACAAAAATTGCCAGTAACAACTACAAAAATCAGCTTAAAGTAGATTGATGCTTGTAAGAAAAAATATTTGTATATATGATGAGAAGTAAGGATTAACAGTTGAGCGTTCACCTATACATTAAGATTTTCATGGATCTTCAATTAATTAATATCGGTTTTGGCAATATTGTGTCTGCTAATCGAGTTATTGCCATTGTCAGTCCAGAGTCTGCGCCAATTAAGCGTATAATTACTGATGCGCGGGAGCGGGGACAACTGGTTGATGCGACTTACGGGCGCCGCACTAGGGCGGTAATTATTACTGATTCGAGTCACGTCATCCTCTCGGCGATTCAGCCGGAAACTGTTGCTAATCGTTTTGTGGTTAGCAAAGAGTCTCTGGGCCGGGATGATTAAGGTTTGTGAGTTGCAATTTAAGCGCCTACAGTTTAAAGTAAGCGAAAAGTTAATGTCTTAGACGTTTCTATTGTAAAATTGTCAACATGAAAGTAGGTAAATTAATTGTTCTGACGGGGCCTAGCGGTGTAGGGAAAGGCACATTAGTGCGATCGCTCCTGAATCGTCATGGGGAATTGTATCTTTCGATATCGGTGACGACTCGTGAGCCCCGCGAGGGAGAAGTTGAGGGACAACATTACTATTTTGTCAGCCGCGCCCGCTTTGAAGAAATGGTTGAGGCTGGGGAGTTGGCGGAATGGGCTGAGTTTGCCGGTAATTTTTACGGTACTCCTTATTTTGGTCTCAAGCAAGGAATTGGTGAGGGAAAATGGGTAATCCTCGAAATTGAGTTGGAAGGGGCTAGACAAATTAGGAATAATTTTCCAGAGGCGCTGCGAATTTTTATTTTACCTCCTTCTGGGGATGAGTTGGAACGGCGCTTGCGGAGTCGGGGTCAAGATTCCGAAAGTGCGATCGCCCGTCGGTTATTGCGGGCTAAAGCAGAAATAGCAGCGGCGGGCGAATTTGATTTCCAAGTGATCAATGATGATTTGGAAGTTGCTTTAAAAGGGCTGGAATCAATACTTGATTTGGATTAAATTTCAGGTGGGTCAGGAGTTATTTGTTATTAGTTATTTGTTGTTTGCGATCGCTCGCGACTAATAACTAGCAACTCATGAATAATTACGAATTACGAATTACGAATTACGAATTACGAATTACGAATTACGAATTACGAATTACGAATTACCAATTACCAATGACTAATGACCAATGACCAATGACCAATGACTAATGACCAATGACCAATGACCAATGACCAATGACCAATGACTAATGACTAATAACCAATGACTAATGACTAATGACTAATTTTTCAGTCCGGGCTAAAACTTCGCTACTTTCTTTGATAGCAACACAAACTTTTAGATTCAATTCCAGAATATTTGAGGCTGGATAAAATCTCCTGAGCGGTTCTAGTTCCCGAGCAGAACAGCCCAACATTTCCATATAAGCTAGCGTCCATCCAATAGCTGCAATATCGTCTACATTTCCCGTACCCGCACACAGGTTACAGCTAGTTTCACCTTGCGGCCCACACTCAGGACAAACCCAATTGTCCATCGACAAATTTGACTGATTTGTGCGAACAGAGGATGCGGTTTTTAAGGCTTTGATATGATTTTGAACTACTTGCTCAAAACCTTTAGCTTTTCTGATGCGCTGGCTGACTTTATTGTACGATCGCCCTGTGCGTTGTACTGGGGGTTGCGGCAAGCTAAGAGTTGCTGTTTGTGTCTCGGTTTTGGGCTCAGATTCTCCTTGCATCGAGAGGTGATGTTCGATCGCCAAAGACCAAGTTCTTCTGTGTCGAATGTCGCCATATTTCCTGGCTTCTGACTCGGTAATACCGATCGCCGTTGCTTCGTGGCGGAGCATATTTATTGCAGTCGTTATATCTGATATCATAAGTGTATTGAGTTTGTTTTCGATCGCCAGATCGACCCACAAATAAATTACCTTAGATATATTAGCCTAGATTTGTCAAATTAGGACGGTCGATGACTTCAACTATTTCCGACATAGCTTTATCTGTTGCTCGACTAACATCATACCTGCAAGACTTTTTGGAGGGCGATCGCCACTTGCGGGTAAACTAGAAGTGCTGCTAAAAAAATTGTCCGCATTAAATCCGGCGGCGGTTTTGCAAAGAGGTTATGCTGCGGTTAAACAAAGTTACGGTACCATCGCTACTGAACCGGATTTTTAAGCGCAGATTAACGAGGATTAAGGCGGCTCAATGTAGATGAAATATGTTGATTCCTTATTGTATAATTTGTGTTCTCGTAGGGGCGGGTTTTACTCAGGATAAAGGTTGATCCCGCGCGCGGTGGTTGAGCGAAGTCGAAACCAGCGAAGTCGAAACCCAGCGAAGTCGAAACCAGCGAAGTCGAAACCAGCGAAGTCGAAACCAGCGAAGTCGAAACCCAGCGTAGTCGAAACCCAGCGAAGTCGAAACCAGCGAAGTCGAACCATTCCTGAGCCCTTCGACTTCGCTCAGGGACCACGTAGTCGAAACCCAGCGTAGTCGAACCATTCCTGAGCCCTTCGACTACGCTCAGGGACC
>DPLL01000067.1:5776-8553 GCA_003542015.1 Microcoleaceae cyanobacterium UBA9251 | reverse complement strand
AAGTAGAACGGAGAGGACAAAAATTAATCAACTTTGCAATGGAAAAACTTATATAGGACTTACGCATAAATACCACGCAACTATTTAGAGATGGGATTAGAGAGGGCATAATTATTTTTTCTTTTGTTTAGTAGTTCTACAACTTGAAGTAGTAATCTCGAATTTTGTGAGACATCAATTTTCGACGTGCTTCCAAGAATTCTGTATAGTCATTGATATTTTTGCTCTCCATCCCATTAGGAAGACAATGATCTGCAAAGTTCTTACTTAATTCGCTCTGATTCACTATGCCACCATAAATAGGTTGCTTAGTATTGCATTGCTCTTGTAAGGTTGCAAAATATCGATCGGGTGAGCGAGCTTTAATAGCAATGTTGATTTCGCTCTGCATCATGACGTAGTTAGCAATCTGGTTGTAATGACCTTTAGCTAGGTTGTTACTCTTGAGATAGTTTTTAGGGAAGATATGATGAATGTCTCCTCTGTTCGTTATCAGATCTCTCACAGTAATATCTTTTGAAAGAAATCCCTTGTTGTTACTATGCACTTGAGCAGCAAGAAACACTTTAAAATATGGGCTACTCGCAACAGAAGTATCCATCTGTTGAGGAAGTCCAGCGTCCCAAAATGCTTGAGACAATTCAGCAGCCTCTATCTCAGATTGATAGTGACTCATTCCCAATTCATCAATCCGTCTTATGTCTGTATCAATTGTTGATTCAGGCGAACCCGAATATCGTCCTGTTAGTACAGACATTACTAACCATTTACGAACATAGGACTCGATCTTAGCTGGAGGTATACTTTTTGACTTGAGAACAAGGTATATCACATAGGCAAAGTTGATTGCATTTTGAGAACGAATCATTGAAGGTTCGATAAATCCAGCAGATCGTAAAATCATGATGAACTTTTTAAAATTGTTTTCATTCATGAAGTTGAGAATGCCATTGTCTAACTTCTTAAAGGAATCCTCAGCGATCGCATCCTCATATGTTCTAGTTTCAAAATTTCTGCCAGAAAGTAATGCAACGAGATCCTGCAAACGCCCTCTTTTAAACTCAGATATAAATGCAACTCGAAGCATATCTGTATAGGATGGGTCGAAGAGGTCATCGTTTTCATCTTTTAGCCACGACATTTTTTTGAAATATTCAGTAGCTGCAAATTCTTTATCTAGGTCAGCCAACTGTTGATAAAACTGAGGAGCTACTGCCAAATGGCAAAAATAATCAATACATTTGCGAAGTTTGTTACCGCCATAGGTTTCGTTTGCTGCAATCTTTGACATAACGAAATCTGCTTGGTTGAGAACGGCTCCCTGTGAATTGATACGAATAAAGATTTCTGTAACAACCTCAATATCTAGATCTGAGTTAAGTTCAATAAGTCCAATATGGTTGTTAACTACTCCTCGTAAAAGCTCAAGACTCCTGTAAATAATGTCTTGGTCTGTACCTTCGTTACGATCGCAGTATTCTCCTACAAATTTAAGCACTCTGAAATCAGGTGTGAAAATTTCTGAGATATCTGCTACCCAAGATTTATCTTTACCAATAGCTGGATTAGAAACTTCAAATCTTTGATCTTGTGGATTAAAGGCAATGGTGATCTTAACCCTTTGGTAATCTTTATTTATGACGTGCATTCCCAGAATTGCTGCCATTAATGCCGTAACTCTCTGCTGTCCGTCGATTAGAATTCGTTTGCCTTGAGATGTTGTACCGTCTTTTAGCTTTACCGTTGGATTGCGCCACGCAATTAGATACCCTACTGGATAGCCTTGGTATAGTGAGTCGATTAAATCTCTTACTTTTGCGCCATTCCACACAAAAGGACGCTGTATTTCTGGGATTGCAATCTCTTCAGATCTAACCCAAGTTAGTAGGGTTTGAATAGGATGCTGGTTAACGGAATATTTTTGAATTGACATGGTTTCGTAATTACTTAGTAGATGGTGATTGTTTTCTTAATAAGATTGAATTAAACAAGCCATAAAATTTTGAAGCTTTGAATAGTTGGGGAAATTAGTGGGATCTGATAGGTAACAATAATTTTTTCTACCAGAACCGATCGCCTTACCACTAATCCAAACACTCCGCGATCGCTTTTTCATGATGGTTTTCTACTAGAACAGACTGGGGTATTTTCTACTAGAACGAATTAAACTTAGAACCTGCGATCGCCTATTAACCTTGCAAATAAAACACTCCCTTCTTGACAGTTAGAGTATTGAAATAAACCTTGTGTCCACAGTGGGGACAGACAGCACTAGAACACTTGTCTATGTACTCTTCATCAAAGTCATCAAGATCGAGATTGATCGAGCCTCTATACCAGTCTTCATAGGTTTTATGACATTCGGGACATTTCACGGTGATATCTTCTGGTGGCATGGTCATAGTTTTTACCTTACAGATTTATTTTTTCTACTAGAACAGATTGGGGCTTAGAAACGGCGATCGCGGCTAATCCAAACACTGCGCCACTTCATTCAACTCAGCTATCCCTCGAACCAAGCGATCGCGCAAAGCATCGTCAAGCTTGGGATTTTGCAGAGCTACCTCTTGGATGGCGGCTAACCATTGGGCGATCGGGACATGGCTAACGGCATTCATAATAACGCTAGGGCGATTATCGCACTAAAAGCAACTACTATCAACCTTTGTAAATTTATATGTTTGTGTGCAACTATAAGTGTCATAATCCTGTACCTCTAATTTTATGATACATGAAAAGCGGAAAACTGCCCAACACATTTATAAGAAATACCCTGA
>DPLL01000067.1:0-5768 GCA_003542015.1 Microcoleaceae cyanobacterium UBA9251 | reverse complement strand
ATCAAGATTTGGGTGGATTCATCCCCCAAAGTTTGTCCTTAAGCATCCCCGCGTCTTCAGACCGGGGAGTGTCAAATCTGATTATACTAATTCCTAGAGTGCGTCAGTTTGCATGATCTTCTGTGCCGAGGATATTTCACTGACGCACCCTACTCAACTAATTGATATCAACTCCCACCAAATCTGCCACAACTTTCTCCAATCCAGCTATCACCTTCGCCGTCCGTTCCCAATCAACCTTATCCGGCGTATCCTCAGAAGTATGATAAAAAGGATAACGATAAGGAGCCGTATCAGTCACCATCAAACCCGGATAACCATGCTGCCAAAAAGCCCATTGATCTGACCAACCAACACCGGGAATCACACCAGGAATAGCTGCACCTTCCGAGGGAAATTGAGCATGGCCGCGGAAAGATGCGATCGCATCCCTCACCAGTTTACTTGAGCCAGTATTACCAATAAATCCGATAAAATTTCCAGAAGTAGGATAAAGTAGATTTAAGGGCGCTGGATATTTCTGAGTATCCTTAACATCTGAATAATAACCAATTGTTTCTAAACTCAACATCCCCACAATCTTTTCATTACGTTCTCTGCATCTTTTCGCATAAACCAAACTCCCCATATCCGCAGTCCAGAAAAAAGGCGGTTCCTCATTGACAAACTCAACAAAACGCAGTGTCCTGTTAGGCTTTTTATCCGCAAACATTCTCGCTAAAGCCAACACTCCCACCGCCCCAGTTCCATTATCATTGGCCCCTGGACTACCTACCACCGAGTCATAATGTCCGCCAATTACCACAATTTCATCCGCATTTTTACCACCGGGAATTTCCACCTCTATGTTATAATAAAATCTATCATCAACTTTGTATCCTTGTCGTGAAACTTGATAGCCAGCAGCCTGAAATGAAGTTTCCAAAAAATCAGCAGTTGCGGCAAGTTTCTGATATTGAATAAAATTGCGTTCTCCAATTTCACCAGCTAACTTTTCCCCATCGCGGCGTAAAGCATCACGAATCAAACTTTCCTGTGGCGTTAAAGGAGGAATTGTCCCGCTATAGCTTTTTCCTGGCATTGCAATCATAGTCAAATATCCCACACAAAGCAGAATAATTAGGACAATACTCAGGATAGAAAGTCTAATTAATGCAGCGCGATCCCATAATTTCATTTTTCTTGGTCTCATCAGTTTTCTATTGTGAGTTATGCTTTAATGAGACATAGAGAGATTCCAACAGTTCTGACTATTAGATATTCGTTGCCTTTGCGATCAACTAAAGAAACCGGGTTTCTATGAAAAATCAAGATTTGTCAACTAGATATCTACGAAGAAACCCGGTTTCTAGCCTTGCATGGGTTAAGTTCTAACTCTTTAGTCCCCGTGGACTTAGTTTGCGTAGTAGCGGTTTCAACCGCCGATCATGATCGAGGATTTTTAACCCGGATTTGGTATTAATTAAGATTATGGCAACTTATACTGTCCCACAATCCGCTTAGCAAATTCCGGCACATGAGCCTCCAATTTCTCCGGGTAATTGCGCTGCACGTACAGATAATTGCGAGTGAAATGAGAATCTATCGAAAACCGAGCATATTCCAAACCCTTCGGCCCAATTCTCTCAATAAAAACTCCCATTAACTTCGCCGCCCACATCGGCAAAGTTACTCCCTTTTCATAAGCAGGAATACTCTGCTGAACAGCCGGCATCCTATTACCTTGAGACATCACCGGCTGAGTATTTAACTGCTCCATTACTAAGTCTAACATCTCTTGTCCCGTATCATTTCGCACCACAATCCATTGCCAGCCAAAAGGTGCGCCCATATAGCCCACAACTAAATCTGCCAACCCATTAACATAATCAAAACAACTCAAACAAGAAGGAGCAAAAACATCTTTCAATTCCTTAGTATTCAATCCAAAAAACGGCACTTTTTCCACCGAACCGTCTTCGTGTTTGAAGTGAACATTAAAGTCTTGCATAAACTCGTAAGACAGAACTGTTTCGGGAGAACGGCTAGTGGTGTCTAGGAATTTCTGCAAGCCGGCGCGGCTGACATTATCGACGCAGGGAGTTCCCAAAACGTAGAGCTTTTCTAAACCGAGTTTTTTCTCGACTGTTCGCAAAGCTTGAATTTGACAGCCGACACCAATTACTAACAGCCGCTTCATCCCCGATTTTTCGATTTGTTCCAATACTGAAAGGTTGGGAGAGAGAGTCGGTTTGTTGACTTTTGCTGCGAGAATCTCTTCGCGAGTTGTCGCAATAATCGGCATCGGTTGAAAGCGGTCTTCTTTGGTAGTTTGGACGCAAACAACGCCTTCTACAATGCCTTTTTCGAGCATTTCAATGGCAATTGTGCTCACGATTCCCGTCCACTGAGCGCCTTCAATTGGCTCTTTTTTCCGGGCGGCCATCATGTTTTGACTGACTCCGAAATACCAATCGTCGGGATTATCGAGGTTTCGCGATCGCCCGTGAATTTCCGCTTCCAGTTCCGCGATGTGCTGTGTTAAGAAAGCACAAGATTCCTTGACATAATGGATGTAATATGTATCACACAAACCGCACTCGCTGCAAAGTTCTTTAGCGGGGCGGCGGCTACCCGGTTTGAGGGCTTTGGATTTTTGGTGTTTAGCAGAATCTGTTGCGGTCATCTAAATTACTTATTTTTATGGAGATATGGCTTGTACGAGAATATCACACCAATTTGGGTTAATTTATTTCTTTATTCTTTCTTTTAGTCCGCTTGGAGTGGACGAAAGTTTGTGTAGGGGCAATCCCCCCGTGGTTGCCCCGATTTCAATCGCCGAGTCTAAATAGCTATCACTCCCGATTGATCCGAATCAAATCCGTCAAAATATTATCCAAGCCCCCATTAACTTGAATCCGGTCAATCTTCTCAGCAATCCGTTCCAAAACCTCCAATTCCTTCAAGCGCAAAGCCACTGGATTATCCTCCATCACTTTCGCAGTATTCAACATACTCCGAGTAGCCGCAGTTTCCTCCCTGCGCCTCACTACATTTGCTTGAGCCGATTTTTCCGCCTCCACAACCTTGCTCAAAATGGTCTTAATTTCACCAGGTAAAATGATATCTTTAACACCCACAGAATCGACTTCAATACCATAATCTGCGGTTTTGGCGCGGATATATTCAGATATACTGCGATCGATCGCACCTTTGCTCTCCAACAACCCATCCAAAGTCTGTTCCCCCACCGCACCGCGCAAAGCAAACTGCAATTCCTTGTACAAAAATCCCGTAATATCCGACAAACCATTTTTTGCCCTCAACGGATCTCGGATGCGATAACCAGCAGTCAAATTCAAGCGCAGAGGCACTTTATCCTTTGAGAGAATCTCTTGACCAGATACTTCCATATTTTGCAATCGCAAATCAATTACTTCCGTTTGAAAAGAGCGTCCAAACTTCCACCAAGCATGAGTTCCTGGTGGCAATTGCGATTGAAACTCTTGGTTAATATATAATAGTCCAATGTGCTGTGCCGGAACTTCACAAAGATGCAAATACTTGGCACTAAGCGATAGAGCTTCTGGGGAGCCAGCCACCAACTCCGCTACTAAGCTATGCTCTAAATTAACATGAGTATTGATGTCAATGATTTCGACTTCCACACCTTGCCAAAATAGCTTGCGGCTTGTCGGCGGCAAAAACGCAATAACTTTTCCTTGATACCTGACGATCGCAATTTGATGACAGAGTAATTGCACGAGTTCACAGTAAGCTGCTACAAAATCGGGATGTTTTTCAATCAGCACATTTTCTTGCGGAAATTCAGGATTAGGAATAACTCGACTGAGATTGCGAACTGTGACATCTTTATCCACAGACCAAAAAGCATATTCTCCTGATTCTAGAGGGCGTACAAAATTATTCTGCACGTACAGTAAACCCAGTTCATACTCGGAAATCTGAAATTTTTTCAGCCCTTGCAAAGCGGTCGATCGCACTTTTTGGACAAACTCAGCCGGCAATTCTAAATTCTCGTCTAAGTTGAAAACATGACATTCTACTTCAATAAATCCGCGCCAAAATCCCCGCAATTGATTCGGTAAAATACTAATCCAATTTTGACCCAAACGAACTAAAGCTATTTGATTGAATGCGGTTCTGACAATCGAAAGATGTTCTTGTAATTCGGTTCCGTGGTTTCTTAGTAACAGTTCTAGGTTGTCAATCTTAGCTTCTGGCTGGTTGATATCGTAGCTTTTCAGGTTCCAGTGGCTACCGAAATAGGTGTATGTACCGGGGAGCAAAATTTTCTTAAAGTCACTGCGGTGATATAAGATTCCGATTTGATTCGGTTCGATATAAAAAGTTTTCCACATAGAAATTTTAATCGATAATTTGGGCAAGCGAAACCAGCGAGGCAGATTTAATTTAAACATCGATCGCCTTTTTTGAATTTAGCTGTAATACTTATACTACAATAGGACTTACCCAAAAAACCCGGTTTCTTCCAAAAATTGTCGTTTTTTCCATAAATATTGACGAAGAAACCGGGTTTTTGACCCCCGTGCGTAAGTCCTCTACAATATTTTTTTAAACTCTGCAAGTGCAAGTGTTTACAGTTCAGATGCGGGCAAAAGCAGCTCCTAGACTGGATTAAGATTGTCACTACTTCTGCTAAATCACCCGTAGGTAATCTCGAAAAAGATCGTAATGCTCAAATATGCCGATCGCCCAACCAATTCCAGAATCCCCGCAGGAAAACCAAAGAAGAGAAAAACGAAGGACATACTCAAATCTGGGAGAGATACAGTTGCGCTAGCTCCTTGACTGCTAACAAACACTTGCATCACAGAGTTGTAAAATAACGGACTCGAACCGTCTTGGGATTTCTCCCGTGCCATTTTTTAGCTTTTCAGGATACCCGTACCCAGGGCCAGGGTTTTTAAAGTACAGGATTTGAACCTGTTACAAATCGATTAACAGTCGATCGCTCTACCAAATGAGCTAACTTTGTGGGGCTGATACAGGACTCGAACCTGTGACCAATCGGTTAACAGCCGATCGCTCTAACCAACTGAGCTAATCAAGCAATATAGTTGAAAGTACCTAGCGGTATACGCTCAAACCAAAGGTAGGCGCACCAGTCGGGTATATAGAACCCAAACTATAGCTTTGTAACTTTTTCGCTATTCCGCTTTCAAGATAGCATATTCAATCTTGGACGCATGGATGCCCAGAAACCGGTTTTTTTTTTACGAAAAGACCCGTTGTAGCCCGCAGATCAGGTAAAAACCTGGTTTCTTTGCTCGGAGTCTTCTTCGTCATCATCCGACAAATTTTCCATTTCCTCAGCAATTAGCGTCTGAAAATCCTCTCCGCAGTGAACGTTCATTTGAATTGCAGCACTCATGAACTCTGCTAGAATTTCGGCTTTTTGTCGATCGCTCAAATCAGCTAACTGAAGCTGATGAATTAAAGTAATCACATTTTGACACTCAGTACCCAATTCATCAATTAATGTTCTCACCGTATAATTAGTTATGGTAGGCGCGTGCGTAGTCGAACCACAGCAATTTTCCGATCGCACGTCTTGCATCTTTACTTGTGTTTTTTTTGGAGTAATTTAACCGCAGAGAGCGCAGAGGACACAGAGGAAGAGAAGAGAGAGAGGCATAATTCCGATCTCATCATTACCCAATTCGTCAATTAATGTTCTCACCGTATAATTAGTTACAGCAATTTTCCGATCGCACGCCTTGCATCTTTACTTGTGTTTTTTTTGG
>DPLL01000500.1 GCA_003542015.1 Microcoleaceae cyanobacterium UBA9251 | reverse complement strand
AAGCAGGTAATCCGCAACGCAGACTTTGACTTAATTGCTAGGACAATAGAGGAAATCTGGAGTGAGAATCCGGCATTTTCCGAACTCCTCCAGGGTCATCTAGATAATTTTGATTACCAGAAAATTCTCATTTTAATTAGCGAGGCGGAGAAATCAAATAACTCAGATGATGGCCGAACAAAATGATCACTATCAAGCGGATATTTTAGTAGTTGACGATACGCCAGATAACTTGCGTTTGTTGATTAGAATTTTGCAAAAACAGGGCTACAAAGTGAGACCTGTTACTAACGGTTTGTCAGCTTTAGAGGCGATTCAATCTAGCCCTCCAGATTTGATTTTGCTGGATATTATGATGCCCGATCTAGACGGCTATGAGCTTTGTCAAAAATTGAAAGCAGAGCCGCAATTTAGCCAGATTCCCATTATTTTCCTCAGCGCCCTTGAAGAAGGAATAAACAAGGCAAAAGCTTTTGAAGTTGGGGGAGCTGATTACATCACAAAACCTTTTCAGATGAAGGAAGTATTGGCGCGAGTTAGCAATCAACTTGCTGTGCGTTCCTTGCAAATACAATTGCAAGAAAAGAATCAAAAACTGACCGAACAAAATGTCCAACTGCATCAGGAAATTGCCGAACGCAGACAGGTTGAAATGGAAACTAGATTGCTGCTGAGAGCTACTCAAGCTATTAGCAAATCTGAAGATTTTGAGTCTGCTATAGATTTGATTTTAAGGTTGATTTGCGAAACAATTGAATGGAATTTGGGCGAAGCTTGGATTCCTAGCAGTGACGGCCAATTCTTAAAATGCGCTCTAGGCAGTTATGCTAGCGATTTGAGTTTCTCGGAATTCAGACAGACAAGTTGTCAGTTAATTTTCCAGCCTGGTGTGGGAATGCCGGGGAGGATTTGGCTTGGACAGCAGTCTGAATGGATCGATGATGTTTCTACGGCACCGGAACAAGTTTTTTTGCGATCGCAAATAGCAGCTAATGTGGGGTTGAAAGCAGCTTTCGGGGTGCCGATTTTGGCTGAAAATCAGGTGCTAGCTGTTTTGATTTTTTATCGGGATAAAAATCTTGAATGTCAGCCACGATTGTTGGAATTAGTGAGTGCTGTTGCGACTCAGCTAGGTGCGTTGATTCAGCGCAAGCAAGCTGAGGAATCGCTGAGATTGCAGCAAAAACAAACAGAGAGATTGCTGCTGAATATTTTACCGAAACCGATTGCGGAGCGCTTGCAAAAAGAGCAAAAACTGATCGCGGATCATTTTGATGAAGTGAGCGTGTTGTTTGCGGATTTGGTGGGTTTTACGGAGTTCTCTGCCCGCAAAACTCCGACTCAGTTGGTGGAAATTTTGAATGGGATTTTTTGTGAGTTTGATAGGTTGTCTGAGTCCCACGGGTTGGAAAAAATTAAGACTATTGGGGATGCTTATATGGTAGTTGGAGGGTTGCCTACTGCGCGGGAAGATCATGGGCGGGCGATCGCACTTTTAGCTTTGGAGATGCAATCCGCTTTGACTCAGTTTAATCTCAAAATCGGAGAAAGTTTTCAATTGCGGATTGGCATTCACAGCGGTTCGGTGGTGGCGGGAATTATTGGGATTAGCAAGTTTAGCTATGATTTGTGGGGGGATACTGTTAATGTTGCTTCGCGGATGGAGTCGAACGGAATGCCGGGGAAAATTCAAGTTACCGGGGCGACTTATGAGCGTTTGAAGGAACAATTTATTTTTGAAGAACGGGGGATAATCGAAGTTAAAGGGAAAGGTAAAATGCTGACTTACTGGCTGATTGGAGAAGAAAGTATAAAAATTCTCAGTTAGGTGAGGTACACACAATCTGGTAGTAAGTAAGGTGCGTCACCACCCGTCAAGGGAGCAAGTTCCATCAAAGATGTGGCAGCGACGCACCCTACTACAAAATACTATCTAACGGGCGATCGCATTTTACATTTAATTGAGTAAATCTCAAGTCTCAAATCTGCCGAGTTTGTGCTAATATCGAGTTTTTTTTGACAAACTTACTGTAAGATTAAAATTAGATTAGTAGATTAATTAGTCCTGGACGCAGTAGGACGTGATTCTGTCATTCTGAGTGAAACGAAGAATCTCAAACCCTACGAACAGCGTCGAGAATGCGTCCAGGACTGTTAATCCAAAAACAGAACACCAAATCCACGACTGCTTAAAAAAGTCGGTATCTAACAGCTAACTTGCACTTAATCAGGGCTAATATTTTGCAAACAGTTGAAACCAAATCGCCGACAGCATTCAAAAAAGTGCTCGTTATTTTAATTTCATTGCTAGCAATAGCAATACTGTCGATCGCCATTTTCATAGCCATTCCCGGAGAAAAAACAATGTTTGCTGGAAAAAGACCTACGAATCTCGGTATTCATTCAGGACAACTCGCACCCTGTCCCAATTCCCCCAACTGTGTCAGCAGCTTCAGTCAAGATGCCGAACACAAAATTGAGCCTTTGACATACAATGCGACGCCGACAGTTGCAATGGCAAATCTCAAACAGGCGATCGCATCCTTGGACAAAACTAAAATTATCGACCAAACAGATAATTACCTCTATGTGGAATTTACCAGTTCCTTGATGGGGTTCGTTGACGATGTGGAATTTTTGCTAGATCAAGGAGCAAAAGTCATTCATGTGCGATCGGCTTCCCGTCTGGGAGAGTCCGATTTAGGAGTTAATCGCAAAAGGATAGAAACTATCAGAACTCAACTAAATCAACTCTGAACTTCAAATTTCTAACTTGGACGCAGCCCCTCATCTGTAAGAAGTAGCAGTTGGTAAGCGCGTTGAAACTGAAACTGCAC
>DPLL01000192.1 GCA_003542015.1 Microcoleaceae cyanobacterium UBA9251 | reverse complement strand
GGGTTAATCCGCTCGAAGTGAAAGCGAAAGGGGAGGGACTTCATGCCTCCCACGGCACTGTAATAAATGACTATACTTTCACCAGCTATTCGTCCAGGACTATTTCAGTTAAAAAACTCGATCGCAATGCGATCGCCCACTTTGAGGCCAAGTTCAGCAGCTCGCCCGCTGCGGAGTTCGATGACTCGATCGACAGGAGTATTGGGGCCGTAGGTGGGACAAGGCTCGGCAGTACAAGGAGGTGCTCCGGCCTCGATCGCTGTCACCACTCCATCCCGCAGAAAAATCATATCCAGAGAAATCTTGCAATTTTTCATCCAAAAATTGACCCACCGCGCAGGTTTGAACTCAAACAACATTCCTCTGTCATCGGGCAAAGATGTTCTGTACATTAAACCCATAGACTGTTGTTCGGGGGTTTTAGCGACTTCAAGTTCGATCGGGCGATCGGCTATCCGAGCTCTAGCAGAAATCGGCAAAACTTGACCTTCCGAGGCCGCCAATGTAGACTGCGAAGCCAAATTACCAGTAACATTAGGGTTCCCGACAGGCAATGTTGGCGAACATCCCAACAAAAATATACTTACCCCAATACCGAGCAAATTAGCAAAATAACTCATATTGATTTGAGATTTGAGATTTTAGATTGGGAATGGGGAATTGGGAATGGGGAAAATCTTTCTTCTTCCTTCTTCTGTCAATCCGTTACATCAGAAGAAAGCGAATCCGTTGCCGAACTTCCTTCTTCTGTCAATCCGTTACATCCGTTACACAATCCGTTGCCGAACTTCCTTCTGACTTACATCCGTTACATCCGTTACAGAATCCGTTGCCGAACTTCATGCTTCCCGCATCACATAACCAACACCGCGCACCGTCTGAATCAAACGCTTTTCGCCCTCATCTTCAATCTTGAGCCGCAAATAGCGAATGTAAACCTCAATCACATTTGATTCACCGAGAAAATCGTAACCCCAAACATTTTCCAGAATTTGTTCTCGAGTCAAAACTTCGCGGGGATGTTCCATCAAATATTTTAACAATTCGTATTCTTTCATAGTCAGGTCGATCGCCCGTCCATTGCGTAGGGCTCGCCGAGAGGCCAAATCCAAGACTAAATCGCCAAACCTCAATTGGTGATTGCTGCTAGTATCCGGCTGCAAATACAAGTGCACCAACTGCAAAAACTCGATCGTGCGATAGGGCTTGAGAAAATAATCATCGGCGCCAGCTTCCAGACAAGCCACGCGATCGTCCACTGTATCACGACCAATCAACACCAGCACCGGCACTCGACTCCCCAGACTCCTGATGTGAGAACATAGGGACAGTCCCGACTCTCCCCCCAACATCCTGTCAATTACAATCAAAGCTGGCTGCAATTCATGGGCTAAATGTTTACCCGTGGCGATGTTAGAAGCCACTATCGGTTCGTAGCCGGAGGATTTCAAGTCCATACTCAACTGTCCGGCGAGAACTTCGTCTGTTCCAACTACCAAGACACAGGGATTGCGATCGAGAGTGAGTGCAGCCATTAAATAGACCGATGTAGATCATACCTGTTGTAGCACGTTATTTGTTATTGGTTATTTGTTACTGGTTATTTGTTACTGGTTACTGATTAGTTCCCATGCCCCATGCCCCATGCCCCATGCCCTATGACCATCATAGTATTCGGAAGTATCAATATCGACCTCGTGGCTAAAACCCCTCGGTTGCCGCTACCGGGGGAAACTATCATTGGTAGCAATTTTTTCACTGCCGGCGGTGGGAAAGGAGCAAATCAAGCTGTGGCGGCTTCCCGTCTTGGCGCTTCTACTCACATGATTGGTCGCGTTGGTAATGATAATTTTGCTGAAGAACTATTGACAAATTTACGATTTTATGGCTTAAATACAGACAATATATTAATTGACAAAAACACTCATTCAGGCATTGCAATTATCGCGGTAGAGGAGAGCGGACAAAATAATATCATTGTGATTCCGGGGGCGAATAATCATATTGGTGACGCAGATTTAGAACGTCTCAAAAAGTTGTTGCCCGGTGCTACAAGCTTGTTGTTACAGTTAGAAATTCCCCTGGAAGTTGTGCAAAGGGCGGCTTTTCTTGCTTGTGAAGCGGGGGTGCGAGTTATTCTCGATCCTGCGCCGGCTCGTTCCGATTTGCAGATCGACCTTTATCCGCTAATTGATATTATCACGCCGAATGAAGTGGAGGCTAGTCAGTTAGTCGGTTTTGCGGTGTATGACACAGAAACTGCGATTTTAGCTGCTCAGCAGTTGCAGCAGCGGGGTGTTAAGAATGTGATTGTCAAATTGGGCGATCGCGGTGTGGTTGCTGTGACTGCCGATCGGACTTTGTTTGTACCGGCTTTTGCGGTGGAGGCGATCGATACTGTGGCTGCTGGTGATGCTTTTAACGGGGGTTTGGCGGCCGCGTTAGATGGCGGTATGTCGCTGTCGGAGGCGGTGGTGTGGGGGGCGGCAGCGGGCGCTCTGTGTGCAACTAAGATGGGCGCTCAAGTTGCTATGTGCGATCGGGCAACTTTTGATGCTTTTTTGCAGTCAGAAGGAAGAGGAAATAAGGAATAGGGAAGAGGAAATTTATAATTTTGCACTGCGGTTAAGAATTAGGAGGCAATGACTTGACGAGTTTTTTTTATAGGTTATAATCTAAGAATTGTTTTT
>DPLL01000106.1 GCA_003542015.1 Microcoleaceae cyanobacterium UBA9251 | reverse complement strand
GTCATTTGTTAGTTGTTAGTTGTTATTGGTTATTGGTTATGGGTTATTTATGACTTACGCATTGGTCAGAAACCGGGTTTTTTACGGAATTTACGGTGTGTAACGAAGATTTCGTAAAAAAACCCGGTTTCTTTGTCGGAGTCCCTAAATCCTGAACTATTAACTTTTCAGCAAATCCTGAATCGGTTTACTAATCCAATTAAAACCAACTTTCACTTGATGGTCAAATGTTGGCATCCGATAAAGATAGGCTAAGCGGCGAGCAATGTGGGCTAGTTGTCCGTCGAGTTGAATTCCTAAACCGGCAAAGGTGGCGTTGTCAATTCCTAATGCGATCATTTCTCCGATCGGCTGATAGCGGAAAGGAAGTAATGGCCGATCGGTTAGGGAGGCCCAAATGTTCCACGCGGTATAATCCGCTTGCTGAAATGCTACTTGGGCTGTGGTGGGGAGTTTTTGACCTGTTGCGTCGTGACATTCGGCTAAATCTCCTAAAGCAAATATGTCTGGACGATCGACTATTTGCATTGTGGGAGTAGTGATTAATTGACCGCGCTGGTTTTGTTTGAGGGGGAGCGATCGCACTGCTTGACTAACTTGCGTTCCTACAGTCCACAATACTATGTCTACGGGGAGAACATCTAATTGTCCTTTGTAAAGTAAGGAAATTGTGTCTGGCCCGATCGCCTCTACTGCGGTTTCTAAGTCAATCCAGACTTGCCGTTTTTCTAAGGCTTTTCTGGCTGCGTCTCGGTTAAACTCCGGTGATGTCCGCAGTATCGTGTCGCCTTGCTCGACTAACCGCACGCGACCTTTGTCTCCGAGTCGATCGGCTAGTTTGCAAGCCAATTCTACTCCCGAATAACCCGCGCCGACGATCGCAATCCGAATTTTGTCGGTATTTTTGGCTTCTAAAAATCGCAGTCGTTCTTCTAATCGGTAAGCGTCTTTGAGAGTGCGAAATGAGTAAGCATATTCAACAGCGCCTTTGACCATATTTAGCGGGGTTTCGCCGCCTAAAGCTAGGACAAGTCGATCGCACGCAAATTCTGGCCCGTCGTGTAACTTGACTCGTTTTGTTTCCAAGTCGATGCCGGAAACAGTGCCTTGACAAAAGCGCACGCCTGTGTTTTCTAAGAGTTCGGCAAAGGGTGGGGCAATTTCCCAAGTTTGCAGTTCGCCTGTTAGGAGTTCGTACAGCAGGGGCACGAAGAGGAATCGATCGCGGCGATCGACTAGGACAATTTCGGGTTTTTCCGCTTTGGAGAAGGGTAACTGACTCAAGCGCAGGGCTGTGTAGAGTCCGCCGAAGCCTCCGCCGAGAATGCAAATCCGGGGTTGTTGTTGAGTCATGGTGTTTTGAGGGGCGATCGGTAGCAAGGCAACTTATCTTATTGTAACGAGATGGGGAGTAGGGGAGTAGGAGAGGGGGAGATGGGGAGATGGGGAGGGGGAGAGTGGAATAATTTTGATTATGATTAGGATTAATCTCAAATCCGGTAGCATCAGATAACCCATTCCCCATTCCCCATTCCCCATTCCCCATTCCCCATTCCCAATTCCCAATTCCCAATTCCCATGAAATATAACGTAATTTACGACGGCAATTGCAATCTCTGCGTCACCTTGGTGCAGTTACTAGAAAACTTAGATCAAGGCCAGCGGTTTGAGTATATTCCCATGCAAGATTTAGAGGAATTAGAGCGTTTTGGTATCACTTCTGATGACTGCGAAATGGGGATGATTTTGATAGATTATAACACCCCAGAACAGCGTTGGCAAGGTAGCGATGCAGCCGAAGAAATCGGGCGAATATTGCCCGCAGGTGGAGTCTTTGTGGCGGCTTACCGCGCTATGCCGGGGATGAAGTGGATGGGCGATCGCGTTTACGAACAAGTCCGCGACAACCGCTATACTTTGTTTGGCAAGCGTTCTACAACCTATAAATCAGTTTATGCCGTTGGCTGTCGGGCGATCGACAATTGCGACAATCAGGACTAATATCAAATCCAGCTTATTTCTTAGTCCGCGCTTGAGTGGACTTCGTTTGCGTAGGGGGCAATCCCCCCGTGGTTGCCCCGATTTCAATCGCCGAATGACTCATTAAACAAAACAAATATCTGCTGACAAAAGTGTTTGATTTTTTGCGACGACTCTGCCGCAGGTTCAGTTTTGCCAAGAAAATTCCAATTTTCCACAGTAGAAAAGTGCCACTGTTGACCAGTATGATCGTAACCAGCGGCTTCGACTCCGATCGCGCGGCGATGTCCTTCTACCGGATCTTGGTAAAATCGGATTTGAATCAAAATGCTGCGGCTTTGCAACAAGCGGCTTCGACCGGGAAAATGGAAGCCAATGTCGATCGAATCTGGATCGACAAGTTCCCTGGTATCCTCGTCATTCATCCAAGGTTTCAAATCGACTTTCGCATCCGGGAATTCAGACTTGAATAAATTAACAACCGCAGCAATTTTACTGGCTAATTCTATATTCCTAGCTTGTTCGGCAGCGTTCACTGGAAAAACTCCTATCAAATACAAGTTATTACATGATTTAGATAACATTAGATCACAATGTAACTGCATAATGCCGAATGTAGACTGTCAACAGCGGACTTTTTCAGAGATAATTAGGCATTGACAAATTTTCAAATATGTGTTATCTCATCTTATTTCCCACGACTATCAACCGAAAAAA
>DPLL01000282.1 GCA_003542015.1 Microcoleaceae cyanobacterium UBA9251 | reverse complement strand
TCTAGACTTTGATACAAACAAGATATCCGGTAGGTTTAACATTAAATTGTCACCAATAGTCCTATATCTCTTAGTCCGTTGAGGCGGACTTCGTTTGTATAGACGCGATTTCAATCGCCGAGTTTTCCTGATGTATAGACGCGATTTCAATCACCGAGTTTTCCCAAGGATAACTGATAGCTACTTGGGCATTTCTGTCAGCCGGAAGAGTCGCAACGATCGCATTTGTAGTCGATTCGCTCCACTTCAGCAACCAAGCAGGCTGAATTCCTAAAACAAAAATGATTCCCGCTAAAACCAGCGCTGGCATATTTTCAGCGAATGTAACTGCTGGGTAATAAGCCGTGGCGTTGTCCAACTTCCCAAAACAGGTGCGGTTGAGCAGAATTACAAAGTAAACTGCTGTCAACCCGGAGGCTAAAATGCAGAGTAAAGTCGGAATTGGAAATTTGGAGAAACTGCCTTGAAATACTAAAAATTCGGCAATAAAACCCACCAAACCGGGAATACCGGCGCTAGCCATACCGCCCAAAACTAACAGGGAACTTGCTGTCGGTAAACCTCGCATCGGATTCATCAAACCGTTGAGCACGTCCAAATCTCGTGTGCCTACTTTGGTTTCGATGATGCCTACTAAATAAAACAGCAAAGCTAAAATTAAGCCGTGGCTTACCATTTGTCCGACTGCGCCGATTAATGCGAGTTTCGTGCCGGCGGCGCAGGCTACCAGGATGTATCCCATGTGTCCGATCGAACTATAGGCTACCATGCGTTTGATGTCTTTTTGGGCGATCGCGCTCAAAGCCCCGTACATCACGCTCACCGTGCCGATAATCGCTAAACCAGGAGCGATTATCGGCCAAGTTTCGGGAAACATCTGCAAGCCAAACCGCACTAAACCGTAAGTTCCCAACTTCGCCAGAATCCCTCCCAGCAGAATTGCTGTTGCTGGCGAAGCTTCGACGTAAGCATCCGGTAGCCAAGTGTGCAGGGGCACTAAGGGAATTTTAATTGCAAACCCAAGTAGCACAATTGTTAACAGTATCAACTGCACCTTTAAGGGAAATGATTGAGTGTTAATCGCACTGTAATCGAAGTTTAAAGAACCGCTCAACCAAGCAACACCCAAAAATGCTGCCAGCACCAAAAGTCCCGAAACTGCGGTGTAGATCAGAAACTTCATGGCAGCGTATTCTCGCTGCTTGCCGCCCCAAATCGCAATCAACAGATAAAAAGGAATTAATTCTATTTCGTAAAACAGTACAAACAGCAGCAAATTTTGAGACATCAAAGCTCCGGCAATACCAGCATTGATTAGCAAAATCAAAGCGTAGTATAACTGGGGGCGCTCCATCTTTTCGCCAGTGCCATAAATGACTAATAGCGTCAGTAATGCACTTAAAACCAGCAGTGGCAAAGACAAGCCGTCAATTCCCAAGTTGTAGCTCAAACCTAATTGTGGAATCCAAGGCAAATATTCTTGAAATTGCAGTCCCGAATTGGCTGGATCGAATTGAGTCAGCAGCCAGATATTCAACAGGAAAACAACAGCAGCAAAAGCAGAAGCTATTGAACGCAGGCGCATCCCATTGATGTTTCCGGGCAAGAACCCGACTACCGCAGCGCCCAACGCGGGCAACCAGAGCAAGGCACTAAGCATAATTAAAGTGTGAAGAGTGAATAGTGAAGAGTAAAGAATCAATTGACAGTAGTCAGTAGTCAGTAGTCAGTAGTCAGTAGTCAGTAGTCAGTAGTCAGTAGTCAGTAGTCAGTAGTCAGTAGTCAGTCAGTAGTTATTAGTTATTAGTTATTGAAGCCAACTCTTATTAAGAGTATTAAGAGCTAACCACTTGCGTCAGATGTCGGACTTCATAGTAATGACTACATACACTAATCAACCCGTACATCCCACATCAGAATCTCTTCCTTTTAACTATCAACTGCGGTGCCCTGAGCGTAGTCGAAGGGTCAACTGTCAACTGTCAACTGTCAACTGTTTAAGACTCAACAAGAATATTGACTGCACCCGTGTCTAAATCGTAGTATCCACCAACAACTTTCAGTTTTTTCTCCTCAATTAACTTAGAGATAACTGGAGATGCTTTCAACCTTTTAGCTTGCAGCAAAACATTGGCTTTTGAGGCATTTTCTAGACGATCGCCCCCTTGGTCTTTCGAGCTTTCTACAGCCGGCTTAATTGCGTCGAGCAAACTGCCAATTTGACCGGGAACTTGAGCTCCTTTGATGGTTGCGTCTACCGCACCGCACCTTTTATGCCCGACTACCACAAGGACTTTTGCTCCCAATACCAGGGTGCCAAATTCCAGGCTGCCAATTTCTTCTGGGGTAGCCACATTTCCGGCTACGCGACAGACAAATAAATCTCCCAATCCCTGATCGAAGATAATCTCCGAAGGAAAGCGGGAATCTGCACAGCCGAGAATCGCAGCAAAGGGTTTCTGAGATTTGGCAACTTCGGCGAGGCGAACTAAATCTTGGTTGGGATTTTGGCGTTTTCTGTCCACAAATCGCTTGTTCCCATCCATTAACTTTTTCAGAGCTGCATCGGGAGTCAAGTCATTTTGAGCAATTGCTGGTTCGGGTGCTGCCAAATCAGCGCCTGCTCCTGCTGCGAGTATCCCTGTACCAATGGCTCCTGCGACAAATTTGAGGGAATTGCGCCGGGAAAGATTGAATTGTTTGTTATTTGAGTTCATTGATGCTGCCTTGTTGGATCGATTTGGAAATCTTGGTTAAAGACTTCATGTTTTTAAGATTTTAGATTAAAAGTGTCACCTAAAATCTTAAATCTTAGATATATTTACCCGCCGACAATCAGCGACAGGCGAGCTAGCAGAGGCCAGCTTACTATCAGTCCCAAAAGTCCAACTCCGAACAGAATTGTCAAGGCGTAAAACTGAGTTTGACCCGTAACATTGTATTTGAGACTTTGCCCTCCGAAAACTGTTGTCAAACCGATTAAGTTCACGAATCCGTCAACAATATTGCGATCGACCCAAGAGATAACTTGAGCAACTAAACCGACTGCAAATATCACTGTCACCCGGTAAAGTTGGGCGGTGTAAAAGTCGTAGGCAAAAAAGTCTTGCAGGGCTTGAGAACCAATTTGCACTGGTTTTTCCCATTTCTCGTTCAGGTAGATAAATGCTCCTGCACCGATGCCGATCGCACTTGACAAAACTACCAGTCCAGTTGCGGTATAATTCAAACTTGCCACAGGCAATAACTGCCACGCTGCCAGCAAATGCGGAACGTGCAAAGTAAAGCCCATTAAAATAGTCATTGGTAAGATGAAAGGCCAGTGAACTTCCGGCGAACGTTCGGTCATTTGCTTCGGTTTGCCACCAAAAACTAAACCAAAGACGCGCACTAAACCAAAAGCAGTTACACCGTTTACAAACAGCACTATTCCTAACAGCAAAGGGTGAAATTCCGACAGCCCAGATGCTAATTCTGATAAAGTCCAAAAACAGCCGAAAGGCGGCAATCCCACCAATCCAGCGCTACCGACAATAAACGATATCGCCGATATTGGCCGCTTTCCCCACAAACCGCCGAGAGATCTGACATCCTGAGTGACGCTGTTCCAGACTACCGAACCAATGCTCATTACCAGCAAACCCATTGCTAAGGTGTAGGCAAATATCAATGTCAGGGCTGTCTCGGTTTGTCCGGTGCCGACGGCGATAAATACTAAGCCCATGTATGAGCTGACTATATAGGAAAGCGTGCGCTTGATGTCGATTTGGGCGATCGCAATTAAGGAAGCACC
>DPLL01000427.1 GCA_003542015.1 Microcoleaceae cyanobacterium UBA9251 | reverse complement strand
AAACTATGATCTAAGGGCTAGAAAAGGTAAAAATCTCTCTCCCTCTTGATCTCTGATATAACACCTCTGCGCCCTCTGCGCCCTCTGCGGTAAATAAAAAAGATCTCATTCACAAAAGAAATAGAATTGCCATATAAACTGTATAGTTCCATGCACACCGCACCTTACCCGTATATAATTTGGAGCGATCGCCAATTTCAGCATAGAATAGAAAAATGTCAAATCCCTTGCTGTCCCTCAACTACGAACCCGCCCTCGAATCCCTCGGTGGCGACTACTTTGATGAAGTCCCTGCGGCCGATTTTCCCCAGCACATCCTCCGCTTCCGCAACGACCAATTATTGCCAAAATTGGGTTTAGATCCCTCCCAAGTAACCGACGAACATTTTACCCAAGCATTCGGTGAATTTCACTGCGTGCGTCCCTTCCTCGCACTCCGCTACCACGGCTATCAATTCAACGAATATAACCCCAATTTAGGCGACGGTAGAGGCTTTTTGTATGGTCAAGTTCGCGGTACTGATGGCAGACTTTATGACTTCGGCACAAAAGGTTCCGGCCGCACTCCCTATTCGCGGTCTGCTGATGGTAGACTCACTCTGAAAGGGGGAGTTAGGGAAGTTTTGGCGGCTGAAGCTTTGCACCGATTGGGAGTGCGTACATCTCGCTGTTTTAGTTTAGTTGAAACCGGGGAATCTTTGTGGCGAGGGGACGAACCTTCTCCGACGCGATCGTCTGTAATGGTTCGTTTTAGCCATTCTCACATCCGGTTCGGTACTTTTGAAAGATTGCATTACATCCGTCGCCAAGATTTAATTACAAAACTTTTAGATTTTGTGATTGAATATTACTATCCAGACTTGCATTTAGAAGCCAACAATAGGGATATTTCTCAATCTGACAAATATGCACTATTTTACGCAGAATTAGTCAAAAGAGTAGCGGAATTAGTTGCTCAGTGGATGGCTGCGGGTTTTTGTCACGCTGTGCTGAATACTGATAATATGTCGATTACTGGAGAAAGTTTTGATTATGGGCCTTTTGCTTTTATCCCAACTTATAATCCTCGGTTTACCGCAGCTTATTTTGACCATTATGGTCTTTATTGTTACGGGAATCAACCGTTTATTTGCAAGGGGAATTTAGAGAAACTTCAGAAACCGTTAGCAGCAGTGATTCCTCAAGCTGCTCTGGATGCGGCTTTGGCCAAGTTTGGCAATTATTATAATACAGCTTATCGGCATTTAATGATTAATAGGTTGGGATTTGATGATTTACCAGAAGCCGATGCTGATGAGTTGTTGCAACTGACAATTAAATTGCTGGCTGAGAGTCAAGTTGATTATCAAGGTTTCTTTTTTGAGTTGCGAAAACAGTTCGATCGCACTTGGCGAGATGATGCTAGTCAAATTTTTGCCGAGGCGGAACCGACGGAGTTTATAGCACATTGGCGGCAGTTTTATTGTCACGTTTTGCAAACTTTGTCGGCGGATGATCTGGATAAAATGGCGGACAGGTTACGCCGGTACAATCCCGAAAAATCGCTGTTAAGGCCGACGATTGAGGCTGTTTGGGAGCAGATAGCTATTGAGGATAATTGGGAACCGTTTTATGAGTTGGTTAAGGAAATACAAAACTCTTAAAGGGAATTGGACATGGGGCATGGGGCATGGGGCATCGGCCCCATAGGGCATGGGCCCCATAGGGCATGGGCCCCATAGGGCATTGGAAGCAACCAATAACAAATAACAAATAACTACTGACTACGGACTACTGACTACTGACTAATGACTGATGACTACTGACTAATGACTACTGACTACTGACTAATGACTGATGACTACTGACTACTGACTAATGACTGATGACTACTGACTAATGACTACTGACTACTGACTAATGACTGATGACTACTGACTAATGACTATTTGATCTTTTCAATCTCAAATTGAACATCTTTGTAACCGCTGGTAAGCCCTTGATCGAGAAAGATTTTGCCTGCTTTATCAAAATCGCTAAGGGCTCCGGCTTTGTCTCCCAAAGAGCGGCGAACTATGCCTCTACCGTAGTAAGCCGCAGCATAATTCGGATTGATCCGAATAGCTTGGACGTAATCGGCGATCGCACCATTGTAATTATTTAACTGTTGGTAAATCTTGGCTCGATTGGCGTAAGCTTCAGCATCGTTGGGATTGAGCCCAATTGCTGAGGTCAAATCGGTGACCGCCCCCTGTGCGTCTCCCGCTTCGTTGCGAGCTAAACCCCGATTGCTAAAAGCATGATAATCATTTGGATTTAATTTCACCGCTTGAGTGCAATCATCAATTGCTTTTGGATAATCCTTTAAGTTTAAATAAGCAATGCAGCGATTGTTGTAAGGAACCGCATCCTCACTACTCAGTGAAATTGCCTGAGTGCAATCGTCTATTGCCGCTTGATGCGCTCCCAAATTCAACTGGGTGCTGCACCGATTAGCGTAAGCATCTGCACTTTTAGGATCGATCGCAATTACCTGAGAATAATCTGCTAAAGCTCCCTTATAATCTCCCAAATGAAAGCGAGATCTCCCCCGACTATAGAAAGCATCAACATTCTGAGAATCGAGCCGAATTGCCTCAGTATAATCGCCGATCGCTCCGGGCAAATCGCCACCCCCAGCCCGAGCCAACCCCCGGGAATGATAAGCTTTAGGAAGAGTCGGCTGCAATCGAACTACCTCGTTAAAATCTTGAATAGCAGTCTTGTAATCTTGCAGTTCTAAATAAGCAACTCCTCGTTCATAATATGTGTCAACATCATTGGGTTGGAGATTCAAAACCTGAGTGTAATCCTCTAGGGCCCCTCGTTTGTCGTTGAAGTCGTGACGGGCTAATCCCCGGTTAAAATAAGCTTGAAAATAATTCGGATTGAGAGCGATCGCCTGAGAATAATCTGCAATCGCCTCCTGATACTTTTTTAAATCATAGTTAGCATTTCCCCGCTGATAAAAAGTCTCAGGATTGTGAGGATTTAAGTGAATTGAACGGTTAAAAGCCTGCACAGCCCCAGCAGCATCTTTATTGTGAGATTTTGCCACCCCTTCTTCATAATATTGCCTAGCTTTAATTGGATTCGGGCGATTTAAATAATTCAACAAAAATACTAAAGCGAGCGCAGCCCCCAACCCACCCAAGATCAGCCAGAAACTAGAACCAAAACGATCCCAAAAACCAGAATTAGACTGTAAAGTAGCAGGATAAATGCTAGCCTTTGGAGCCGTAGCCACTGCATCTGGGCGGTTCTTGATTTTGCTCAGATCTACCAAAACTTCCTCAGCCGACTTATAGCGCTTACCAAACTGGTGACAGACCATTTTGTCTATTATATTCGCCAAATTTGTCGAACATTGAACTCGGTTTCGCCAGACAATTTCTCCGGTGTGAGAAGGGTTCGGATCTTGCAATTTTGGCAAATCCGTACCGGGTAAACCCGTCAGAGCTTGGATAGCCATCATCCCGACTGCATATAGATCGCTGCTAAATTGCGGGTTGCCTTGAAATTGTTCTATCGGCATATAAGCCGGAGTTCCAGTAGCAATTGTTCTCGGAAATTCATGATCATAATCGCTAATGTTATTCGCAACTTCTTTGACCGAGCCGAAGTCAATTAAAACCAATTTACCGTCGGGTTTCCGGCGGATTAAATTGGACGGATTAACATCGCGGTGAATCACTCCATGAGAGTGTACAAACCTGAGCAGTTCTAAGACTTCTTCCAAGAGCGATAGCGCTCGTTCTTCTCGCCAAGCTTGACCCGCTATAATTTCCCTATTTAAGGCATGACCAGGTACAAACTCTTCGACGAGGTAGAATTGATTTCTTTCTTCAAAATAAGCCAACAAAAATGGAATTTGATCGTGTTTTCCCAGCTTTTCTAAAATTTCTGCCTCTTGTTTAAATAAGCGGTATGCCGTTTTGAGAACTGTGGAAGTATTGCTCGGAGGGCGGAGTTGTTTTACCACGCATTGAGGGTGTCCCGGACGGCGAGTATCGACGGCTAAATAAGTTTGTCCGAAAGCCCCTGAACTGAGGATTTGTACTACGCGGTAACGTCCGTCTAAAAGTTGACCAACCATATTCATATCAGGAATTGGGAATGGGGAATGGGGAATTGGGAATTGGGAATGGGGAATTGGGAATGGGGAATTGGGAATGGGGCATGGGGCATGGGGCATGGGGCATGGGGCATTAGTTATGAACGCCAAAACTCACAACCCAAAACTAACAACTAACAAATAATAACCCAAAACTAACAACTAACAACTAACAACTAACAAATAACAAATAACAACTAACAACTAACAACTAACCACTGACTAATGACTAATGACTAATGACTAATGACTAATAGTTTACTTAATTTCGTTAATCTGTAATTGCGCGTTTTGGAAACCATCAGCCCTCCCTTGTTCTAGAAACAGGGTTGCAGCTTTCTGAAAATCCTCGATCGCCCCGGTACGATCTTTGAGTTGGCGGCGGACGAGGCCACGGCTGTAGAAAGCTGTAGCATTGTTGGGATTGAGCCGCAGTGACTGGGCAAAATCCTCAACGGCTAAAGCGTAGTTTTTGAGTTCAGAGTAAATAGTACCGCGATTGCTGTAAGCAACTGCATCACTGGGATTGAGGCGAATTGCCTGAGTAAAATCTTCGATCGCCCCGCCCTTGTCTCCCGCAGCCGATCGAGCCAACCCTCGATTACTGTATGCTTTAGGATTGTTGCCGTTAAGTCCGATGGTCAAACTGCAATCTTCACCAGCTTTCTGAAATTGTTTTAAATTCAGGTAAGCAATGCAGCGGTTATTGTAAGCAGCTTCGTCTTTTGGATCGATGGTAATTGCTTGGGTGCAATCTTCAATCGCTTTGTCGTAACTTGCCAAATTCAAGTAAGCACCGCATCGGTTGGTATAAGCATCAGCTCGATCCGGTGCCAATTCGATCGCCTTACTATAATCTTCCATCGCTCCTTGATAATCTGCCAGATTAAATCTCGATCGACCCCGACTGTAATAAACCCCAGCATCATTGGGGCTAATTTGAATCGCTTGGGTAAAATCTGCCATCGCCCCACTCTTGTCGCCGATCGCCGATCGAGCTAAACCCCGGTTGCTGTAAGCTGTAGCATCATTGGGAGCCTGTCGAATTGCTTGAGTGTAGTCTTCTATTGCAGTGCGGTAGTCTCCCAAATCGTAGTAGGCTAGAGCCCGCTGGTAGTAAGCGTCTGCGTCGCTGGGATTCAGCCTAATGGCGATGGTGAAATCTTCAAGGGCACCGCGCTTGTCCCCGATGTCGCGGCGGGCCAGACCTCGATTGTAGATGGCTTTGCTGTGGCTGGGATTGACTTTAATGGCTTGCGTGTAGTCCTGTACTGCTTGCTCGCGATCTCCGATGTCGTAGCGAGCGTTAGCTCGATGATAGAAAGCTTCCGCATCGCTGGCATTCAGGGCGATCGCGCTTGTATAATCGGCGATCGCACCTACTTTGTCCCCTTGCAGTGCCTTCTGCTGACCGCGAGCGAACAATTCTTTTGCCCTCGCCGGATTGTTACTCTGCCAAAAGTAAATTATTCCGACAGTCAAGATCAAAGCGGAGACTGCGATCGCCATCCTAGATCGAAGAGTCAGCAAAAGGGTTTGGCTTCTTAGCTGTGGTGGCCGTTGACTCATACCAGGAGTACGGGTAATCATAGTTGCCTCAACCTCGGTTTTGTGGGCGGTTTTGAAAGCCATTTGTGGGAGGTCGGCTAAAACTTCCGTGGCCTTCTGATAGCGTTTCTCGAAGTTAGATCGCACCATTTTGTCAATAATATCTGCTAGCGCTACAGAACAAATTGCCCGATCGCGCCAATCGAATTCGCCTTTATGGTTTTTCAAACAAGCCAGTTCAGGAGCAGAAAGCCCCGTCAGAGCAAGCAGGGCGATCGTACCTAGAGCATAGATGTCGCTATTGTAGCGAGGGTTCCCTTCAGATTGCTCCATCGGCGTATATACCGTCTGAGCAACAAGCTCAGGTTTGAGTTTTTGCTCTTTTTTTGTAACAAGCCCTTTGACTAAGTTTGAAGAGGTTTTCGGTATCAAGTGACCAACAATTTCCCGCTTAATCTCTTTGTCTAACCTAAAGTCAATTAACACCAACTTACCGTCAGACTCTCGCCTGATCAGATTTGCCGGTTGAATTCTGCCGTGGATGAAGCCGTTTTTGTGTATAAACACCAAAATTTTTAATACTTCTTCGAGCAGAGCAATTACTTGGTCTTCTGCCCAACATTGACCCGGTATCAATTCTTGACTTAAAGCTGACCCGGCAATAAATTCTTCAATTAAGTATAAACTTTGATTTTCCTCAAAATACGCCAATAATTCGGGAATTTTGTCGTGTTTTCCCAACTTTTCTACTATTTCTGCGTTGCTTTGAAAAATAACTTTGATTAATTCGGAAGTTTGCGAACTTCTCTCGGGGAGTCGCATTTCTCTAACCGTGCATTGCGGATACCCCGGACGATGAGTATCTGCCGCCAGATAAGTTTTTCCAACAGGATTGGAGCCTGTGACTTTAATAATGCGATAACGCCCGTCGAGAAGTTGACCACTCATGCTCTACCTCATCCCTGTTAATCCTAAATTATCACATAAAATCAGGATAACCAACTCTGAAGCCGAAGTACCTTTAAGTTTTATCTCGAAGCTAGCTTGAAGATTAGCCTCTGTCTGCTGCCCCTATCCGTTGACGGTAGATGGGAACCCTGAACTCATAGTATAATTCAAGTCGCGGCAAAAAATCTGGTTCTGTCTAATTATTATAGACATTATTTTAAAATATGAGTTTTTTTTGCTAAACTTGTTGCTCCTGTAAATCAAACCTGTATAATTAAACAACCGGGCAACAGGTGACTAAAATGAACGTACAACTGGTTGACTCCCTAATTCAACTGATCTTATCTCTCTCAGCAGACGAGCAATTAGCGATCGCCGAAAAATTATTTGCAAACATCCCCTACCCTTCGACTCAGGAACTCGTGCAACTTGCTCAAAAGAGCGGCTGTTTTGAGTTTTTGCATGACGAACCAGATATTTACACCAGAGAATAATCCAGATAAATATTAAATAATACAGCAATTAAAAATGTCTGAATCACTAACAAAAGGAGGAACGATCGCCGCGATCGCCACTGCCATATTTCCCCAACAAGGCAGCGTCGGCATTGTGCGGGTTTCCGGTTCCGAAGCTTTAAAAATTGCCGAAACTCTGTTTCGCGCCCCAGGACGGCAAATTTGGGAGTCTCACCGCATACTTTACGGCTACATCCGCCGCCCCCAAACTCAAGAATTAGTCGATGAAGCTTTACTATTAATTATGAAAGCACCCCGTTCTTTTACTCGCGAAGATGTGGTAGAATTTCACTGTCACGGTGGGATTATCGCCGTGCAGCAAGTCTTGCAATTGTGTTTGGAAAACGGGGCGAGATTGGCACAACCGGGAGAGTTTTCGCTGCGGGCATTTTTGAACGGGAGACTCGATTTAACTCAAGCTGAAAGCATCGCAGATTTGGTGGGAGCACAATCCCCCGCTGCTGCACAAAGTGCTTTGGCGGGGTTGCAAGGAAAATTGGCTAAGCCCATTCGCTTACTGAGAACAACTTGTTTAGATGTGTTAGCAGAAATTGAAGCGAGAATTGATTTTGAGGAAGATTTGCCGCCTTTAGATGAAGCTCAAACAGTATTTGAAATTAAGCATATTTTAGAGGAATTGTCAACTATTTTGGCAACAGCCGATCGGGGAGAATTGTTGAGAAGCGGTTTAAAAGTAGCGATTGTCGGCCGCCCGAATGTGGGAAAGTCGAGTTTGTTGAATGCGTGGAGTCGGAGCGATCGGGCGATCGTCACTGATTTGCCCGGTACGACGCGGGATGTGGTAGAATCCCAGTTAGTTGTAGGTGGCATTCCGGTGCAGGTGCTAGACACTGCGGGCATTCGGGAAACAGAAGACAAAGTAGAAAAAATTGGAGTAGAGCGATCGCGCGCAGCGGCACAGCAAGCAGATTTAGTGTTGTTGACAATTGACGCGGTATGTGGTTGGACAGAAGGCGATCGAGAAATTTACGAACAAGTAAAACACCGCCAACTAATTATAATTATCAACAAAATCGACCTAGTAAAAACCACTCCAAAATTACCTTTTTCCTCTGAGACTCACCGAATAGTCACCACAGCCGCCGCCCTAGATCGAGGCATAGAAGACTTAGAAACAGCAATCTTAGATGCCGTCAATTCAGACAACTTGCAAGCAGAAAACCTAGATTTAGCCATTAACCAAAGACAAGCAGCAGCCATCACCAAAGCAAAGTTTTGTATAGAACAATGCTTAGTTACTATTAACAACAAATTGCCCTTAGATTTTTGGACAATAGATTTACGCGGTGCAATTCAAGCATTAGGAGAAGTTACAGGAGAAGAGGTGACAGAATCAGTGTTAGATAGAATCTTTAGTAGATTTTGTATTGGGAAATAAGCATGGGGATTGGGCATAGGGCATAGGGAATAGGGCATTGGGCATCATGGGGGGTTCAGAAACCGGGTTTTTTACGATAATACTTCGTTCCCACTGACAAA
>DPLL01000081.1:2401-2564 GCA_003542015.1 Microcoleaceae cyanobacterium UBA9251 | reverse complement strand
TAAGTAAGCCAACCTCAAAAAACCGAATACCCAGCTACCCGACTTCTGGAAGTGCTGCGGGGAGCTAAAAGAAGAGCGTACTCTTGAGTTTTCCCAACAAATACTTAATTAAATAGGACTTACGCAACATCACCATAGACGGGGGCAACCACGGGGGGATTGC
>DPLL01000081.1:0-2369 GCA_003542015.1 Microcoleaceae cyanobacterium UBA9251 | reverse complement strand
AAGGGTCGAAGGGAGCAATGACTAAAGCACCTTAACAGCCTTGGCGGTTGCTATACCTATATCGAGTGTTACTCGATCTAACAATTTATACAAATAATTAGCTAAGTATTGACATTTTTTCCCGCAGGTTGTAAAATGATATCATTTAATATCCAAAATTCCGCAGTCTCAGTTTATAAAATACCATTTCTGGAAATTTGAGTTACAGATNNATTTTTCTGGCTGCGAAGTTGACATATCTGAAACTTCAGAGGTTTGTGAACATGAACAACAAAATCAAGATTGGATTGGCGGAAGCTCTAGGCACCTTTGTATTGGTCTTAGGTGGATGCGGTAGTGCGGTTTTAGCAGGAGACAAAATCGGCTTTTTAGGAGTGTCGATCGCCTTTGGCTTGTCCCTGTTAGTCATGGCTTATACGATCGGCCCGATCTCCGGTTGTCACATTAATCCGGCGGTAAGCATAGGTTTATTAGTTGCCAAACTGATCGATGCTGTTTTGCTTCCTTATTATATAGGAGGTCAGATTTTAGGAGGAATTTTCGGTGGTCTTGTTTTGTACATAATCGCATCAGGAAAACCGGGGTTTGATGCAGCGGCTTCAGGTTTTGCTTCTAACGGTTTTGCAGAACATTCTCCCACAGGTTATGGACTTTTGGCCGCCGCTTTGACAGAAGTTGTACTGACTGCTTTTCTGTTATTTACAATCATGGGTACTACCCATCCCAAATATCCCGCAGGTTTGGGCGGAATTCCGATCGGCTTGATGTTGGTATTGATTAACTTAGTCGGAATTCCTGTCACCAACACTTCAGTTAACCCAGCTAGAAGTATCGGTGTGGCACTTTTTCAAGGTGGATGGGCAATACAGCAGTTGTGGGCGTTTGTTGTGTTTCCGATCGTGGGTGGCATTCTCGGCGTTTTGGCTTATAATTTGATTAAACCCACCCTTGAAGAATCTTAATTGAACATTAGATAGCGATCGGGTTTCTTGAGGTCTATGCTGTTGTTAAATTTATGAGACAATTTAAGAAACCCGGTTTTTTAGGCGCGCCAGTCGATCGCAAATATTTCTTAGGATAGAGCGATCGAACTTTTTCATTTCCCAGCCGCACTCGATTTTTGCTCGGTTTTCTTCAAGGGAATCTCAATCACAAACTCGGTTCCCTCTCCGGGGGCTGAAATGCAAGTCAGTTGGCCACCATGTTGTTCAACGACAATTTCATGGCTGATAGCCAAACCTATCCCTGCACCTTTACCAACAGGTTTTGTGCTAAAGAATGGCTCAAATATTTGCTGGCGGAGTGCTTCTGTCATACCTGAACCGTTATCGGCAATGCGAATTGCCACGCTCTTTTCCCCCGCACAAACTTCACTCCTAATCCGAATTTGTCCAGACTTGACTGGGCTTGACTCGTAGCCGCAGTGCGGCGACAAATTTTTGTTAGCAAATGCCTCTTCTAAAGCATCAATTGCATTTGCCAATATGTTCATAAATACTTGGTTGATCTGAACAGCATAGCACTCGACTAATGGCAAGGAAGCATATTCTTTAATCAGATGAATTGCGCGTCGATCGGGCTTGGGCTTGAGTCGATTACTCAAAATCAGCAAAGCGCTATCCAATCCGTCGTGAATGTCAACTGGTTTAATCTCCGATTCGTCAATTCTAGAGAAGTTTCGCAGCGACTGAATTATCTCCCGGATGCGGTTAGAGCCTACTTTCATTGAACCCAGCAATTTCGGCAAATCTTCAACTAGAAACTCTAATTCTGCTGCTTCTATTTCTGCTTGAATTTCTTGCAGTGGCGACGGATAGTGCTGCTGGTAAAGATGTAGTAAATTAATTAATCTTTGGCTGTATTCGTTAGCATAGCTGAGATTGCCGTAGATGAAGTTAATCGGGTTGTTGACTTCATAAGCTACCGCCGCCACTAACTGTCCCAAACTTGACATTCTTTCGCTTTGTACCAGTTGAGTTTGCGCGCGCTTGAGTTCGGACATTGCTGTTTCTAAATGGGCGGCTTTTTCGCGCTCTCTGGCGAGGGATGCTTCCAGTGCTGTATTTAATTTTGCAAGTTTGTCTGCTTGACGCAGCACGATATTAATTATTGCTTTTCTCAGTTCCAATGCGGCGTCAATTTCGCATTTTTTCCAAGGCAAAGATTTGCACCGAACAGTTTCTTTCCACAAATCGAAGGATTTTCTAGGACTGAGTTTTTCGCTGCCATTTTCGTCAATTTCTACTGGTTTATTGGGGTCTCCCGCCCAATTTACGGTCTTCATTACTTCCGGGCGAAACCACAAAAAGTAGATCTTCTGAATCGGCGATATTTCTATAGCTAAACAGCCGCTGGCTATCACTTTAAAT
>DPLL01000185.1:2394-11774 GCA_003542015.1 Microcoleaceae cyanobacterium UBA9251 | reverse complement strand
GACGTTCTTGTTCAGCACGAAGTTGCTGTTCCTCCTCTTCTAATTGCCGCTGACGTTCTTGTTCAGCACGACGTTGCTGTTCCTCCTCTTCTAATCGCTGTTGGCGTTTTTTCTCATCCCAAACACCTTGAGCGACATCGCGATTGTGTGCGACTCCCGGCAAAATCGGATTAAGATTTAATGCTTGAGTGTAATCAGATATTGCCTGTTCGTAGGCTCCCAATTTGTAATAAGCCTTGCCTCGATTGTTCCAAGCATCAGCATGATTTGGTTCTAGCCGCAAAACTTGAGTGTAATCTTCAATAGCAGCTCGATACTGCTCCAACTTAGCATAGGCAAACCCCCGATAGAAATTAGCATTTGCCAAATTAGCATTGAGTTGAAGGACTTGATTGAAATCAACAATCGCTGCTGCATATTTTTCCTCTTGGCAGCGCCCAATAGCTCGCTTGTAACAAGATTCAATCACACTCATTTGGTGACTTTTGCCAACAGCAGCAAAACAGCTATTCAGTTTTCCAACATATTTCAAATCATCGATTGTCAAAACCGCATCCAAGGCATCTAGGATTTCCTTGTTTCCTGACGGTACCGACAAACCGCGCAATTTCAGCCAAGCTTTTACCGACTCAAAAATTTGCGCTGTGGCCCAACGCTGATCGGGCAAATCCAGCAAACCTTCAGCTAAATCTAACTTAAGTTCAGGAATCCATGCCGATTCTGATTCTGCAATCACATTATACAACATTTCGTAGAAATTAATCGCTATTTCTACTAATTGTTCTTGTTCCTCTGAGGGAATATCTTGCAGCAAATCAGGGAGTAACTGAGGCAATAGGGGCCGCTGCCGAACTTCCGGGGAGACGTGCAGGAAAAAGTATTCATCGGCCAGCAATCCGGCAATTAAACAGTGACAAACACCGATAAACTGCTGAAATCTTTGATAATCTTTTTTGTGAATGCTGTAGGGACGTGGGATTTCTGCGGGATCGGTTCCAATTGCTTCGCACTTCCGTTCTTTCTCAATGATTTTTAGGTTGTGCAAGAAACTATTAACAGCTTCAGTACCGAAAAGCTCATCAAATTCTTCACCACTATTACCTTCAGCAATGTAGGCATCGCGCTGAGCTTGCCACTGCAAAGCCCTGTCTTTAGCGAAGTCAAAAAGTACCTCGCGCCAAGGTAGCATCGGAATCGGTGATTTGTAACGATAAGTTGCCCAATTCAAACCCCAATAGCCAAAATTGAGGTTAAAAATATCGCCTTCAGCAACGGATTCTAAGATTAATGTCGGCTCGGTTTTTAAGCCGTTAAACATGGTTTTTGTGGCTGCTTGGCTGTGAAAAAATTTGCTGGTCCAAGCACCAGATAAAAATTCAACTGGTCGTTTCTGAGCTGAATATTTTTCAAAGAATTGTTGCAGGTAAATTCCCAGAAATTTTTCCATATCTGGAAAGCCTTTTGCGGCATCATTCCCATCGCCTGAACGGTCGAATTGTAGGCTGGGAGGCGAGAGGAAAACTCGCAGGGGTATGGGATCTTGAGCGGGATTGGAGTTGACAATATCTTGGGCGATTAACCAGATGGGAGAGTTGTTTTGTCTTTTCTGTTCTTGAATGGCTTCGATGCTAGTTTGTCGGTCATAAATTCGGAGTTCGCGGGCGAGTTGAGCGTCGAGGGTTTTGAGTTGCAATTGCAGTTCTTTTTGCTGTTCGACGCACCATTTTTGAATCTCGGCTCTAAATATTTCTAGTTGGATTTGGTGTTCGCGATTGAGTTTGCCTTCGTTGGCTTTAAATGCGCGGTTGATGTTTGCAAGTTGTTCTTGCATTTGACGGTTGAGGAGTCCTTCTTGGGTTTGATATTCGCGGTTTAGTCTTGCTATTTCTGATTGTAAGGAGCGGTTGGAATTTCCTTCTTCGGCTTGAAATTTGAGGTTTGCTTGTCGTTGAAATTCTTGTAGTACGAGTTCTTTTTGCCGGAGTTGTTGTCTGTTTTTTTCTATTTCTTTGTTGGTTCGCAGTGTTATGTCTGTGTTTCGGGTTTGAGTTTCGCAAAGGCGATCGGCATTATAAACTGTAGGCAGGAATGCAGCTTTTATAAGATTACCCGTTTTGGCTCCCCATCCTTCGTTTCCTGGTAGTGCTTTTGTCATTTTTGTGTTCCTTTAGGTATGTGAATGTGTAAGTCTTAGTCAATCAAGCTGTGGGGGAAAGTTAAGCAAGAACCCTTTCTGTGAAGCCCAGACAAGGGGAGGCCGAGCCTCTAGATCTGGGTTTCCAGGCTCTGACTGGGAACCAGTTAAAGGGCTTTTTTGTGGGTGGGGCGGTTTATTTAACCTGTCTGCACCCTTTAAAGCTTTTGGTAAACCTATCCCTACAGGCTTTTTAGAATGGTACAAGATATGAGTTAAAACCGACTACAAATTTGGGATAAAAAGGTTTTTATTCGTCATAGCGAGGACTTTCGCTATGAGGGGTTAAAACCCCAGGTGGTCATTGCCACTGGTCAAGTATTCCTTAAACTTGTTTTTTCCCTAATAAGTCCCGCCGCCAACGGCAAATAACATATGTGCCGCACCTTCTAAATCTGTATCGGATCCACCGACTTCTTTACCATTTTCTCTATAAATGTAACCTGATTCTACTCGTCCTACAAAAGAATCATCAGCCCACCGATAAATGTGTCCGATTTTACTAAGATATCGGATATGTTCGCTGGCTGAGTTGTAAAAATCTCGCCCATGCACATGACCGACTATTTGTGTGGTTCCGTCGAGTTTGTGCAAGTGTACATCGCCAGTGCGATCGATATGAATGAATGGGCCATCTCCAGAACTAGAATGGGAGGATTTAAGGATGTGTGGCGCTGCATTTGTGTGGTTTTCGTGGTAATTTGTTGCGGATGCAAACCCGTTTTCGGGATTTTGCTGGTAAGTCTCTTGGTGGTAAGTGTCGTGGCTGTGAGTCCAATCTGTTTGGGGATGTTGCTGGTTGAAATTGTGCGAAGTATCTGTCCAATCGCTGTGGGTGATGTCTGATGTTGCTGGGTGGTTTAGGTTGTGGTCATTGAGGTTGTGGAGTTGGCTGCGATCGTGTAAATTGTTGTGGGAATGTTCGATGTTGTTTGGTTGATGGGCATCGATGCCCAAGGATTGCATGAAATCGTCTAACGGGGAGTTGCTGTCAGATGTGTGATTCATGGGTTTGGGGAATGCTGGGAGTTTTCTCCGGTCCAGCCAGCGTAGTCGAAGGGTGACAAATTATTTTGTACTTGGCCGGAAAGGGCGATCGTACTGGTCCAGCCAGCGTAGTCGAAGGGCGGTGATAGCGCCCTAGATTTTACGGGACTTACGCACAAAGCGGGCGGTGTTGCAAGGGTTTGAGATTCTTCGCTGAGCTCAGAATGAGAGAATTACATTATTATCCCCGCGCAAAAACCAGAGATTCTTCGGTTCCCTCAGAATGACAGCTTTAAACCCCGTGCGAGAATCAGAAACCGGGTTTTTTGCCAAAATATTTAATTCACACCTTAGATTGAAGTAAAAACCCGGTTTCTTTAATCCCCGCGCCAAAACCAGAAACCGGGTTTTTACCAACTATTTGGTTCAAACCTTAGATTAAAGTAAAAACCCGGTTTCTTTAATCCCCGCGCAAAAACCAGAAACCGGGTTTTTTCCCAAATATTTGGTTCAAACCTTAGATTTTGTGGAAAAACCCGGTTTCTTTAGTCCCTATGCGTAACCTTTTTCTGATTTACCCCATCCCCATTTTCCCCAAAAAATTTTAAAGGGCGCTGACGCGCGCAAAAGGGTAAAGAGGAAAGAGGGAAAAGAGCAAAAGGGCTAGAGAGTAGAGAAGAGTCCTCGCGGGGAAAACTAGGACAAGGAAGAAACCGACGCAACCGCAACGCGAAAACCCCCGTTCCTCCACCTGCAGTCCGCCGAGTCGCAGTGACGATAGGCACAACGGCAATTGACCGCATGGTTGAGCCAGGAGCCGCCACGCCGCACTCGGTTATTATCTCCGCCAGTTTCCCAAGAACTTCCATCAATCGGTGCGTCACTATAATTATCGTGCCATTTATCGCTGCACCATTCCCAAACATTCCCGTGCATATCGTATAAACCAAAGGAATTAGGCGGAAAACTCCCCACATCCGTTGTTTGTTGGCGATAAAGTCCTTTGGGTGCAGCACCGTAGGGATTATTGCCGTCATAATTGACTAAATCTGGCGTAATTGTGTCACCAAAATAGAAAGGTGTTGTAGTTCCCGCGCGACAAGCATATTCCCATTCAGCTTCCGCAGGTAAACGATAAGTTTTGCCTGTTTTTTCAGAAAGTTTCTGGCAGAATTTCACAGCCTCATCCCAACTTACTTGTTCTACAGGACGTTTCGCACCTTTGAAATTAGATGGGTTGTTTCCCATCACTGCTTCCCACTGTGCTTGAGTAATCGGATATTTGCCTAGATAAAAGGGTTGAACAGTTACTTGATGCACTGGTTGTTCCGAACTATTTTCAGATGAACCTATCTGGAAGCTACCACCGGGAATATAAACCATTTCCAAATTTACCCCATTGCCCAAATCTGCAACTTTCTGATAAGATTTCCCCGGTTTGCGGCTAACTTCTTGCCCTCGATTATTAACAGTAACAATCTCGAACTGAAATTCTTTCCCCTTAGATTCCTCTTCAGCGCGACGTTTTTGTTCTTCTGCTAATTTCCGCTGACGTTCTTGTTCAGCCTGAAGCTGCTGTTTCTCTTCTTCTTGTTGCCGCAACCATTTTTTCTCATCCCAAACACCTTGAGCCACATCGCGATTGTGCGCTACACTCGACAAATTTGGATTGAGATTTAAGGCTTGATTGTAATCAGAAATTGCCTGCTCGTATTCTCTCAACTTGTAATAAGCATTACCTCGATTGTTCCAAGTATCAGCATTGTTGGGGTCCAGCCGTAAATATTGAGTGTAATCTTCAATCGCCGCCCGATACTGCTCCAATTTAGCATAGGCCAATCCCCGATTGAAATTAGCTTTAGCAAAATTAGCATTGAGTTGAAGGACTTGATTAAAATCCACAATCGCCGCTGCATAGTTTTCCTGTTGGCAGCGCCCAATCGCTCGGTTGTAACAAGATTCAATCACGCTAAATTGGCGAGTTTTGCCCACAGTCACCAAACAGCTATTCAGTTTTCCAGCATATTTCAAATCATCAATTGTCAAAGCCGCATCGAGGGCATCCAAAATTTCCTTGTTTGTTTCCGGTACCGACAAACCGCGCAATTTCAGCCAAGCTTTCACCGACTCAAAAATTTGTGTCGCCGCCCAACGCTTATCCGGCAAATTCAGCAAACCTTCAGCTAAATCTAACTTCAGTTCAGGAATCCATGCCGATTCTGATTCGCCAATAATATCATACAACATTTCGTAGAAATTAATCGCTATTTCTACTAATTGTTCCTGTTCCTCCTTGGGCATATCTCGCAGCAAATCAGGTAGTAACTGAGGCAATAGAGGCCGCTGCCGCACTTCTGAGGAGACGTGCAGGAAAAAGTATTCATCAGCCAGCAATCCAGCAATCAAACAGTGACAAACACCGATAAATTGCTGAAATCTTTCATAATCTTTTTTGTGAATGCTGTAGGGACGCGGGCTGTCGGTGGGGTCAATTCCCATTGCTTCGCACATCCGTTCATTGTCAATAATTTCGAGGTTGTGCAAGAAACTATTAACAGCTTCATTACCTAAAACTTTATCAAATTTTTCAGCGCTATTACCCTGAGCAATGTAGGCTTGTCGCTGAGCTTGCCACTGCAATGCCCGCTCTTTAGCAAAATCAAAAAGTACCTCGCGCCAAGGTAGCATGGGAATCGGGGATTTGTAGCGATAAGTTGCCCAATTCAAACCCCAATAACCAAAGTTGAGGTTGAAAATATCGCCTTCCGCAACGGATTCTAAAATTAATGTCGGCTCGGTTTTTAAGCCGTTAAACATGGTTTTTGTGGCTGCTTGGCTGTGAAAAAATTTGCTCGTCCAAGCACCAGATAAAAATTCGATTGGTCTTCCTTGGGCGGAATATTTTTCAAAGAATTGTTGCAGGTAAATTCCCAGAAATTTTTCCATGTCTGGAAAGCCTTTGGCGCTATCATTACTATCGCCGGAACGGTCAAATTGCAGGCTGGGAGGCGAGAGGAAAACTCGCAGGGGAATAGGGTTTTGAGCGGGATTGGAGTTGACTATATCTTGGGCGATTAACCAGATGGGAGAGTTGTTTTGTCTTTTCTGTTCTTGAATAGCTTCGATGCTAGTTTGTCGGTCATAAATTCGGAGTTCGCGGGCGAGTTGAGCGTCGAGGTTTTTGAGTTGCAATTGCAGTTCTTTTTGCTGTTCGATGCACCATTTTTGGAGTTCGGCTCTAAATATTTCTAGTTGGATTTGGTGCTCGCGATTGAGTTTACCTTCGTTGGCTTGAAAGTCGCGGTTGATTTTTGCAAGTTGTTCTTGCATTTGACGGTTTAGGAGTCCTTCTTGGGTTTGGGATTCGCGGTTGAGTCTTGCTAGTTCTGATTGTAAGGAGCGGTTTAAATTTCCTTCTTCGGCTTGAAAAGTGAGGTTGGCTTGTCTTTGGAATTCTTGTAGTACGAGTTCTTTTTGGCGGAGTTCTTGGCGACTTGCTTCGATTTCTTTGTTGGCTTGGATTGTGATGTCTGTGTTTCTGACTTGGGTTTCGGAATTGCGGTCTGCGGTATAAACTGTGGGCCTGTATATAGCTTTAACGAAATCGCCAACTTGGGCTAGCCATCCTTTTTTTCCTGGTAGTGCTTTTGTCATTTGTTTGTTCCTTTGGGTAGGTGAATGGGGTGAAAGAAACCGGATTTTTTCGAGATTTAGGGTTTGATACATAGATTTTGCGAAAAACCCGGTTTCTGGAGATTCGGGTGGGGGTGAAAGAAACCGGGTTTTTTCGAGATTTGCGGTTTGATATAGCAATCGCCAAGGTGCTTTGCTCATTGAGCGTAGTCGAAATGTCCACTTTGACCCTTCGACCCTTCGACTACGCTCAGGGAACGAGAGTGGAGATTCGGGTGGGGGTGAAAGAAACCGGGTTTTTTCGAGATTTACGGTTTGAGCCGTAGATTTTGCGAAAAACCCGGTTTCTGGAGATTTGGGTGGGGGTGAAAGAAACCGGGTTTTTTCGAGATTTACGGTTTGAGCCATAGATTTTGCGAAAAACCCGGTTTCTGGAGATTAGGTACTAATAAGTCCCGCCACGAACGGCAAATAGCATATGGGCTGCACCTTCTAAATCGGTATCGGCCCGACCGACTTCTTTGCCATTTTCTCGATAAATGTGACCTGATTCTACTCGTCCTACAGAAGAGTCATCAGCCCACCGATAAATGTGTCCGTCTTTACCAAGATATCCAATATGGTCGTTGGCTGAGTTGTAAAAATCTCGCCCGTTGACATGACCGACTATTTGTGTGGTTCCATCGAGTTTGTGTAGGTGTACGTCGCCACTGCGGTCTATGTGAATGAATGGGCCGTCTCCTGAATTAGAATAGGAGGAATTGACGACGTGGGGCGCTGCATTTGTGTGGTTGTCGTGATGATTTGTGGCGGATGCAAATCCGGTTTCGGAATTGTGCTGGTGAGTGTATGTGGGGTGAATGTCGTGGCTGTGAGTCCAGTCGCTTTGGTGATTTTGCTGGTGGAAATTGTGCGAAGTATCAGTCCAATCGCTGGGAGTTGCTGATATTCCGGTTGCGAATCCGTGTTCGGGATTTTGCCACTGATTATCTGCGTTGTGAGTGTCGTGGCTGTGAGTCCAGTCGCTTTGAGGATGTTGCTGGTTGAAATTGTGCGAATTATCGGCCCAATCGCTGTGGGTGATGTCTGATATTCCTGGGTGGTTTATGTTGTGGTCATTGAGGTTGTGGAGTTGGCTGCGATCATGTAAATTGTTGTGGGAATGTTCGATGTTGTTTGGTTGATGGGGGTCGAGGCCTAGGGATTGCATGAAGTCGTCTAACGGGGAGTTGCTGTCAGATGTGTGATTCATAGGTTTGGGAAATGCTGGGGAATTTTCTCCGGTCCAGCCAGCGTAGTCGAAGGGTGACAAATTATTTTCTACTTGGCCGGAAAGGGCGATCGTACTGGTCTCCGATCATAGTCGAAGGGCGGTGATAGCGCCCTAGATTTTACGGGACTTACGCACAAAGCGGGCGGTGTTGCAAGGGTTTGAGATTCTTCGCTGAGCTCAGAATGACAGAATTACGTTGCAATGCGTAAGTCCTGTTTTATAAGCTTTGTGTAATATTAGGGAGACCAAAATTAAGGATATTGGTGATGACAACGACTGTGAATCAAGCCAACTCCGAGTCAAGTGCAAAAATAGTTGTGGGTGCTATGTTGGGGTGTAGGCTGTTGAGAACAAACATGAAGAGGGCGATTTTGAGTGGGGGAATTGTTGCGACAATTCTCAGTCTGGTATCGCCTGTGCAAGCTTTGCAGGTGAAGGTGATGCCGGCAAATCCCGAACTGGGAGATACGCTGTCAGTAGTGATTCAAGTAGACGGTAGCGGTGAAACTCCAACGGTTTCAGTACAACAAAAAAACTACCCAGCTTTTCCGATGGGGAACAATCGCTTTCGGGCTCTGCTACCTACAACCCCTCTAGAGAAAGCTGGTACTCGCCAAATCCAAGTCACTGGTGACGGAAAGGTGCAAGACTTGAGCGTACAGGTGCGATCGCGCAATTTTCCCACTCAATCTATTACGCTACCACCAGGTAAAGATAGTGAGGGTAGTGATGCGGAATTCGATCGCGTAGATGCCTTTAAAGCACTGGTGACACCCCAAAAGTTTTGGAATGGCCCACTTGTGCGGCCCAACTCCGGCGAAATTACCACCATTTACGGTGTCCGCCGATACTATAATGGGGTGTTTGCCAACGACTACTACCATCGAGGCATCGATTACGCGGGTGATTACGGTTCCCCTGTCGTTGCACCAGCAGCCGGTCGGGTGTCTCTCGTGGGACGCGAATCTCAAGGGTTCACAATTCACGGCAATGTTGTTGGTATAGACCACGGTCAAGGGTTAGCCAGTATTTTGATGCACCTGAGCCGCATTGATGTCAAGGAGGGCGATTTTGTCCAAGCTGGTCAAGTAATTGGTGCTCTGGGGTCTACGGGGGCTTCGACAGGCCCTCACCTACACTGGGGACTTTATGTTCATGGACAGGCGATCGATCCGGTACCTTGGCGACTTCAGGGAATTGAGTAGGTATTTTCAGGGATTTTGACGAATTTTACCAGTCATTATCAGAAAATTGGGTTGAAAACCCCGTCCTTATAAAGAATACCCTGAAAAC
>DPLL01000185.1:0-2365 GCA_003542015.1 Microcoleaceae cyanobacterium UBA9251 | reverse complement strand
TTGTCCTTAAGAATCCCCGTTTCTTTAGACCGGGGAGTGTCAAAAAAATTGCCAACTCCAGTCTCAAAGCTCGAATCTCAAGACGTAAGTAATCGCGTCTTCAAAAAAAACTCTATTATTGATGCCGTTGAGTGAGAAGCCTATATGAGTATTGAAAAAATTGTTGAACAAGCTTTGCAGGATGGCTACTTAACGCCGTCTATGGAAGCTGAAGTAGGACGAATCTGCAATACGGCTTCGGAATTGTCCATCGAAGAGTATATGGCTCTCGATCGTCTGATGGGAGCTTTATTGACTGGGGAAGTTGTGGTTCTTCCTCGCAAACAGTTCATTAACGTGATGGAAGAGTTGGTGCTCAGCGATGCGATCGCCAGGGTGGCAGAAATTGAGGCTACCAGCGATCAGACTCTGGATGTAGGAGACATCGCCGCTTATGCTTTAAATAGGCTGCCACCTTTGTACGCTACAACTGAAGAAGGGGCTCTCTTTCAAAGGGCTAGGGCTAAAGAGCAACTTCACGATTTGATTGCCAAAGAAGTCAACGCAGCGATCGCCCGCAACTTGGATCGACCAGAACCGGTCAACCCCACAGCTTTGGGTAAGTCTTCTGGAAACGAAGTTCTCTCCCAGCTCAGCACTTGGCTACAAGCCAACGCCACTAATTTTGAACCGAATCCCTAGTTTAATCCCTACAGAGCACAGAGCTCTGTAGGTTAAGTCGATCGCCCTCTATTTAGAAGGCGCGATTTGGATTTTTTAGCCAACACTCATTTGAAGGCTGAAGGCTGAAGGCTGAAGGCTGTATTTTTCAAGTCAGAAAGCCTTCGTCAGAATTGCAGAAAAATTGAAATTTTCAGATTTTTTTGTTAGTTAATACCAAAAAAACTGCTTGCTGCTTCCTGCTTGCTTCTACCTTCAAATGACTAATTGGTGATGTCTTTGACCGCTCCTTTTTTGCTAACATTTGCTCAGAAATACATAAGTTGAACTTTGTTCTCAACCAATACCTATCAACCGATGCCCGTAGAATTTTCTACAAGCACTTATCTTCTTGCCGACCGCTTGGTTCTCCCGTGACCGCAATTAGCCAATCTGATTATTTGCTTTGATCGTGTAGAGGCAACTTATTTAGATAGAGGTAAGATACTACCCAGGTTTTTTACCTAAATCTGGGTGGCTAAATTCATTTTATATGATCTTAATACCTCTGGCAAATGTCAGTAATTGTTAGCAAGTCCATAAAAAGTCCTACTGTTAATCAACCTCACCCGATAGGCTCGCGCTGGATTGAGTCTCTCGCTTTTCGCGTTTTTTCCGTTCCGCTTGGATCACATCTTCCAGCACGATTCGCGCTTGGGCCATTTTTTCCAGATTGCTGCGATAGAGGTCTAAATCTTTGCTAACTTTATCGAATGGCAGGTTTAAGGCTGCACAGACTTGTTTGAGGGCTGCGGTGAGGGTTTCTTGGTCTTTTACCAAATCGAGGTCAGCTTTTTCTAGCAGCGAAAACAAGCCGATCGCGAACAAGCGGCTGTACTTAAATTGAGGGTTATCGGCGATCGCCCCTAAAGACGCTTGCAAATCCTGAGTATCTGCAAAACTGGTCGATCGTTCCAGCCACGCCATCAACTCTGTACCCGAAAGTCGCGTCGCCAAGCTTTCTAATCGCTGAGCGTCTTGCTGGTATCGATCGGGATCATCACCGAGAGCCTTACACAGACCATTAAAAATCGAAATCCGGTCTTTTTCTGGCGCGTACCCCAGCATGAATCGATCGAAAGCTGTCACCACACCCAAAGCATAAATCGGGTCGTATTGAAAATCGACATTCACCGAAAGCAAGTGCATTTCTACCATCAACTCTTCCACCACACGACGGTAAATTGAGTTAATCGGTCGAGTGTGAATCGTATAGAAACTTCGCTTAGTATCTGAAACAGTACGGTTCTTGTTCACCTGAGTTTTATAGATAAATAATTTTGCCACAGCCTTGTGCTGGACAGCGTGAGTAAAATCGGGCGAGTTGCTCCGCGCGGGGGCTGACAAAAATTGCCAATTTTTTCAATCGGTGTCGCCAGCAACGGAGCCAAAACTTTATAAATCAGCTACAGTCCGTGATTTACATATTTTTCCCAATTTTATTAGGGTCTCTGTACAATCATATCTTAGCTGGGATTGTTAAGAAACTTAATCTTCTGATTTACTCAGATCATCATGGGCATAACACAATAAAGTTTTATTGTCAAGCTACAACCTCAATTATGCGATCGGCATGACAATCAAGGAATTTGGTCTGGGGCCGCCGGATTCATAAAAAAGCTCGGTAAGTGGGAAACGAGCGAGTCTTTAGACCTGAGAGGGAAAC
>DPLL01000053.1 GCA_003542015.1 Microcoleaceae cyanobacterium UBA9251 | reverse complement strand
GATTTTCCCAAGACTGATTTGCCAGATAAGTTTTAATCGGAATTCCCCACTTATAAGTATTAATTTGTACCCCTCCAGCAACTCTTGCCGCTGCTTGTTTCAGCACAGTTTGCTGCTGCGAAGACAAACTTGCTTGCTGACTATCCAAAATCGCAACAAGTTGAGTATCCGTCTGCCCGTGAACTGCAACCACTTTACCGCTAGTATCTAAAACAGGCCCGCCACTAAAACCGCCATAAACATTAGGAGCTTCATAGGAAATTCCATACCCCTCTGGCATCACATCCAACGCCGCTACATCACCACCCGCTCTAAACTGCACTAATTTGTCACCACCCCGATCTGGAAACCCCCTAATGGAGATTTTATCTTCTACTTTGACGCTATCAGAATCGCCAAAAGTGAGACTTGGATAAGGACATTTCTCCCCTGCTGACGGAAACGTTACCATTGCTAAATCCAAATTAGGACTTGTTTGGATGCTGGCAGTTTTATGAAGTTTTTGGTCGTCAGTTTGCAGGTTCAAACTGCGCCCTTCCACCACATGACGTGCCGTGAGAACCGTGCAAACTCCTGTTTTACCAGGCACTATAAAACCCGTACCATGTCCGCTTTCATTTTGGTAAGAAATCAGCACGATACTTTTTTTAACTGTTTCAGCAATTTCTTGAGATGACTTCGGCTGTCCACAGCTTGTTAAGGTGAGTCCGATGAGGGTAAAAATTAGCCAGCAAGAGCGGGATTTCATAGATTTTGCTGATTCTTTTAGGGAATAAGGGAGTAAATGAATAATTTCTACAACAGTGATGTGTTGTTTTCCCGGTAGGAGATTAACATGAAAGTATAGCTGGTAAAAGTATAGTCATTTATGACATGACATGGGAGGCATTAAGTCCCTCCCCTTTCGCTTGTACTTTGAGCGGATTAACCCGCCTTGGCTGAACTACGCAGCTCCCTATCCCATTGCTAAACGCATTTGGGATTGCTTTTCTCAAAATGTTGTAAGATCCGTTAACATCGGAGTTAATTAATTGACCGACTGATGTTCTGTACAACCCTCTTTTAATTCGCTTGCCAGTAAATACAGCATTCCGATCAGTCTTTTCATAAACAGGGATTGAATCTAAACCGAGAAAGTTTGATTGAGAAGTATAAGATTCTTCTTGCTGTAGCACCTTAATTCCCACCAATCTAGCTTTATATTCCAACATCTCAATTAGTCTAGTATGAGGAATACTGACGAAGTTTTGGTTGGTTTGCTTTCCCAAATTTATCTCGGTTTTCCATTGTGCATTCTTGCCAATTACTAACGTCCCAATTTGTTTTTTGACCAAAAGGTCAACAATTAAGCGACTGGTATGATGCAAGTAATTATCAATTTTTTGGTGGCGACAGCGAGTTAAGCGTTGAATGCGGGGTGAACTCTTACGCAGACCTTTTAATTGAGATTGTAACCGTGCTTTACGCTTGTTGTAGAACTGATTAATTGATTTTAATAGTCGTCCGTTAATCAGGAGAGGGGTAAAACCCGGCTGATTTGAAGTTAACGCCACTAAATTATTCAATCCTAAATCAATACTAGCTACGAATTTGTCGTCGCTGGCGGTGGACTCCGGTTCATCGTATATTACCTCAATTACATAAGAATCGCATTTGGGAACCAGTCTAACTTGATAGATTCGATCGGGTTCGATCTTGGTGTTAATTGAGAGATTAGTTCCTGAAAACTTGACAATCCCTTTCTTCAATTGCTTACTACTAATTGCCTGAATCGTGTAAACGAGAAGGTTTCGCCCTTTGACCTTATCTTTGTACTTTGGCAACTTTGGGCGACCCGTGAATTTGGAAGAGTCGGCTTTGTAAGCTTTAGTGGCTTCAAAAAACGATTTCCAATTCTTATCTAACACCATCAAGATTTGTTGACTTACTTTGGCGGGTAAAGCCTTATATGCTTCGTGAAATTTCATCAATCGGTTCATCTCGTTGTAATTGACGTAGCCCCATCCATAAATAAAGTTCTGACGAATGACGTAGTTAGCGGCATTGTACAGATTTTTGGATTTAAAGGCTAATTCATCAATCTCGGCGAAACGGTGTTCCGTAGATTTAATGATGTGCCTCTCTGCTAGTTGCATTCAGAGCCTCCATTTTTCAACGAGCGCAACATTTTTTTTCGACTCTCCTGACTATATGATACTACTATTGTTTATTGATGCTTACAAACTTAATGAAGTTTTATGATACCATTTTTTCGCGATCATAGCTACGGGTAAGGAGAAGCGACGCACCCTACAAGGAACGCACGGTTTCCTACCCATTAATAGTAAGGTGCGTCGCCTTCTACCATCTGCAAGTTTCAACTAACATACAGCAGCGACGCACCCTACAAGGAACGCACGGTTTCCTAGCCATTAATAGTAGGGTGCGTCGCCTTCTACCATCTGCAAGTTTCAACTAACATATAGCAGCGACGCACCCTACAGCGAATTCACCTCACTTAAAAAAACGCTATACAAACCATCGAGGTTGAGTATCTCAACCTACTTGTTCGAGATACTGAGCCAAATCATCTCGCAGGCGGCTGAGTTCGGCTTCGGTGGTCACGCGCAGCCGATCGTCCCTAACCGTAATCAGCACTTTCGCAGCAAAAGGAGTCGGCCAGATATTCGGGTTGCAGAAGACTTCAAAAAATATCTCTCCTGCATAGCGGTATTCCATCGGTTTCTGGGGAGAGGCTTTGCCGCCAGCAGTTTTGGCTGCTACTGCTTTGAGACTTTCCATCAAAAGACCGATCGCACTTTGCAAATCCCGCGCAGCTTGGGGGGAAAAACTAAAGGAGACAGAACCTTCGACTAAATTCAGCGTAAATTGAGCAACAGACATAAGCAATCAAATTTTACAGACGTTAATGCTAAAAGATACAATAACTCAAAGCAAGTACATTACAACTAAATTGGGCTGCCAGAATCAAATTAATTAAAAATAATCTCAAGAAGCTAGGCAAAATTAATGAATATCAATCTAGCCGTAAGCTAGAGTCCGCAAGACTTTTAACCTTTTATTACTCCATCGGCTTTAAACTAGAAACTAGAAAATTTGATGTCCGATTCAGGAGATTCTATGGTGGCTGATAACCGTTCCGAAATCCGCAAGGTCTTAATCATTACCTTATTGCTAAATTTGCTGGTGATGGTAATTAAAGCAGTCGTGGGTTGGCTGACAGGTTCTCTTAGTTTGTTGGCAGATGCCTTGCACAGCGTCACAGATAGTGCTAATAATATTTTAGGATTGGTGACTAATCATTATGCTAATCCGCAGCCCGATCGGGATCATCCCTATGGACATCAGAAATTTGACGCGATCGGAGCTCTGGGAATTGCAGTTTTTTTGGGGATTGCTTGTTTTGAAATTCTTAGCGGCGCTGTTGAAAGGTTGCTCAAGGGTGGCACACTTGTCAAAATATCCCCCAACGAACTATGGATCTTGCTGATTGTACTAGGAATCAATATTTTTGTTACTTTTTATGAGCGCCGAGTTGGAAAAAGCCTTGGTAGTGCTATTTTAGTGGCGGATGCTCAACATACGATGAGTGATGTTTGGGTGACAATTATGGTAATTGCTGGGTTGATTGGTGTTTGGCAAGGGGAGGTTTTGAATATACCTCAATTGCAATCCCTGGATGTGTTTTTGTCTTTTCCTGTGGCTCTTTTGGTGTTTCACAGCGGTTGGAAGGTTTTAACGGAAAATCTGCCTTGGTTGGTGGATGAAATGGCGATCGCACCGGAGATTATTCACGCGATCGCGATCGATGTACCGGGAGTGATCAATTGTCACTCGATCGCCTCCCGTGGCGTTGTCGGGCGTCAGGTGTTTATTGATATGCACCTGATTGTCGATGCGGTTGATGTAGAAACTGCTCACCGGATTACAGAAGAAGTAGAAGCCCATTTGGAAGAACGTTTCAGCCCTGTACGAATCTTAATTCACGTTGAGCCTCCCGCCTATCAGAGCGATCTAATTAGCTATGATTCTGAAAAATGAAGGAAGTTCGGCAACGGATTCTGTAACGGATGTAACGGATAGAAGGAAGTTCGGCAACGGATTCTGTAACGGATGTAACGGATGTAACGGATGTAACGGATAGATGGAAGTTCGGCAACGGATTCTGTAACGGATGTAACGGATGTAACGGATGTAACGGATAGAAGGAATCAGGAAGATGGAAAAATGTGAGCTAAACAGCAGCTTGAAGGAAGAATCGGGAAAGTATTTTACTTACCGCTCCTCGAAATCTTTAAATGGTATGAATGGTGTTGAGATGTTATTTCAAGAAACTCGCACCTAATTCAGTTGTACTTTTCCACAGGAAAATGTGAGTTTTCCACAGAAATTGCCAAGTTTTCCACAATAGATCGATCGGCTGTCGTCGATTTCTGTCTTTCTATTTGTATAAATTCCAAGTATTTTGGATTTCTCT
>DPLL01000052.1 GCA_003542015.1 Microcoleaceae cyanobacterium UBA9251 | reverse complement strand
CGATTGACGGTTGACTATTGACGGTTGACCAATAATTTCAAAGGTGGTACAAGCCCCCGGATTTATTCCTTCGAGGACTCAGGACGGAATCAATCCAAAATCCCAAATCTAAAATCCTCAAGCCCCCGCATTTATCCGTGGGGTAAATCTAAAATCTAAAATCTAAAATCTAAAATCGATTGACGGTTGAATGTTCACGGTTGACAGTGAGTCGAATATTTGATCAAAGAAGTGAAAATTGCGCTGATCTAGCGGTTTTATGAATGAAGTGAGGTACAGGAGGCAATTGGCAATTCACTTCTATGAAAAGGAAATATCTATACTTCGACTACGCGAGCGTACAAGTGCCCTATTCCCTATGCCCTAGGCCCATGAGCACCTCCAGAAACCTGAGAAAGGCTATATATCGAAGATACATATCGAAGATACATATCGAAGATACATATGGTTGCCACTTGACTCGACTTTACCAGGACGATGAAGCGCGGATTTGATATTAATAGCCGATCGAGCCCTGAGAGTTTTCTACAACCAACAAGATCAACTGTACCCAAGTATTAATCTTTCTTTAATACTCAGTTACGCTCTTTTTTATTGCTTTTTGGAGGAGCGACATAAACCGTCTAATTTGAGATGCTTGTTGCGCCACCGTGCGTTATAAAATGCGATTTAAATTCTCTAATTTTACCACTTTAGCTGCGTTGTTTGTCGCGATTTCAAACTGGCGGCTGGCTGCCAAATTTTGCAAATAATTAGAGAGATTTTCCAGAGTATTGGTGAAAATTGCCTGTTGTGATTGTGGCAATTCGCTGGCTGTTTCCTGCAAAGTTTGGACTTGTTGAAATATTGTTTCTAGCCTTTGAGTAACTAGGTAACTCTCTAGTTGCGATCGCCCTAAGCACCGGACGCAAGATTTTTCAAGATAACGCACAACTAGCACCCCGATCTGGTCATCGTCAAAATAATAGGCTATTTTTTGACCTTAATTTTATAAGCCACTTCCGATCGCCAAATCTAGCAATTGATCGGATTTTTGAGAGTTGGCGAATTTGTGCGTTTCGTCGCTATAGCGCGTCACGCGCAAACCCCGGTCTTTTAAGCCGGGATGAAACGCAGCGTGCAGCCTTGAGGCGGCCACATTCTGCGATCATATGCTATGCTGAAACCATGCGGAACAAGTGTATCAACTGCTCAATGAAACATCCTAGTAGGTCCCAATCCCGGCGTAAGGACAAATCCGAATCGATTCGGAATAGTTAAAGGGCAAAGAATGGCAGGATGCGGAGCATACAGAATTGGCTAATGTTGATGCATTGCGAAAGAAAGCATAAAAAAAGTAAGCGTAATTGCAGCACCGAAAGGTATAGCAACCGCCAAGGTGCTTTGGTCACGCTCGCCCTTCGGCGCAGTTTACCCTGAGCGAAGTCGAAGGGCTCAGGATAAACTCCGTCGAAGTGGACATTTCGACTACGCTCAATGACCAGAAGTACCCTAACCACCTTGGCGACTGCTATAGTTATTTTGAACCTATAGAGGTGTCAAGACAGCGACATTAAGAGTGCAAAACTTCTTAAGAATCCCCATACCTTTAGGTACGGGGAGTGTCAAAGACTCGTCTTCTGGTTTCAATGGAATTAGGCGCTGGTGGTACACCAAGGCTCTTGAACTCTGATTCCTCAGTTGTCGATCGCCTTAAATATAAGGCTAACCGCCCAGAGAAATTGTTAAGCTAAACTAGATGGGTGTAAAGACAAAGAGGATTTATGACAGAGACAGCCAACGCTCGCGACCTATTTCGCGCTGCCTACGAACACCGCTATACTTGGGATGCCAACTTTCCCGGTTACAGTGCCGACATCGAACTCAAGCAAGGCGACGAAGTATACACAGGTCATGTTTCCATTAAGCCAGACATGACTGTAGAAGTGAGCGGCATTGCAGACGAGGAAGTGCAGCAAAGCGTCTACACTCAAATGCGGGATATTGTCACCCACCGCAAACGCTCGACATTTGAAAAATCGCACGGGAAAAACAACTTCACTCTCGGCGAGAAAGATAGTACCGACGCTGTGGACATCTTAGTGCAAGGCGACTCAATGGGATCGAATTATAAGATCCGAGGTTTGTCAATTTGTCAAGTCAGCCGGGTGATGGGCCGTATGGCCTTTGTCATTGACACCCACAACAGCTTAGAGACACCCGAAGGTTCTTTGGCCAGTCACTACGATGCGATTTTCCGCAACCCCCAAACTGATGAAATCATCAAAGAGCTCGAATTTGAAGATTCCTTTGAGAAAATAGGGGACTATTATGTTATGACCAAGCAAGTAGTGCGATCGAAAGAACAAGGTCAACTCACAACAACCGAATTCAACTACTCCAACGTCAAACTGCTAGAACCAGCAGTAGTTTAGATCCCATCGAAAAACCTAGTTTCCTAAATAAAAACAGGTTTTTCGATTACCATAAGCTGTGGAGCATTTAAACCACTAACGAGGCCTGTAGGGTGCGTCAGCTAGAACACTGACTATACATGGGAAATACCTTAAAACTGACGCACCCTACAATCGTCTTTTAAATGCCGAACAGCTTATGAGCATCAACAGTAAGTAATTGTGCGATCGAGATCAGCAGTAAATAATCTACAAGGTGAAATATGATGACACTAGCACTAACAAGAGATAACGTCGAAACAGTTCTCGATGAAATGCGCCCCTACCTGATATCCGACGGCGGCAACGTGGAACTGGTAGAAATCGAGGGCCCAGTCGTACACCTGCGGCTGCAAGGAGCTTGTGGCTCTTGCCCCAGCTCTACAATGACTCTGAGAATGGGCATAGAACGTCGCCTGCGCGAAGCCATCCCAGAAATCTCCGAAGTTGAACAGGTAATGTAATTAGTCATTAGTCAGCAGTCATTAGTCAGTAGTCATTAGTCATTAGGAAATTAACCGACTAAATTTATTCATTAGTCAGAAGTCATCAGTAACAAGTAAATAAAGCAACTAATGACTGATAAATCATACTTCCGATTAATGACTGCTGACTACTGACTGCCGATTAATGACTAAGGACTAATGACTG
>DPLL01000456.1 GCA_003542015.1 Microcoleaceae cyanobacterium UBA9251 | reverse complement strand
TGTTAGTAAAACCCGCCCCTACAGACATTCGCAGGGGCGGGTTTAATGACTAATCACAACGGACAAATTAAGATTTTTCTAAAGTCCTCGTCATTTCCCACAAGCGATTTAGGGGAAAATAAATCACCGGAGCCCAAAGACTGCTGAGAATAGCAGAACACAAAGTCACTCGTTGATGATCGCTCCAAATTTCAGCTAAAGTTCGATCGCCCATCGCCAAAAATTGAAGTCCCATCACCGTTTCCGCTACCATCGCCATCCCAAACACAATTAACGCGATCGGAATCGGATCTCTCTCCACAAGATCCGTCGGAAGTGACCAAGTTTTCAGCAAAACAACCGTGAGCACTGCTACAACAACTAGACTCACAGCGTGAGTGGGATCAGGAGCCGTCATCGCATCTTGAAGAAACCCCAAAACCAGCCCCATGCTCGCAGCTCCCCAAACTGTACGTTTCCGCTTAATACTCCAAGCTACCACCCAAATTAACAGCCAGTTCGGGCTAATTCCCAGCAGTTCCATTCCCGGCATCCGAGTGGGTAATATCAGTATGCACAGAATCACAGAAGTACATGTGACGGTGAAGTTGAGAAATTGACGCGATCGCAAAGACATCCGAGGTAAAGCCTTCATTTTTTCCCTACTCCCCTTTCCGGTGCAGAAGTTTGAGCTTCATAAGCCTTTTGCTCAGCTTGCTTATTATGAGGGTAAACCACCGCCCACTCCAGAGAATTCATCGGTGCAGAAAACTCAATCACAGCTTCAGGAGCCGGAGTTTTATTCAGATCCACCGAAACCACTTTTCCCACAGACAAACCAGCAGGGAACAACTGACTGAAAGAAGAAGTGGAAACCACATCCCCAGGCTTGACATTAGGAACATTATCAAAAAATTCCATCACAGCTTGGTTTTTCCCTTTCCCCCGCATAAAACCCATGTGCCTAGTGCGGGTAATTCCCACACCTAATTGACTCGTAGGGTCACTGATTAAAAGCACCAAGCTAGTATTAGGAGTAACGCTAACAACCCGACCTACCAAACCGCCTGAGCCCATCACAGTAAAATCAGTTTTAATACCATCATTACTGCCCCGACCCAAAGTTACTTGCTGCCACCAATGGTCAGCGCTGCGGCCAATAATAGGAGCTACAACCCCTTTAGTTTTCTTAGCAGAAACATAACCTAAAAGCTCTTTTAGCTTCTGATTTTGAGTTTCTAATTCTAATACCTGCGCTTGCAATTCCTGAGTGCGCGCCAAGATGAGCTGTTCTTGTCCAGAGCCGTTGGCGTGAAACGGGCGAGTCACCCAATTGTAGGCTTCAAACATTGCAGCACCTTGTGTTTGGCGAACTCCCCAAGCAGCAGTTACAGCTAAACCTAAAAGTGCAATTTGTAATCGCAGATCCCACCACCTGCGGAATGTTTTCTTTAGCATAATTTAAGAAATCTAAAATTGTTTGATCGGGATTTCAGATTTGAGATAGCAGCTCAAATCTAAAATCCACTCATCCCAAATTTGTTAACTACATTTAGCGTGATTGTCCGCTGAAAACCCGTTCTAAATGTTTGTTTTCCAATACCCTACCAGTTCCCAAAACCACGCAGCACAGAGGGTCTGCTGCAACGTGAGTGACAATTCCTGTTTCGTGACTGATCAGAGTATCTAAACCTTTCATCAGTGCTCCACCACCTGCCAGCATGATTCCCCTGTCAATAATATCTGCTGCTAATTCCGGGGGCGTGCGCTCCAAAGTACGCTTCACAGCTTCCACAATTACTGAAAGCGGTTCCGACATACTTTCACGAATTTCTGGGCCTTTAATAGTAACAGTTCGTGGCAGACCAGACAGCAAGTGTAAGCCCCGCACTTCCATCATCACGTCGTCATCCTGTGGAGTTGGATATGCTGAACCGATCTGAATTTTAATTTCTTCAGCAGTGCGTTCGCCGATTACCAAATTATGAACTTTTTTCATATATTGGACGATCGCCTCATTGAGTTCGTCGCCCGCCACCCGAACTGACTCGCTAATCACCGTACCTTGCAAACTCAAAACCGCAACTTCCGTCGTGCCCCCACCGATATCTATAATCATATTACCCGTAGCCTCGGCCACAGGCAATCCAGCTCCGATCGCCGCCGCTATCGGTTCATCAATTAACCGAACTTCTCTAGCACCGGCCTGAGTTGCCGCCTCAATCACCGCCCGCCTTTCTACTCCAGTGACACCGCTGGGGATGCCAATAATGATCCTAGGCGACACTAGGGTTTTGCCATCGTGAACCCTGCGGATAAAAGCCTTGAGCATGAGTTCGGCCAGATCGAAGTCAGCGATTACCCCGTCGCGAAGTGGCCGCACCGCTATAATGTTCCCCGGCGTGCGGCCGAGCATTTTTTTAGCCTCTTCTCCAACAGCCAGCGGTATTTTTAGGTCTTGGTCGATCGCGACTACAGAAGGTTCTTGCAGAACAATACCTTTGCCGGATACATAAACGAGCGTGTTAGCAGTACCGAGGTCGATACCCATATCCCTAGATAAGGAAAATCGATTGAGAAGACCCACTGATTTGTACCCCCCCCAAAACTAAAATACTATTGTGTGCAATAATGTTGTTACAAAAGTGTAACCGAGGTGGATTCTATTACGTTTTTCATCCTGAGTCTAGTCAAAAAGTACATTCTTGCACTTCGACTCCGTGGTTCGACTACGCGGCGGTAGGCGCGTGCGAAGCGTCGCACTGAGCGTAGTCGAAGTGTCGAACCATTCCTGAGCGTAGTCGAAGGGCACCAACCACGAGCGTGACCACTTCCGTCACAATCAATGTGTTCTGGTAAGTGGGTGTAAAATCAGGATGAAGCTGCTATCAGTGCCATTCCCACTGCCCGGCCCGGCGCTGTTTGGATGCAAGTGCCCGGCTATAAGATGTTAACTACAGTATCGATCGACCACATTCCTGAAAAATTTTATGAGTCTTAATGTTGTAACTTTAGTCGGCCGCGTCGGTGGCGACCCGGACGTGAAGTATTTTGAATCGGGTACAGTTCTGTGCAAGTTGACGCTGGCGGTGAGAAGGCGATCGCGCAGTGACGAACCGGACTGGTTTACTCTGGAAATCTGGGGCAAAACAGCCCAGATTGCTGCTGACTACGTTCGCAAAGGCGCTCAAATAGGGGTTACAGGCTCTTTGAAGTTCGATCGCTGGCAAGACCGCAATACCGGAGCAAATCGCTCGCTTCCTATAATTAGGGTAGACCAGTTAGACTTGCTAGGCTCGAAACGCGACAACGAGTCCAGTATGTCGCAAAATCACAGCGAATTCTAGTATTTGGCAGATTTGGGGAATTAAGATTGTAGAATTGGGCGGGAGCTGGTGACTTCAGAAAAGCTAGAAATTGTTCAAAATGAATACCTTGCTGGCAAAGTTGCTTTTGAGGGCGGCCAGTATGCTAAAGCTGTGCAGAGTTTAGAAACTGCTAGCGGTTTAGTCGATCGCAATTCCCGTTTGGGCGGCGAAGTGCAGATCTGGCTGGTAACAGCTTATCAGGCGAGCGGCAATACAGAAGGGGCGATCGGGCTTTGCCAGCAACTCACCCGCCATCCCAGCCTAGAAACCCGCAAGCAAGCAAAACGGCTGCTATTCATTCTCGAAGCACCCAAGCTCAGCATCCCTCCCGAATGGCTGGTGAAAATTCCAGATTTGGCAGCTTTAGAAGAAAATCAAGCTATCAGTTTTCAAGCCAGTCCCAACGCCGATATCAAGTATGCTAAACCCAAGCCAGTTGTAACGGAACCAGTTGACTTGAGCCAGGTTAATACAAAAGATAATAGGTTTATTTGGGTAGCGTTAATTGCGATCGTTTTGATTTTAGGAGGCTTATTTATTAGTTATTAAGAAGTTAACCAATGGCTTTTAGCGCTCGAAGTATCAGCGCCAATCCAGCTACAGTAATAGTTTCAGCTATCAAGAATGTCTGAAACGTCGAGCAGGTTGCTATAATATCAAATACGTCAGCATCGGAATTATGCATCTCTCTCTTCTCGAACTCTGCGTTCTCTGCGTTCTAGAAAGGTTAAATCATTCCGGTGCAACCAGATTTGATATAACTCCTCGGCCCTAAAAAGAAGGATTTAGGTATTGACACAGGCTGATATTCTGTGATATTATATTTATAATGGGAGTGGTGGCACAAATATTATTTTCGTCACCACTCCCATTATAAGATTATACATAATTAAATGCTGAAAGTCAAGCCTTTAACCTTCAAAAAAATGGCGATTTTTTTTATTTCAGTCACATAAAAATTTATAACTAGAGCAACCGCTTTGGCTGTGAGGTGGCTTGCTGGTTCAGTTAAAATAAAACAAAGACCAAACCTGAAAGGCGATTATTGTGAGCGATTCCACCATAGAACAGATTTTGAAATTGGCAAGTCAGCGAGCGGATGCCGCTGAAGTATACTACCTGTCGAGTCAAGACACCCCGATCGAATTTGAAAACAATCGCCTCAAATCCCTCCAAACAAAAGCCCTGCAAGGCGTAGCACTGCGACTGATTTACCAAGGCAAAATCGGTTTTGCCAGTTCCACCGATTTAACCCGGATAGACGATTTAGTCGATGCAGCCATTCAAACAGCCGAAATCGGCGATCGCGCCGAATTTGAATTCGCCTCCAACTTCCACCTAAAAACCCCGGAAAGCACCTACATTCCGCCCACAACCGCCGAATTAGTCGAAAACGGCAAAAACCTCATCGAGGAAGTTCACGCCTACAATCCCGATATAATCGTCGATGTCGGCTTCCACGTCCGCAGCGGCCGCGTCAAAATTGCCACAACCCAAGATGTCTATGCCGAAAGATGCAGCCAAATAGTCAGTGGCACTATTTCCGGCAACTTGGTACTAGGAGAAGATTTTATGCAAGCATACAGTTATGATGTAGCGTGCGATCGCCCCCTCGACACCAACAAAATCCTCCAAACACTCCTCGAAAAATACCGCCTCGCCGAAAATGCAGCCAGCATCAGCAGCGGTACCTACCCCGTATTATTTACCCCCAATGCCGCCGCTAGCACCCTCGGCAGCCTATTTGATACCATCCTTTCAGGTCAAGCCGTCGTTCAAAAAGCTTCTCCCCTAGCCGACAAAATCGGCGAAACCTTATTTGACGAACGCTTTACCTTTTTAGAAGACCCCACTTTAGGGCCCTATGCTTGTCCCTTCGATGACGAAGGTACTCCCACAACTCGCAAAGTCTTAATTGACAAAGGTACTGTCACCGGATTTTATTGGGATCGCAGATGGGCCGCTCGTGGAGGTGTAGAATCTACTGGCAACGGTTTTCGTGGCGGACTGTCTCGCCCCGGCCCGGATTTGACTAACTTTTGCATTCTCCCCGGAAATACTTCTACTCAAGAATTGATCGCTAGTATGGACGAAGGCTTGATAGTAGAACAGGTTTTAGGTGCCGGTCAGTCCAATCAATTAGCTGGCGAATTTTCGGTCAATTTGGCTTTAGGCTATAAAGTAGAAAAAGGCAAAATAGTAGGCCGCGTCAAGAATACAATGGTAGCGGGCAGCATTTTTGAAGCCTTTAAAAATTTGGTAGATTTGAGTAGCGAATCCGAATGGGTAGGTGGCGGGGCATATTTACCCAGTATGATGTTTCAACAGTTGGGTGTAGCCTCAAGGCAATAAGTTAAGTAGGGTTTTACTCGTTACCAGGCTCTGCCGATTGGTGACAACTTAACATTAAACGTAATACCGGTCTGCTGTTTGATGATTAGGCTCAGATCCCCCCTAACCCCCCTTCTTAAGGGGGGAACCGGAANNTTTAGGGGGATCTAGACTAGACTGAAAGCGACATTTATTATGAGTTGCAGTCTTAAGTTGTCACCAGTGGGATCTACCTAGGAACCAGTTAACCAGTTAAAAAATACAATAAAGGTAAAATGAAGCAGCAAATTGTCGATGAAACTGGGAAAAGGAAAAAGCACTTCTTGTTTCTTTTACCTTTTGTATTGTGCCTTTTAACTTTGGTGACTGGCTGCGTTCAGTACGATGTTGGGGTCAACTTTGACAGTCAAACTCGCGGCGAAATCGTGCAGCATATTAAACTGGGGGACAAGTTAACTAGCTTCAGTAGCGAAACTGTTGGAGAATGGTTGAAAAGTGTAGAACGTCGGGTGCGGTTGCTAGATGGGAAGACTAAACGGCTGTCGGATCAGGAAGTTTTAGTGAGGATTCCTTTCAACAATGGCGCTGAGTTAGAAGCAAAGTTTAACCAATTTTACAACCCGATCGCACCAACAGACAAATCTAGGGTAGCAACTCCCCTAGACACGGATTTGCCGAAGTTTGAATCTCACCTTGGCGTCAAGCAGAATAATTTGTTGCTGGTGCTGCGAAATCGGTTAACTTTGGAGTTGGATTTGCGATCGCTCTCTCTGCTTTCTTCTAACGGTAGTCTTCTGGTTAGTCCAGGGGGACTTTTGGAGCTAGACTTTAGCTTAAACACGCCTTGGGGTGCTCAAAGTATGGAAACAGTCGCCGGTGCGATCGTTCCCGAAAGTTATCAAGAGGGAAAACAGTTAGTTTGGAAGCTGAAACCAGGGGAAATTAATTATTTGGAGGCTGTATTCTGGATTCCGAGTCCAGTAGGAATTGGTGCAGTTATTATTGCCTTATTTGTGGCGGCTGGTATTTCTTTGAAATATCAACTATTACCTGCAATGGGCCTAGGCAAAAAAACGCAGAAAATCGCGCAAACCTAAAGCGGTTGCTGAGTTGGATATCGCAGTTCTATGACTCAAGCTTGGTTGATGGGACTGGGAATTCTCAAGGATGCGATCGCATATTTCAATCAGGACTAAGGCAAAAAAAAACGGTCGATCCGAAAAATCCTGCATCGAAGGGAAAGATTGACGCTGAAACCGGGTTTTTTGCCACGTGCGTCCAGGACTGAATAATTGAATCCTCGGATACAATGATTAATTGACCGAACTTGATATTATCAAAAAATTGGGAGCATCTACTAAGTAAGTCCACCTAAAAAACCGAATACCCAGATTCCAGACTTGTTTAAGAATTCGGGAATCTAAAAATGGTCTACAAAAAATAGTTGACCAATCGACCAAAAATTGCACAGCTTGAGAATTAGGAACCGAGAAAATGCGAATACTAAACTTCTTCATCATCTTTCTGATTTGCTTAGCTCTAGTTTTGTTCAGCCTTGAGAATACAGAGCCGACTACTATTCAAATTATCAAAGGCTTTCAAGTTAAAGCTCCCTTGTCAGTAGAACTAATTATAGCAACTGGATTCGGGGCAATTCTAGCGTGGCTTTTTAGTTTGTGGTCGAGAATGCAGCGAATGCTCGCCTCCCGCGCCGATACTAGTCAAGTTCGCCAAAAAGAGCAGCGAATTCAAGCATTAGAACAAGATCTCGAACGCTATAAAGCAGAAGTAGAAGCAAAACAACCTTTGTTAGAAAGTGCAGCATCGTCAAGTGTCGAAGATGTAAAGACTGCGGAGGCGATCGCCAATTAAATAGGATATCTAGATTAGAGAGATATTCTGTTTTTGGAAAAGGTAAATCTAGAATCTAGATTTTAGAATCTAGATTCTAGATTTTAGCTTCTAAAATCTCAAAAATCTCAAATCTAAAATCTAAAATCTAAAATCGAATGACTGTTTCCAAAGACCAAGATGGTTTAGAAACGATTTCTGAGGGGATCGCAATTTTAATTGACCTAGCAGAACGGGGAGAAATTAATCCTTGGGACGTTAAGGTGATTGAAGTGTTCGATCGCTGCTTAAGCAAGCTTACTTCGGCTCGTGATGCCGATTCGAGTACGGATTTTGCCGATTTGTCCCACTCCGGTCAAGCATTTTTGTATGCTTCGATGCTGGTGTTGCTCAAAGCAGAAAGTATCGTCCTCTCAGAATCCCCCGCGCATCCCGACTTACCAGATGAGGCCGCACTCGAAGACGCAGAGAACTCAGGAGGGCGGCATTTACCGCAGCATTTGGAGCGGCAACTGCGCCGCCGTGGTGTAGCTCAATTACCGCAAAAACGCCCGGTGACTCTCCCAGAACTGATCGAGCAGTTGCAGCTAATGAAAGCAGCAATGGAGCAGACTGTCACCCCCCGGCGCCGCCAATCCTCAAAAATGCGCTCCCAAGCGGCGCAGGCTATATTTGAGCTGGCTCACCAAGAAAATCTGGTGGAAACTGCTAGTGAACTCGAACGGTTTCTGGCTGAACGTGGCCCCGAAATTGACTCTGGTTGGCTCGACTTGGAGAAACTGCTGGAACTTTGGCCTCATCACGATTTGCACTCTCCTGTTGACTCAGAACTTCCGGTATCCATCGGCGAGGTTCACTTGCCAAATCATGACCGCGTGGGCATTTTTTGGGCGCTGTTGCTGCTGTCGGCTCAGTCTAAAGTAGAGTTGGTTCAAGAGGAGTTTTACCGAGACCTCAAAATCCGGGCGCTCTCCAGTTAAATGGGAATCAAGGTTCTTGAGCCGAAACTAATAACTATGTGGCTGCGTCGGTTAATATTCCAGTCAGTCCAGTGCTAACTTATTCCTGATTCCTGATTGCTTAAATCCAGATTCATCTGGAATAAATGATTGATAGCCTGGTACGATGTCGCCTAGAAACAGGTCAGGATTTTGCTGCGATCGATTGATGCGATCGCAACCGCTAGCATCTAATTGTTAAGTTGATATCAATAACAGAGGGTTGAGGAAGTTAAATGAAAGCGATGATTCTGGCGGCAGGTAAAGGCACTCGCGTCCGTCCCATTACTCACACAACGCCCAAACCGATGATTCCCATTCTGCAAAAGCCAGTGATGGAGTTTTTGGTTGAATTGCTCCGCCTGCACGGCTTTGACCAGATCATGGTAAATGTTTCTCACCTAGCTGACGTGATTGAAAATTACTTCCGTGACGGTCAAAAGTTTGGGGTACAAATTGCCTATTCTTTTGAAGGGCGGATTGAAGAGGGACAAATGATCGGAGAAGCCGTCGGCTCGGCTGGCGGTATGAAGCGGATTCAGGACTTCTCGCCATTTTTTGATGATACTTTTGTGGTGCTGTGCGGAGACGCTTTAATTGACCTGGATTTGACGGCTGCTGTCAAGTGGCACCGGGAAAAAGGGGCGATCGCTACTATTGTTATGAAATCGGTTCACCGTCAAGAGGTTCCCAGTTACGGAGTTGTCGTCACTGACGATTCTGGCAAAGTTAAAGCATTCCAAGAAAAACCCTCCGTAGAGGAAGCTCTGAGTACCGATATCAACACTGGCATTTACATTTTTGAACCAGAAATATTCAATTATATTCCCTCTGATACAGAGTACGATATCGGTTCGGAATTATTTCCCCACCTCGTAAAAATAGGCGCGCCTTTTTACGGGATTAGCATGGACTTTGAGTGGGTGGATATCGGCAAAGTTCCTGACTATTGGCGCGCCATTCAAAGCGTACTGTTGGGAGAAGTTAAAAATGTTTCAATTCCGGGAATTGAAGTGCGACCGGGCATTCATGCTGGTTTGAATGTAGCTGTGAACTGGGACAAGGTTGATATTACTGGCCCTGTTTACATTGGCGGTATGACTAGAATTGAGGATGGAGCAAAAATTATCGGCCCAACCATGATCGGTTCAAATTGTTGGGTGTGCCGCGGTGCAACTGTGGAAAATAGCGTGATTTTTGAATATTCCCGTTTGGGGCCTGAAGTGCGGTTGGTTGATAAACTGGTGTTCGGGCGGTACTGCGTTGATAAAACAGGCGCTTCGATCGATTTGCAAGCAGCGGCTCTCGATTGGTTGATTACTGACGCCCGCCAAGTTTTGCCGACTCAAGTTGGAGAAGAACGGCGGGCGATATCTGAAATTCTCGGTATTGCTGAATGATTAGTAATTGGTTATTGGTTATTGGTTATTGGTTATTGTGAGTTACTACCAATTACCCATTACCCATTACCCATTACCCATGCCCCATGCCCC
>DPLL01000328.1 GCA_003542015.1 Microcoleaceae cyanobacterium UBA9251 | reverse complement strand
TGGGGGCGATCGGAATTTCAATAATAAACTCACTCCCCTCACCCGGTGCAGAAACACAAGTCAATTTTCCACCGTGAGAACTAACAACAATTGAGTGCGAAATAGACAGTCCCAAACCAGTACCAGAACCCACCGGCTTAGTAGTAAAAAACGGGTCAAAAATCTTGTGCAGCACCTCAGTGCTCATACCGGGGCCGTTGTCAGCAATTCTAATTATCACAAAATTCCGATATGTCACCTCCGTAGTAATAGTAATAGTAGGATTGTTTTGAGGCTTTTCTGGGAAATCCCTCGCCAACTCCAAAGCATCGATCGCATTTGTCAAGATATTCATAAATACCTGATTCAACTGAGACGCATAACAAGTAATTAGCGGCAACTTCGCGTAATTTTTAATCACCTCAATTCCCAAACGCCCGCCCTGTTTTCTCAGACGCGGTTGCAGCAGCATCACCGTACTATCTATCCCTTGATGGATATCAACCGACTTCATTTCCGCTTCATCAAGTCGCGAAAAATTCCGCAAACTCAACACAATATCGCGGATTCTTTCCGCTCCCACTTTCATAGAATCCAGCAGTTTCTGCAAATCTTCTGTCAAAAAGTCCAGTTCAATTGTTTCTATTTCCTCGGTAATTTCATCCACCGGTTCTGGATAGTGCTGCTGATACAGTTCAATTAATTTCAGTAAGTCTTTGACATATTCGCTCGCTGGCGTAAGATTGCCGTAAATGAAACTTACAGGATTATTAATCTCGTGAGCTACACCTGCTACCATTTGTCCCAAACTCGACATTTTTTCAGTTTGAATTAATTGAGCCTGAGTCAGTTTAAGCTCGCGCAAAGTTTGTTCTAAACGCTCGTTCTTTTCATTTAACTCCTGCGTCCGATCTAGCACTTTCTGTTCGACTGAATTATAAAGCAGAGCATTTTCTAAAGAAATAGCAACTTGGGAAGAAAGCAGCCTTAAAACTTCCAATCTTTGGGCAGTAAATGCCCCGACAGTTAAGTTATTTTCTAAATAAAGAATGCCGATCAGTTTGCCTTGATTCACAATTGGCGTACACAAAAGAGATTTGAGTTGATGTCTGATGACATAAGGATCTGCGGTAAATAGTCCCTCAGCCGCCGCATTGCTCAACACCAGGTCCGATCGAGTTCTCTCCACATAATTAATCACTGTCACCGGTAAATCCTGACAGTCTTCAACAGGTGTAAATTGCAGCACCGCTACATCTTCAGCAACTACTGACGCTTGAGCTAAAATCAAAAGTTTTCCATCTCTGACTAAGATCAGAAAACCTAATTGAGCCCCCGCATTTTCCAGGGATATTCTCATCAAAGAAGCCAGCAACTTATCGAGGACAATTTCGCTAGAAATCGCCAGAGATGCTTTCATTACTGTCGCTAAATCCAGCACTCTCGCATCGCTACCAGTAGAAGTATGAATAGTTGTTGTAGTTTCGTTTTGGGCAAAACTTCCGCTAAAAGGCGTCATTTCCCGCAACTGCGGATACTTCTCTTCTAAATCTTCAACTTTTCGGAATGCACCCCAGCGCAAGTAGCACGAGTGAGCTTCGCGCAAGTGGATTTTGGCATATTGATATTTGCCTTTATTGAACCAATATTTGGCTGCTAATTCATTAGCCAAGGCTTCATTTTGGACAAACTCATTGTCTTGAGCTAAAGTTATGGCGAAGTCGTACAACTCTACAGCTTCTGAGTCTTTCCTGGAAATTCTGGCTATTTCTGCTTGTACTAAAACGTACTTGTGTAGAAAATTTTCGGGACAGTTGTCTGACCAAATTTTCATTTGTTTTTGATTTGTATCTAACTTCTCCAAATATTGCTTTTTCTTGTCTTGAGAAACCTTTGGATAGACGGCGAGTAAGACTAGAGAAAAGAAAAAATTCCATTCGGTAGCGGGTATTGCTCCTGTAATAAAAGAGAGCTGTTTTTCCACTTCTAAAGCTAGTTGTAATGCTTCCTGGTAGTGACCATACAAGTACAATACCTGGCATTTGCGAATCTGATAAAGGCAGAGCGAGTACAGGTTTTGATGGACTTGGCAGTTATGTACATATTGCGCTTCGCTGATTTCTTCGTTTTCAAATACAAACTTTTCAGGAGTAAGTTTGCTCAAGTTACGTAGAATTAATTCTGCCCCTAATAATGTATCGGTGACGAGCTGATTTTTGGTTTTTTGGCTGAACTGCAAAAATCTGCTTGTATCGGCAAGAACTACCGCGATTTCTTTACCTTGAAAGAATGAATTGGCTATGCGGTTGGACAAAATATAACCTGCATATTCTAAATCTCCTGATTCTAAAGCTGCTTGATATCCTTCATTGCTAATAGCGTGGGAATCTTTGATATGATTGAACCAGTAATAAAAAATACTGACTAGGGATGAACAAGCTCTGCACTTCAACCCGATATTTCCCGATTTTTCGCTCAGTTTTAGGGACAGCAATGCAAATTGATAAGCTGCTTTGTAGTCTCCCGAAACTGCGTTTAAGAACATACCATAACCTGCGTAGCAGAGAGATGCTTCGGGAACCAAACCGTATTTGAGAGAAAGATTCAGTCCTTTTAAAACGCTGAGTTTCCACAAATCTGGGTTGTTGAGGTACGCAGGTGTTAACAAGTTTGTGATTAGTTTAACTGCAACTTTTTTGTCGGGTACTGTCATGGCTGGTTCGTCGATCAGGGAAGCAATTTCTCGATCGCCTAAAATAGATTTCGCGACGGCAAATTCTTCAGAAATCACTGTTTCCAGCCCGTCTAGTGGTAAGTCAATGCCTAGTAAATTCAAGGCTTTGATGCCGGCTTTGACTGCTTCCTCGTACTTGGCGCGCAGGGTGTACTGCACGATAAGCAGGTTGTAAATTTCTACTTTTTCTAAGGGCGATCGGGCTTTTTCTAAAGTTATATTGATAAATTCTTCTGAATTCTCGAAATAGCCGTTTAAATACTCAACGTTTGCTCGCTCTATGTGCAGTGCAAAGGCCAAATCGTAGTGGGAGTCCCAAATATCATCGCTCAAACCGTCCATTCCCGCTGTCAAATATTGCAATGCAGCAACATAAGCTGTGGCATCTTTTGCTCTGCGGGCGGCGTCTAAATTCAGGGTTGCTAGTTGGATTAATTCTCGATCGTCCATAATGAGCGATCGAGCCACATTCAAATGATCGACTAACTCAAAGATTCTGTCGGCCCGGTACTGGGCCGGAGTATTTTCTAGTATTTGTCTCCCGATTTTCAGGTGAACAGCTTTTTTTTGCGAGTCGTCAATCAAAGCATAAGCTGCTTGTTGTACCCGATCGTGCAAAAATTTATAATTGAGAATTAACAGCGGAAAAAGTACATAATCTAATGACTTGCTTTCCAACTCCGAACTTGGCAAAATCAATCCCGACTTAATCGCTGGTAACAACTGTGAAAAAGTTTCTGAGGCTTCTTTTTCATTGATGAGAGACAGAGTATTTAAATCAAATTCATTGCCCAAACAAGCAACTAAACGCAAAACTTGCTGAGTTGAAATGGGAAGTTTTCTTAATTTTTGCACCATCAAATCTACTACATTGTCAGTAATAGCACACTGCTCGATTTGATTCATATCCCAATGCCAGCAGCCATTGCTCCCCGACTGTGGCGGGTGAAAAACTAGCAGGTTTTCCTGATACAAGGTTTGGAGAAATTGATTAACAAAAAAAGGATTGCCGTCAGTTTTGCTGACAACCAGTTCAGCCAAAGGTTTAACAGATTCTCGATCGCTATGCAAAGTTTCTGCAATCAAATGAGCGATCTGTTCCACTCCCAGCGGCGACAAAGCAATCTGATTAATAATAGCTGCTTGATTTCGCAGCGTCTCCACAGTCATCATTAAAGGATGAGTGGGACTAACTTCGTTATCCCGATAAGCGCCAATTAAAAACAGATATTGCGTCGCTTCATCTGTCATCATCAATTCGATCAGCTTGAGAGTAGCAGAATCAGCCCACTGCAAATCGTCGAGAAAAATTACCAGGGGTTGTTCTGGCTGACAAAATACGCGAATAAAATTTTGAAATACTAAATTAAAGCGGTTGAGAGATTCCGTCGGCCCCAATTCAGCTACAGGAGACTGAGCCCCAACAATCAGTTCTACTTCAGGAATTACATCAATAATAATTTGCCCGTTTTGGCCAAAGGAAGTGCGGAGTTTTTCGCGCCAAACTGCTAATTGAGCTGCGCTTTCAGTTAACAGTTGTCGCACCAATTCGGAAAAAGCGCTGACAACAGCAGAGTAAGGAATAGTCCGTTTGTACTGGTCAAACTTGCCCGAAATAAAATAGCCCCGCCTGCGGGTAATCGGTTTTTCTAAAATCTTGACCATTGCCGATTTTCCAATACCGGAATAACCGGCAATCAGCATCATCTCGCTGCGGGATTTATGTTCCCCTATTGTTCGCACTGAATGGGATATTTCTCTGGTAAATCTTAAATTATTTTTGCTTGCATAAACTTGGGAAAGTTCGAGCGGGTAAGAGCGATTATTTGTGGCTGCTACCCGTTCAAATGCGGCTAAAAGAGTTTCGAGTTCTCGCTGTCTGCCGTAAAGTTTTTGAGGAATTTGAAAATTATCAGAAATATCTTGACTGCCGAGAGCAAACTCGGAAATAAACCCGGATGTCTGCAACTGAAACAGACAAGATTCCAAATCTGCTTTCATTCCCCAGGCACTTTGATAGCGATCCTCAGCGGTTTTGGCTAGCAATTTCATCACAATATCTGAAACAGCTTTAGGAATTTCAGGTGCAATTTCATTGAGAGGTACTGGCTGTTTGGCGATGTGACAGTGAACTAACTCCATTGGATCGGAAGTGCTAAAAGGAAGTTTTCCTGCCAGCAATTCATAGAAGGTGATGCCGAGGGAATAAAAGTCGGTGCGGTAATCTATTACCCGGTTCATTCTGCCCGTTTGTTCGGGCGACATATAGGCTAAAGTACCTTCTAAAAAATTGGGATTTTTATTGGGAATGTTGGCCGGATCTGATGCTGTTGAAATGCTAAAGTCGATGAGTTTTACTTGTCCTGTAGCCGGATTAAAAACGATATTTGAGGGGTTAATATCTTTATGAATTACATTGTTTGCGTGAATTTCTCCCAAGGTTTCAGCAACTTTGATGGCAGTAGTCAGAAATCCTAAAATTGTAAATTTTTGGGAAGCCATGAAGATTCTTAAAGATTCGCCGCCAAAATCTTCTAAGATCATTGCCAGACTGTTTCTAACTGGCTGCAAATTGTAGACTTTAACAACTCCCTCTAGGTTTAAGTTGGCAGTTATTTCATGTTCGCGTCTGTATCTATTAAGTTCTTCAGTAGTCGGATATTCTTCTTTGATCAGTTTGATAATAACAGGTTGATTGTCCAGCTCATTGCGACCACGGTAAACTAGGGAGGTGCTGCTTTCATAAATGAGAGCGAGAACTGCAACGCCGGGAATTGCCATCATAAAAAAAGTTCTCTCAAATTAGGTGCTTGGTCAATATCATCCTCCATTATCGCTCAAGAATTATCTTTTAGGATTTGTGGGAAACTCGGCCTTGACAGCAGACGGCGACTGCTGCTGTCTGCGCGCGCTGTTGATGAAGTCGCAGTTATGCAGTTGGGTAAAAAAAGCACAAATATAGGAGTTGTGCAAGGGTTTACTGTAGCGTATCGATCGCCACGCTGACCACAAAACAATCTCAGCTTTCAGGAAATTGCTTGATTGAAGACCGATCGCCACCATATTACATGAAAATACGCAAGTCCTGAAATATTAATTTTGTGGACTGAATTATTAGCCAATTGCCAAGCTGCTTCGGGAGCGCTAATTTCAATAAACTCTACCTGACTTATCAAAGAATTCAACTCATCTCAAAATCTTCCCGGTTTCGCAACTTTAGCTATGGGGAAAATTCTGCTGTCACTAATAGTCTATTTTGTGTTGTCTAAAAACTCAATAAATTGAAGTGATATCTAGGGTAAGGTGCGCATTGCGCACCCTACATGGAGCACATTTGCGTGACNNGGAATCTCGCGGCAATCATTTCAAAAACAGAGACAGCAGCCCCCAGGAATCTCGCGGCAATTATTACAAAAACAGAGACAGTCGCCCGGTTGAGAATGCGAACACTACCGTCGTCCAAGCAGAAGCAGACACAGACATGATTTACGGCCGCCATGCAGTGCAGGCCGCTTTAGAAGCAAACCAAGTGCTCAACCGGATCTGGGTTGTGCCACATCTGCGCTACGATCCCCGCTTTCACAGCTTGCTAACCGAAGCTAAATCCAACGGTAGCATCATTGACGAAGTGGACGATTTGCGCCTCGACTACATCACGCGCAAGGCCAACCACCAAGGTGTCGCCGCTCAAGTATCAGCCTACGAATACCTCGATTTGAGCGAACTAATCGCCAAGGCTAAATCTGCTTGCGAAGATCCCGTACTCGTAGTAGCAGAAGGACTCAACGATCCCCACAATTTAGGGGCGATTATTCGCACCGCAGAAGCATTAGGCACTCAGGGCGTAGTGATCCCGCAGCGGCGAGCCGTTGGGATTACGTCAGCCGTGAGAAAAGTGGCAGCAGGGGCATTGGAAAGCCTGCCAGTGGCTAGGGTTGTCAATCTCAGCCGCGCTTTGGAAGAATTGAAAGAGGCTGGATTTTGGATTTACGGCACTGCTGCTGATGCCGGTCAATCGGTAGAGACAGTCAAATTCTCCGGGCCCACTGTTTTAGTTGTGGGCGGTGAATCTGACGGTTTGAGCCTTTTGATACAGCGCGGCTGTGACGGATTAGTTTCAATTCCACTCAGGGGCAAAACTCCTAGCCTGAATGTGTCCGTAGCAACGGGCATGGCTTTGTACGAAATTTACCGCCAACGCGGGCCCAAGAAATTTCACGTACACGGAGGTTGAAGCTGTAAATAACTAAGGCGTAGGCTTGACCAAAAAATTGGGATACAAGCCCCGTCCTTTGAGGATGGCTTTTTGCTAGAATAAATTAAGTCAACCTAGGGCATTGGGAGACTCTCAACGGACGCAGAGACAGAGTAAGACTATTTCGGTAGCATCAGTCGATGAAGCGTCAAGAATCACCGCTGCTTTAGCACGGTGAGTATGTCAATCTGGAAACAACGTCAAATACATGACAAAAGCACGTCAGTAACTCAGCCCTAAAGGGACTGAGCTTGTTAGAGCGATCGAGCAAGCTGTGCTGACCAGCCTAAGACCTTAGAGGTCTACGTTATTTGAGTCATGACACCCTGTGGATGCGAAGCTAGTAAAGAGCCCTGTCATCTGCAATTAAACAGTCTTAAAGTCACTGAGGCAGTGTTGCAGGTCTAAAAAGCTCTTATAACATTGGCGAAGCTAACATTACCCCGCAAGGGAGATCGAGGCAACCATACCTCACCGGAGGGGCAACCATACCCCTCCACCCCCACAAAGGGATTCACTCTTGACTGAAGTCCCCCTTAGAGTTTCCCTCTCTTTCTCTGAAGCCTCTGAGTTTCCCACTTACCGAACTTTTTTTATGAAAGAACTCTTGATTAGCTTACTCAACTTTTTCGGATTGGCTTGGTGGGTTGAAGTTAAAACTTCAACGCCGCGGTGCATTTACTATTTTGGCCCGTTCATGAGGGCTAAAGAGGCGGAAGCTGCAAAAGCAGGATATATAGAAGACATCGAAAATGAAGGTGCTCAAGGTATTAAGGTTTTGATTCAACGCTGCAAACCGATTGATTTGACGGTTGCAGAAGATTTGGGAAAGCTTGGTGACGGAGGGATGTTGCCTGTTTTTAGCGGCCAGTAGCGATGGTCGATCAGAAGTTTTGAGTTTTGAGTGAGCGAGTTTTGAGTTTTCAATTCAAAACTATTGACTTTTGGGCGATTAGTTGCTTCGGGGGAACTCAAAACTTAAGACTCGTAATTCCCAACTACCTGCGGGAGGGCATCGATCCACCGATCGATGTCTGCGAGTACCCGATCGGGAATTTCCCAAGGAAATAAGTGGGCTGTATTGGGATAGCAGTGCCACTGACTGTCGTGGAGGTGGCGGGCTGTTTCTAAGCTCGATTGTGAGGTGATGTGCCGATCGGCCTCTCCGGCCAGCACTAAGCAGGGACAATGAATGTCGCCGAGGTGGGCAAGCCGATCGTATCGGGCCCTCAGAGCGGTATTTAGGGCCTTGGTAGCCCTGCGGTCGGTCTTTAGGTAGGCGGGGGTACCGGCGGTGGCTAGGTAGCGGTAAGGGGTGGCTGTATGCTGCTGTATCAAGTAGCGAAAGAGCGATCGCTTGCCAAAAGTATCAATATTCCACTGCCACCCCGGTATCGCCCAATTGATAATTCCAGCTAAACCGGTGTATAGGTTATCTTGCCAAGAGATGGGAGGGTGACTTCCTGTTGGTTTGGCGGCCGAGGCGAGTAGAATCAAACCTGTGACTCGCTGGGGATATTTCATGGCTAATTCCAGGGCTAAAATCCCTCCTAAAGACCATCCGATTACCAAACATCGATCGAGTCCAAATCGATCGAGAAGTGCTTCTAAATCGAGGAGGTGGTCGGTCATTTCAAAGGGAACAGAGGTGCGGCTGTTGCCGTATCCGCGTAAGTCTGGGGCGATCGTTTGGAAGCGTTTTGATAGGTGTTCTGTGAAGACGGACATACAGTAGCCGGAACCTGGATGGCCGTGCAAGCAGAGAATGGGAAATCCTGTTCCTTTGACAGAAACGCTGAGTTTTGTGTGGGGCATTTTCTGATTACTGTAATAAGCCCCCGGATTGAGCCGTGGGGTTGCTTTCTTCAATTCTTCAATTCTCCAATCTCAAGTCTAAAATCTAAAATCTAAAATCGATAAAGCTGGGATTCCGGCTAATGTAATCGGCAATTTTAGAAATAGACTGGCGCATTTCTGTATCGCTGCCACTGCTGCTGTCAATTACAGTAATAACATAGGCTTCGCCGTCAATGCTCATCGCTAAAGTTGTGCCGAGAACTAGGGAATTTTCGCCGGTTTTTTCGCCTAGCCATTGAGCTTGAGTGCCTTTGAGAGCGGCAAATCCTATATTGCGATCGTACTGGCGGTTTAGGGTTTCTACTAAGAATTTAGCACCGGGTGTTTCGCCATTGTAAATTTGCACCATCATTTCGGTGAGTTCGTTGACAGTCACGCGGTTACGGCCAGAACCGGGGTTGGCTGGCATAATCTTTTCCCCCATTAATTTGAAGTTGACGCGGGTGACTTGGTAGCCGCGATTTTCTAAGACTTGATTGATGTAATCGGCACCCAAATAATCAATCAGTTGATTGGTCGCAATATTACTGCTGCGATCGATCATTTCTTCTAACAGTGTCTTGAGCGGATAATTCTGCTTGGACTCAATTTTCGTCGATGAGTCTTCGGTGAAATTGCCCGAAGTGACATAAACTTTCTTGTCGAGACTTATTTGTTCTTTGGCGACTTTGTTCATCAGGGCGACAGCAATGGGAAGTTTAATTAAGCTGGCTGGACTGACTGGAGGTACATCGCCCCGGAGGTGTAAGCATTCTCTAGAAAGGCGACAAATGCCGATCGAAGCTTTTGCAGACAGCCCGCTTTCCCGGGCGATCGATCCCAAAAGCTTTGATTTGGCTTGCTGTAGTTGAGAGGTTGCTGTTGTTAAATTTTCGCGGTATTCTTGAATTTTTGAGGCAGTTAGAGGGGCTAAAAATGAATTTTGAGGAATTTCTTGCAAGTTGTTGAGGGCTTGCTGCCACAGAAATTGAGTTTGCTGGCCAGATTCGATCGACTGATTTGGTGATCGTCCAGTTTCTACGGCTTGGTTGGCTAAACGTACTGCTTGTTGCAAGTTGTCGTTAGCTCTTTGTTCTACTAATATTTGGATCTCTACTGCTTGCAAATCCTGTATCAGAGTTTCTTGAGGATTGGCGGTGGCGGTTACAAATCGTTCGAGCAGGGTTGGTTCTGGGGAGGGCGAGGGGGGTGTTTCTAATTGGGTGATGATGCGATCGCGGATTTTGTAGAGTTGATCGAGAGAGCGGAGGTTGGATGATTGAGAAAATGAACTGGCGATCGTTAACACCTGAAACAATCCGATCCCAGCTACTACTGCCAAAGTCTTGTTTATGGCAGGCAAAAAACGCCGAATCCCCAGCATAGTTAACATCCTCAACACAATAATATTTACAGCGAAGCCCTATGTGATCAAAGAGGTGATCAAAGAGAAAGAGGGCTATTGCAGTTTAGCAATTAACGCCCTCTAAATATTGGGTAAAATCTACTTGATGCGCCGGCGTCGCCAGTTAACACCTAAGCGCTTGAGGTAGTCCCAGCCGCGTTGGGGCCAGACATGAGCGCTGCCGGTCTTTTCGGCAATCCAGCGAGCTACTTTGGGGCCCGTCCAGTCTCCGCCGTCGGGGGCTGGGTTTTGCAGCGCTTGTCGCAGTTCTGCTTGCTGTTCTGGATTCAGCAAGGATTTAGCGGGAGGGGGCTGGCGGTCTCTGCTGCGGTTTTTGACAGAGTTGGGCCCTTCTCGGTTGTAGCGCTGGACAATTTCTTTGGCGTAGTCGTAGTTGAGGCCTATGACTTGGGCTGCTTGTTTGATCGTCCAACTTCTGGAAACTAATAGCAGCAAGTGCCAGCGGCGTGACTCTGTGGTGTTTTGTGCCTGCCGGTAGCGAATTCTGATTTCCTCTGCCGTCAGGTGAGATTCTAGGTGGGCTTTAGGTGGCATACCTCCATCGGGGCATCGGGAAGTTCTTAACATATTTCTCTCGGTTTGGGGAGAATCCCGGATAGTATGCGATCGAAGAGTTTGATTCTGGCGATCGGGGAGGCAAATACAAAGCTTTTTTTACCGCAGATGTCGGCGGATTGACGCGGATTGACGCGGATGAAGCAAGTGTGAAATTTACAATTTTCAATGTACGGCCAGGCGATTTGCTGAAGTGGGGGATTGGAGTCGGCCTGTGCCCTAAAGCAAAGCCGGGGCTGGTGGTGAGTGTTCTGATTCGCCGCCGTCAGGGACAAGCTGCGATCGCCCCTGTTGTTAAACCGGGCCAATAGCTTGAGGTATGTTCGATCGCTCTTTTTTTGGGCTATCGATCTTTTTCAACGGCAGATGACTCACAGGGGGGACGCTCGTGCCACAATAAATGGGGATTGGAGAGGGCGATCGCTGTCAGGTAGCAGTAGGAAAAGAAAACCTACAGCTAGGTTGTTTCATCTTTGATTTTTGTCAAATTTGCATTATGTACAGACTGATGATTTTTTTGATTTCTTCAGGAGCTTCTATGGCGATCGCCGCTCCTAAATCTGGACGAACAACCCACCACCAAACTAGGGTTTCTAAGTGATTGGAGGTGTCATCGTTGGGACACCATTCAATAAATAGTATTTTCGTTGACAGCAATAATATTGGCACAAAGAGCGTTGGCAATGGCAACGCGATCGTCTAGTTTTTCAAACTGTACGATGTCTTGCCAGGGAATTTTATGGGGAAGAGAATTGAGAATTGATTGAATATCTAGAGTCAGCATTATGGGAGTAATAAATAGGGGTTTTTAATGTCTGATTTTAACATTTAATAAGTTCGATCGAAAAAGCCGATCGCCCCCTCGAACTTTCGCCACAAAAATAATCGATCGGTATAAGTACCCGCACCCACCGGGCGTGCAGACTTTGCCTTCGGACTGTAAGCAGGTACAATTGCCAGCTATATTGGCTGTATTGTCTCAAAGTAGAAATAATAAAGGTACGAGCATGGCATCCATCCGCGAGTTGCACCGACAACTGGTTAATAAAGAACGCTCTGCTGTGGAAATTACTCAAGAAGCATTAAACCGCATTACCCAGCTAGAGCCGAAGTTGAAAAGCTTTCTGTGCGTGACAGCAGACAGCGCATTGGCGCAGGCCAGGAAAGTGGATGCACAAATCGCCGCCGGAGAGGAAATTGGGCTGTTGGCCGGTATTCCGATCGCCGTTAAAGACAATATGTGCACCGAAGGCATTCCCACAACCTGCGCCTCTCGGATTTTGGAGAATTTTGTGCCTCCCTATGATGCAACTGTTGTCTCGAAACTCGCAGCAGCAGGCGCTGTGATGGTGGGTAAGGCAAATATGGACGAGTTTGCAATGGGAAGTTCGACGGAAACTTCTGCTTATCAAGTTACGGCGAATCCTTGGGATTTGGAGCGCGTGCCCGGCGGGTCTTCGGGTGGTTCGGCGGCCGCAGTAGCTGCCGGAGAATGCGTCGTGGGCTTGGGTTCGGACACTGGGGGTTCGATCCGTCAACCAGCTTCTTTTTGTGGCTTGGTGGGGCTAAAACCGACCTATGGGTTGGTTTCTCGCTATGGTTTGGTGGCCTATGCTTCTTCTCTCGATCAAATCGGGCCCTTTGGCCGGACTGTTGAGGATACGGCGATTTTGTTGGGGGCGATCGCGGGTTACGATCCGAGAGATTCCACGAGTCTCAATGTCCCAATTCCTGATTACGCCCAAGCTTTGAGACCCAATTTGCGACCGAAAGGTCAGATTAGAATTGGGGTAATTAAAGAAACTTTTGGCGTAGGGTTGGACTCTGAGGTGAAAGATGCGGTAACAAAGGCGATCGAACAATTTCAAAAATTGGGAGCAGAAATTCAAGTAGTTTCTTGTCCCCGATTCCGCTACGGTTTGCCTACTTACTACATTATTGCTCCCTCGGAAGCTTCGGCAAATTTGGCGAGATATGATGGAGTAAAATACGGTTTCCGGTCTCCTGATTCCGACAATCTTTTGGATATGTATGCCAAAACTCGCGCTCAAGGGTTCGGTGCTGAAGTTAAACGCCGGATTGCGATCGGCACTTACGTTTTGTCGGCTGGATATTACGACGCTTATTATCTAAAAGCTCAAAAAGTTCGCACTTTGATTAAAGAAGACTTTGAGAAAGCTTTTGCTCAAGTTGATGTTTTGGTCAGTCCGACAGCTCCGACTACGGCTTTTAAGGCAGGGGAAAAATTTGACGATCCGTTGAGTATGTATTTGTCCGATTTGATGACTATTCCAGTCAATCTTGCTGGTTTGCCAGCTTTGAGTTTGCCTTGTGGTTTTGACGTTCGAGGACTGCCTGTGGGCATACAACTGATTGGTAATGTTTTGCAAGAATCTCGGCTGTTTCAAGTGGCTCATGCCTACGAACAGTCTACAAATTGGCACTTACGCAGCCCGGAATTGCATTAATTTTTGAAATTCGGCGGAACGCACCGGCGGGAGTGAGTAATAGATAATGGCTAATTATGTGAATTAATAATTAGCCATTAGCTTTTGACTGCTCTCTAATTCCCCCCGTGCAATTCCCGATCGTTTATGAACAAATTGATTGTATTTATTTTGCCGAAATCGCTAGTAGCTATTGGGATGTTTTTGGCGATCGCCTATGCTGGTGCTTGTGTATTTCTATTTGCAGCGCAAAGCAAGTTTATCTTTTTTCCGACGCGGGCGATCGCAGCTACGCCCGAGGATTTGCAGTTGGGATATCAAGATGTTGTGCTGCCAATTTCCAGTAAAAATGGCGCGCCCGAAAGCGTACACGGGTGGTGGATTCCAGCCTCGCATACCCCCCCCAACCCCCCCTTGCCAAAGGGGGGAGAAAGAGGAGCCGTTTTGACCCCGCAAAGCGAGGGAGGGACTGCTCCGGTTCCCCCCCAAAGTGAGGGAAGGCCCACTCCGATTCCCCCCCTTAACAAGGGGGGGTTAGGGGGGGTAGTTTTGTACCTGCATGGGAATGGTTTAAATGTGGGTGCAAATGTCGAACACGCTAATCGCTTTCATCGGTTAGGTTTGTCGGTGTTTTTAATAGATTATCGCGGTTACGGACAAAGCCAGGGCGATTTTCCGACAGAATCTCAGGTTTATGAAGATGCTCAATTTGCTTGGGATTATTTGGTGAAAAAACGGGGAATTAACCCGAATCAAATTTATATCTACGGTCATTCTTTGGGAGGGGCGATCGCGATCGATCTAGCAGTGCGCCACCCGGAGGCGGCGGGGTTAATCGTGGAAGGCTCTTTTACTTCGGCGCGGGCTATGGTGGACTTCCAAGCCGGGGTGTATCGGATGTTTCCGATAGATTTGTTGCTGATACAGCGGTTTGATTCGATCGCTAAAGTCGATCGGCTGCAAATGCCTGTGCTATTTATTCACGGAACTGCTGATACTATAGTTCCCGTTGAGATGAGCAAAAAACTGTTTGATAGCGCCCCTGAACCNNCTACAAGTAGAGTCTGTGCGTCCAGAACTAGATCGGCTAAAAAATGTTAATCCATTGAGGTTCGGTATAGATAGCATGGCAATAATTGCAGTAATTATTCATCTTAAAAACTGCTTGTGGTTCTCCCTTAACTGGGCAGCCTCGCCGAGATTTTGAGCGGTTCGGCATCAGAGCACCACAGAGATTAGCATCTTTGAGAATAGCTTTGTTTAATCTAGCATCGCTCAAGTCTGCTTCTCTGAGGTCGGCACCGCTGAGGTTGGCACCACTCAAATCCGCTGCTGTGAGGTCGGCACCCCTGAGATTTGCACCAGTTAAATTGGCATTTCTTAGGTCGCTCTGACCTAGTTTAGCACCGCTCAAATTAGTACATTTTAAGTTGGCAAACTGGAGGGATGCGTCTTTCAAAAAACTGGCGCTGAGGTTAGCATTTTCTAAGTTTGCTCCCCTGATATCCGCCCTGCTGAGGTCTGCTCTACTGAGGTCAGCATCGCTCAAAAAGGCGTTTCTCATGTTGGCGTTGTTTAAATTAGCTTCCATTAAATCAGCCGCTGTCAAGTCGGCATCAATCAAGTCTGCTCTGCTGAGGATGGCACCGCTCAAGTTGGCGCCAAATAAGTCTGCACGGTTCAAGGAAACGCCGAATAGGTCACATCTCGGACATCCTCTTGTTTCTAACAGTCGCTTGAGTAGAGGCAAATTTTGAGCTTGTAGGGGAACTGCTGCGAAAAATGGCAGTAGCAGTATCGCTGCTGTGAGCATTGTCAGTTTGATTTTGGTCATCTTGCTTAAGTTACTGTAGCTGGCCTTGATCGGTGAGTTTTCACTCTACTTTAATCTCGACTCTTGGGTTAACCCAAAGCAATTTGCTCAAAAGCCCCTGAATTTATCAAGAGTGAGTAATTCTCAAATCTCAAATCGGCTGACAGCGCATGAGTATTTGTACTCTGTGTAGTGTAATTTTGGTACGGAGGGCGATCGTCCTCCGTACAGGTGCTTAGTGATTAAGCCAATTGGCCTAGACTGTTAAGACATATTGCCGATGTGCTGCGTTCTCTAAAAAGATAGCATCTTGATCTGATACACGAAAAAATACTGAGTTACTAAGTATAAAAAAATACACTGAATCTTCGGTGGATGTGGAAATTGGGATAGTCAACACTTGTAGAGGCGGAAAATCAATGTCTAACAGCATAGATGAACTGGCAGAAGGCGGCAGAGGGGTTAAACTGATGTGGCAGATTGCAGACGAGCTAAGTTATACCCGGACTCTCGACGGTCGAAATTGTTTGTTACTGACTAAAAATTATCAAGCAGAAATTTGCGATCGACCTAAAAATATTAAAAAAGCTAGTGCTTTAGATGGGTTACTGAATTTGTTAAACCGATGGGACTGGCTGGCTCAAGAACCGCAAGCAGAAGATTTGAAGGAAAGTCGCGTTCAAAAAATTAGTCTGCAAGTCAAGAATCATGTGAATGCTTTAACTGAAGTTTTGGAGTGGTTTGAGCAGTTGGAGGATTTATCGCTTCCCAATCAGGTGTGGTGGGGGTGTCAGCTAGCTTTAGCTGAAGGTTTTACTAATGCAGTTCGCCACGCTCACAGACATCTGCCACATTCAACTCCTATTCAATTGGAAGTTACGGTGTTTAAGGGATACTTGGAGTTGAGAATTTGGGATTGCGGACAATATTTTGATTTGAATGCTAAGCTCAGGGAAATTATGGCAGCAGAAATAAAAAGCTGCTTAGATTTAGATGATTTTAGCGCTCCTTACTTAGTACCTAGCAGAACGAAAAAATTGGAAGATTCGCTGTTGCTAGTCGCTGGGTAGTGCTGTTAGAACAAAATCGGTGTTTAGGGGATGAGTTAGTGATGTTGTCTGTAGATGGGTTTTAAATACTGCCTTCGTGCTGTATCATAGTATCTGGTCGCTCTACCAATTACTAATGATTTCCAAGGAAACTTTATTTGTTCTGTCTCTATTTCCCTACTTGGGATTTCTCTGGTTTTTGACTCGATCGGGAAAAACACCGCGTTTAGCTCTGATTGGATTTTATGGAACTTTGGTTTTTGTGGCGGTGACTATTCCCGCAGCAATTTACGCAAAAGTAGTCTACAACGAATCCCTAGCCAATGTCGATTGGCTGCACGGAGGTGCGGAATTATTCTTAACACTTGCCAATATTTTAGTAGTTTTAGGCTTTAGGGAAGCGGTGATTAAAGCCAAACAATCATCCCAAATCCCCAATCCCAAATCCCAATGACAGCCCCCGCATCGGCAAAAATTCCTCCCAGCCCTAAAAGGGAGGATCTGTCGTTTTCGATGATTCTGTGAGATAGTTCAGATACCGAGAAATGCGATCGGGTTCTGTGTCAAGTAAACGGCTAGCCCAAGAGTGTAAATTTAGTCGATCGCGCATTTCTCGAAACACCTGAACATCCGGGTTATGATGGAGAGGAAAAACACAAGCATCAAATCCAGCAGACTTGAGACGACTGACTGTTTCCTCGCCATCTTGCACCCACAATTGGCGATTAATACGAACAGGTTGACAGGAATATTCACCTACGACAATTCCCCCCACAGACACGCTAGCATCTTCTCCACGATTTGAAAGTTCTTGCAAAATAGCTTTGAGATGCTTCAGTTTTTCAGTGTCTTTTACTAGCTTTCGTGTAAACTTGACAATCACCATTTGTAAAACTTCTACAGGTTTTGCTAGTACAATTTTAGCTAGTTCTGGCTGCCAGATCACTTCCCTTTCATTTTCCAATGACTGAGTTTCCTCTGCCATTTCTACCGCTTGGATTGGCTTTGCATCATCTACAATTATCTGAATTTCCTCCCCGTCTTTCTCGATTTTTCCACTAATCAGTAAGACAGCATTCTCTGTAATATGGGAGCCAACTTGTTCATAAGTCTTGGGAAACACAACAGCTTTGATTTGATGTGTTAAATCTTCTATTTGCAAAATTGCCATCTTCTCCCCTTTCTTGGTCACTACAGGTTTGATAGCACCGATCATCACAATAACTGATACTTTCCCCTTTTTATCTGCTAGTTCTTCGAGAGTAACAACATCTGGGTCTTGGTTCATTAGAAGCAAATTTTTCAGGGGATGTTCTGATACATAAAATCCCAGCAATTCTTTTTCTAATTGCAACTTTTTCTGTGGATCAAAATCTTTGATTATTTTAGATTTTGGCGCAGACTCATATTTATTCGCAGACTTCCCAAAGCTCATCCCACCTAACAAGTCAAATAGATTACCTTGACCGCTTTCTCGGTCTTTTTTCCGGTCTTGTGCCCATTTAATGACCCCTTCCATGTCCTGGACTAATTGCTGGCGGTTGCTCTCAATCTTATCAAAAGCTCCGCATAGAATTAATGCTTCCAAAGCGCGACGGTTGACAGCATGAAGATTTACGCGATCGCACAAATCTGGTAAAGATTTAAACTTACCCCCTTCCTGTCGCGCCTCCAAAATATTTTCAATTGCGCCCTCACCCACATTTTTAACAGCAGAAATCCCAAACAAAATTTTATCTTTAGATCCGGTCATCTTGATCGGCGTAAAAGTAAGTTCAGAGCCATTAATATCAGGCGGCTCAACCTCAATACCCAGCTTGAGACAATTGGCGATATATCTCTGTACTTTATCCTGGTCGCCACTGTTAGCAGTCAACAGTGCAGCCATGTATTCTACAGTAAAATTTGCCTTTAAATAAGCAGTTTGATAAGTGATGTAGGCATAGGCCATTGAATGAGATTTATTAAAGCAGTTAGATGCCACCAGACTATTTTCTAGCGTAAAATTATGGTCTTTTTCAACACCAATGTCATATACCTCTTGAGTTCCTAGTGATTTTCTACTGATAATTTTAACCATGTTTATAACTCCTGAGAATAGCCTCAATTTTAGTCTTCTTTCGTTGCAGTCCCAATGGGGGATACTGATACACAAAATCATAAAACGCTTGTATGTTTTTCCGACTAAATATTCTCCAATAATAAACTTTTTTGAAGAGATGCTCTTGTACAGAGCCCATGCCTAGGTGCATTGCTAGTTCGCAGGCCAATTCAAAGGAACCGACGATGCACACTAAACCGCCACTTCTACCCTTGTTTACATAAGCACAACCGTCACCATCAAAGTAGCCTAACACATAAGACCCTACATATTTTGAGTTCGGGAAATAAGTAACTCCCGAAAAAGTCCTTCCTGGTATGATGCCGTAGCCGTGTAAAGAGCTTGCCAGTTGTTCAGAAGAAAAATTTATTCGGTAGTGAGGAGCATAATTGTGAGGCTGAATAACTCTAATTTCACCAGAGTATTGTAGCTCTATGCTGAGCATTTCTGTGAGTTCTTTGTCAATAGATTCAAAAGCTACATAATTAGTGTTAGTAACGCAGCCATCAGCAGCTATTAACCCTAATAAATAAGCTTTAGATTGAGAGTCAATTACATCAAAATAGCTTTCATTTAAAGAATATCGGTTTCGCCGCTTAGTATTAATATCAGCTTCTTTTAAAACTCTTGAAACCGCTCTCTGGCTCACACCGAGGTAGTTAGGAATTTCTCGGCACTCCATGCCATTATTAAAAGCAGAAATAATTTTTTGCTTGTGTTCCGATTTTATTTGACGATAGTCTAGATACATTTTATATATCTGAGGGGGAGTTGATTTGTTTTAATTCTAATCCTTTTTCAAAGATTTCATCAATGGGCAGCATTTGACCGTCAGCAGTCATAAACTTGTGATCTTTTGTGGCGCGAATTATCGATCCATCTTCCAGGCAATACTCAAAAACCTCCTGCATTCCCCGGCGATGCCACTGTACAATTGACTGTGTATAAATATGACCATTACTATCAACACTGTAAACAGTGCATTGAATTTCTTCTTCAACAATTTTACCAAGGGCCATCGGCCCATATTCCACAGTCAATATCTGCGTGTCATAGCTCAAGCAATATTCCGCGAAATTCAGCATTTGATCGAACAAATCTTCGGCAATTTTTTGAGGGACACCATTCTTAGTTGCCCCATCAATAAATGTTTCCTTTTGCTTCTGCATTTCATCGGCCTTCTTCTTACCCATTGCGCGGCGCAGCAAGTCAGCTTGACCCAAAGAATAGCCCGCTAAATCTTGAGCCATCCGCATAATTTGCTCTTGAAAACAAAGCGTTCCATAAGTCTCTTTTAAAATTGGTTCTAACAGCGGATGGTCGTATTTAACGACCTCTCTACCGTGTTTGCGATCGATAAATTGTGGAATCAAACCAGCATCCAGAGGGCCGGGACGGTAAAGTGCGAGAATAGAAGAAATATCATCCAGACAAGAAGGTTTAATTTTTTTTACTACATCCAGCATCCCAGAAGATTCCAACTGAAAAATACCTTCTAAATCTCCTTTTTCTAAGAGTTTATAAGTTTTTGCTACATCACCGGGCAACTTGTTGTTTCTAGTAAATGTCTCTTGAGCTCTGCGTTCTATATCGGAAGGTAAGCCTTCGGCATCGATGGTTATATCTTGGGTTTTCTTAACATAATCAACGGTTTTTTGGAGCGTTGTTAAATTCTTGAGTCCCAAAAAGTCCATTTTTAGTAACCCCAAAAATTCCAAATCTTCCATGAAATATTGGGTAATCACAGCACCTTCGTTATTCTTTTGCAGCGGTACAATTTCATCTAGGGGCTGGGAAGAAATCACGACACCGGCGGCGTGAACGCCATAGGTTTTGTTGGTTCCTTCTATGCGAATTGCCATGTCAATCCACTGACGAACCGGGACTTCGGTGCCAGTTTCTGCATTGATGCAAATTGTATTTTTGTAGTTGTCTCTAAATTCCTGTGCCGGTGTTGCATCAGAAATCATCACTTTGAGTTTTTCCGGTTTTCCCCGCGAAACCGGAATCATTTTTGCCATCTCGTCTGCTTTTTTGTAGGGAATGCCTAAAACTCTGGCAACATCTTTCAAGACAGCTTTTGATGTCATTCTATTAAATGTAATAATTTGCGCTACGCGGTCTTCTCCATATTTTTCGGTCACGTATTTAATCATGTCGTCTCGCCTTTCGATGCAGAAATCGCTATCAATATCTGGCATAGATTTGCGTTCGGGATTGAGAAATCGCTCGAATAGTAGTCCGTGGTGTACGGGGTCTATATTGGTAATTTTGAGGACGTAGGCAACTAGAGAACCTGCGGCAGAACCGCGTCCTGGCCCTACGGGAATGTTATTGTCTCTGGCGTATTTGATGTAGTCCCAAACTACTAAAAAGTATTCAGAAAATCCCATCTGCTGAATCATTTTTAGTTCGTATTCTAGCCTTTGTTTGTAGATAGGTGGAATTTCATTGCGGGTGCGGGATTTGAGGCGTTCTAATAGTCCTAGCCAGGATATTTCTTCTACATAGGTATCGGCGGTATGTTCTGGGGGAATTGGGATTGTGGGAATCCGGGCTTCTCCTGTCAGTTCATATCTTGATACTTTATTTGCGACTTCTAGAGTATTGTCGATCGCCTCTTGGATGACATCAGCATCTAAATGGTCTTGAAACAGTTGCGCCATCTCCATAGCAGACTTAAGATACTCAGTGCCGCTGTAGCGCATCCGCTTGTCTTCTTCAATCAGTTTGTTGGTGTTAATGCACAACAAAGCATCGTGAGCTTCGACGTCGTTGCAAGAAATATAGTGAGAATCATTGGTAGCGACTATTTTAATGTTTAGTTCGCGGGCAATTTTGACTATTTCAACATTAACCATTCGGTCTTCTTGGGAACCGTGGTCTTGAATTTCTAAATAGTAATCTTCCCCAAATACTTCTTTATACCATTGGGCGACTTCGCGGGCAACATCTAGCTTTCCTTGCATAATCATTTGGGGAACTTCTCCACCCAAACAAGCGCTGGTAACAATTAAGCCTTCGGAGTATTGTTTTAGCAGTTCTTTATTGATGCAAGGGCGGGCAAAAATACCTCTTTCTGGCATTCCCTTTAAATGGGAAATTGTAGTTAATTTAACTAAGTTTTTATAACCTTGGGTATTTTTAGCTAAAACAACTTGATGGTATTTTCTTCTACCTCGAACTTTTACTTCTATGTCGCCGTTGACGACGTACATTTCGTTGCCAATAATCGGCTTAATATTTTTATTTCGACAAACTTTGATTAGTTCGATCGCCCCATACATCACCCCGTGGTCCGTAAGGGCGATCGCGGGCATCCCCAATTCTACCGCCCGTTCAGCTAGCTGCTGTAGCTGAGAGGCCCCATCTAGCAGGCTATAATCGCTGTGAATGTGCAAACCAACGAAGGACATAGGGATTTTAGATTTTACATTTTAGATTTTAGATTGTACACCATCCGCGTAGATAAAGATAAATTGATTTTAGATGTGATATTTTATACTAAACCTGAGTTAGTTACCCCCTTTTTAATGAACCGCTTTCGTCGCAGAGGGCGCAGAGAAAAGAGTAATTAGATGTGAGATTGTACATCGTTGATTTACTTACAAACTTGCTTGTTTCAAATAACGATCCAAGTCTTTAATGCGTTCTTGTGTCACTTTGGCTCTGCAATAACCGTAGGTAGAAGCAGCCAAAGTACCGCCTTCAAACTGCCCCTTTTCATAATCGCAAGATTCATCCCTAAACTTGAGCCAAGTACGCTGTGCCACCGTCAATCTTTGCTTTTGTTGGCTGTTGAGTTTTGGCTGAAGTTGCTGATATACTTGATTGAGTTTTCTGTCTGCTGTCTGAAACTCTTGACTAGAACACATATTCATGTCCAGTGTCGTTTGAGGACTTTTACAGTTAACTTGTTGGGCGAGTTGTAAGGGAGTGTTGCTAGCTTTGCTGGGGAGTAAAAATCCGGCTGTAAACAATAGTGAACTCGCCGCTAATGTCGCCCAAATAGTGATATTTTTCAAAATATTGACCCCTTGTTTAATTTTTAATGTTTTCGACGGGTTGAGCCGATCGCCAAATCCACCAAGCCGCCGCCCATAGAGTAAAATTGCCAATGAGAGTCATGGCCGCTTGCAGGGTAACGATCCATTCGAGGGCTGGAGAGTTATCAAAATAGTGCCACGTACAGGCACACATAGCGCTGACTAGAGCGGGTAACATCCCGGCGGAAAGGGCCCACCAAGCTCGATTTTGGGTGACTTCGCCGTAAGTCCAAATTAGCCAGATGGCGGCAATCCACTCGACGACGCTAGAGATGTGAATAATCCAGGTGGGAATTGACAAAGCGTGCATTTTTTGTATTCTGAAATAAGATGGAACAAGGTAGATCAAAGATGTATTTAGTTGTTTAAGGCTGTNNACTGTTGACTATTGACGGTTAAAAGAATTTATGGATTGCAACAATTAGATATGGTAATAGTTAGATTCCCCATCGTAAACAAATAAAAGAGTAAAAATGCGAGCAATTTTGTGCGGCTATTACGGCAAAGGCAACGGCGGCGACGAGGCGCTGCTGGCCTCGCTATTACAGATGTTACCAGATGATGTGACGCCGATCGTCCTTTCTGGCAATCCTGTCGAGACAAATCGCAGGTACGGAGTGCAAGCGCGCGATCGCATGAATGCCTTTCAAGTCCTCGAAGCACTCCGCACCTCAGATGCGCTGATTTGGGGAGGCGGCAGTTTAATCCAAGACGCTACTAGCACGATCAGCCCATTTTATTATGGCGGTTTGATGGGATTAGCGCAACAGATGGGCTTAAAAACTATTGCTTGGGCCCAGGGAATTGGGCCTTTGAATCGAGAAATTACCCGTAAGTTATCTCAGCGGTGTTTTGCTGGATGTAATGCCGTTAGCGTGCGGGATAAAGGCTCAGCTACTTTACTTGCAGATTGGCAAATTCCCTTTACTTTAGCGCCCGATCCCGTGTGGGCTTTGGAAAATTTGCCAGTGTCTGGTTTGTGGGATTTACCAGCGCCGAGAGTTGCGGTTTGTTTGCGTAACCATCCTACACTAACTCCCGCCCGTTTGTCAACCCTAACTCGCGCTTTAATTGACTTTCAAAAAGCCACTCGTACCTTAATTTTACTGCTGCCTTTTCAAGCTTCTCAAGACTTAGAAATCGCGAAATATCTACAGGAAGCGATGCCGACAACCAGCCGGATTCTCAGTTTAGAAGATCCGAGGAAATTGAAAGGAGTATTCCGGGGAGTAGAAATGGCGATCGGGATGCGTTACCATAGTTTAATTATGGCCGCTTCGGAAGAATGCCGCTGTTTTGCTCTCAGCTACGATCCCAAAGTCAGTCAGTTGATGGACGAGTTAGAAATGCCGGGATACTTATTATCAGAATTGCCAGAAGATCCTTATTTAATCAGCAAAACCTGGATCGAACACTATGCAAATGGCGACGCCTTATCGCCAGAAAGGATAAAATTTATAGTAGGGCGATCGCTCTTTCATCAAGAAGTATTGCGAGCCGCCCTCCCACAATCTTAGTAAGAGGTAAAATACCATGACAGTCAGTACAACCGACTTGAAAATTACCTGGGAAAAATTGCCAGACGATTTCATTTTAGACGAGGAACCTGTGGAAAATATCGACCAGCCCTTGCTAGCTGCGGCCTTGCGAGAAATATTAGAAATTGCGGGGCTAATTGTAGAAGGAATATTAATTGCTCCAAATATGGGGATTTGTGCGACAGTAGACAACAAGCTCGTTATCAAAGCCCCAGATTGGTTTTATGCCCGCAACGTACAGCCGCTTTCTAGTCAAGAAATCCGCCGCAGTTACACTCCGAACTTAGAAGGGGAAATTCCAGATATAGTCATGGAATTTTTGTCGGCGACGGCCAATGATGAATATTCCAACAAAAAAACTTATCCACCAGGGAAATGGTTTTTTTACGAACAAGTATTGCGAGTTCCAATCTATGCACTTTTTGAGCAGGCCACCGGAGTGCTAGAAATGTACCAGTTGGATTCATTAGGAAATTATGAAGTACAACAACCCGATTTAAACGGTCGTTATTGGATTCCAGGAGTAGGGTTATTTCTGGGCGTTTGGGAGGGAACAAAAGCTGAAAGAACTGGATATTGGTTGCGCTGGTGGGATGAAAGCGGACAGATGTTATTGTGGGGAGCAGAAATGGTAGAAAGAGAAAGGCAGGAAAGAGCAATTGTTCAAAAACGAGCCGATCGACTAGCTGCACAATTAACAGCAGCAGGCCTGGAACCAGAAGCTTGATATAATAATTAGAAATGAAAAACCGTAACACTGCTATTTTTCATTTCTAATTTGGCGATCGCTAATTCGAGAACAAGAATTAAACAACATCACAAAAATCAGTATTCATCTGCGTTAATCTGTGTTAATCTGCCTTCATCAGCGGTGAAAAATTACATTCAGGAGACATCAAAATTGGCAAGAGTTAGAGTTAGGGAACACGTCAATCCACTATCCATGAGATATCAAGCATCCGCAAGTCCCCCGGATTGGACAAAAATCTATACTGACTTAAATTTGCCGCTGCATTTAGATATCGGCTGCGGCAGAGGACGGTTTTTATGGCACATGGCGCAAATCCAAACAGACTGGAATTTTCTCGGATTAGAAATTCGGGAACCTTTAGTAGAAGAGGCGAATGTTTGGCGGGATGAAAAAGGCTTGACAAATCTGCACTATTTGTTTTGTAATGCGAATAGTTCCATGAAGCCAATTTTAGCAACTTTTCCCGCAGGTATTTTGCAGCGGGTTAGCATTCAGTTTCCCGATCCCTGGTTCAAAAACAAACACCATAAACGGCGGGTAGTCCAACCGGAATTAGTGAATGATTTGGCAACTTATCTGGCAATTGGTGGCGAAGTTTTTATTCAATCTGATATTGAAGAAGTAGAAAGGGAAATGTGCGATCGCTTTTCATCTCACCCTAGCTTTCAGCGTCAAAACAATGGCGAATGGTTAGCAGAAAATCCCCTACCTGTGGCGACTGAAAGAGAAATTGGTAGACTAAAACGCGGCGAACCAGTCTATCGAGCATTGTATCAAAAATAATCCTCGCCGATCTCACAGCTATCTAATCTACTCGCTCTATTTGTAAGGTGCATAAGCACCCTACAAATAGAGTCTGCGTAAGTCTTATCTAACTTAAATCCAAGAGGGAAGCCACATCCTAATTTTCCATTCCATTTGCGACAAAGGCAGCCCCAAATAGATAGGCATCCAAAAAATAAAAGCACCCACAACCAGAAAAATAATCGTCACTCCCATCCCTCGGAGGCGGGTTAGAGGGCTGTGCAGCCACCTGTCAACCCACCAAGCAAGTGCTAGGGATGCAAATACAGAACAGCCCATATAATGATACAAAAATATGCAGCGAGTCACCTTTACCCAAGGCAGCAAATTAGCGGCCCAGTTAACTATTAAATAGAGTGTCAGCCACATTTCAACAGTCGGGGGAAACAAAAGCTGCTGCTGTTCTATTAGTGCCACAGAAGCCTCGCTGCGCGTTCTCACCCACACCCAAATCCGGTGAACTAAAATTGCCACTACTAACATTAAAGCTAAGGTAGACAGCCACCAGAGAGCCGGATTTCCCATCGCGTGAACGTCAAAAATTACCTGAGTTGCACCTTCAGGTAAAGGCGGCAAAACCGGATCGGGTTGTGCATTGCTGCTAGCAGTTTTGTAGAAGTAAACTATCGGGCGCAGCATCAAAGGCCAACCGTACCACGCGGAACAGTAAGGATGCACGTCTGGGCCACTTTTAATCCGCTGGTGATAAGTCAAAATTTCCGTTTGCATCTGCCAGAAATTGGGAGTTGGATTGAGTAGCAGGTGAGGAATCCAAGATATGCTGTAAACTAAAATAGGAATAATAGCTAAACTTAGCCCTACTTCTAAAAAGTTGAGTTCTGTCAATTTTTGCACCGGACTTTCGCCGGGAATCAGAGCCGAATTTCCCTCGCGGCTGGGTTCTTCCTCTCCTTTTTTTCCCTGAATCAAACGCACCGCCCAAGCGCATATTAAAATCAGATAAGTGCCGAATAGAAACCATAAACCGTTCCATTTAATAGCAGCAGATGCGCCGAAACCAACACCCGCTAGTATCAAGCAATTCCAGCGCTTTTTGCCTTCAGATTCGACGGATTTCAGGATAAATAACTGACCCAAAATTCCCAATAATACCAGATAAATATTATTCAGTGCGTAGCGAGATTCGACTAAAAATAAACCGTCGCAGGCGGCAAATAAAGCAGCAATAAAAGCATAACTGGGACGGCGAACTAGCTGATAGGCTAGGGCTCCGACAACTAGGGGAATAAAGGAGCCTGTGAGAGCATTGATCCAGCGATAATCCCAAGGGGAAAGCAGGGAACCGGTCATACTGTTTACGGCGGTTTTTCCGAAGGGAAGGTGAGAACCTATCCAAATGCCGATCGCAATTATGTATTGACTCAGAGGCGGGTGAGCGTTGAAAAAAGGAGTTTTTGTGAGATAATCGTTGGCAAATTTAGCGTAGTAAACCTCGTCAAATACTAAAGTATTAAATCGCTCTAGTTCCCAAAATCGGAGAGTTAAGGAGATGAGGAAAACGCCGAGCATTCCCAGGGAAAAAACCCAAGTTGATTGGTTGAATTGTTTTTTGTTGAATTTCATAAAACAGCAGAAAATAGTAGATGCTAGATTTGAGGGCGCTAACTTAAAAATACTGAGTTGAGTTGCTGTAATGTGCTACTGCCATTCTATCCATTGTCTCACAATATCTTCTAGTTCCCCAGCAAACGAATCAGTTGCATAAAGAGCAGAGTAGAAGATGATCTACTTCTTCCTTCTTCTTGCTTCTTCTTCCTTCTTCCTTCGTGTGATAAGCGTCTTCGCGGTTCAATAATACTAATTCTTCGGGGCCGACAGGATAAATTATACCAAAAAAAGCAGCTCTGCTTGTCGCAGAACCGCCCTAAAAGAGGAGCAAAAACTCAAACTTAATGCACAGCACCTTCTGTAGAAGGTGACTCGATTGTTTTCATGAAGTAAAGCTTCAATAATTGCCAGCCGTTGGACAAATACAGAGGCAATTTTTGGAACAATTGCAAGAATTTCGGAGTATTAGAAGCTACAATTGCTGTCAATTGCTGATTATTCTTGAGACAAACATCCAGGCGTTCATAAAATTCTGGATTGTTCACATCTAGCATGACTGGAAATACTCTGCCGGCGGTTTCGTTGGTCTTTTTAATGACTTCGATGTCGTACTCGCGAGCATCTAGGCCGAGCGAGCGATAAAAACCGCCTCTCTGGATATCATTGAGATACATTGTGGCGAACACCGACAGCAAGAAGAAACGACACCAAAGTTTCGCCTTCCAATCGTTCAACATCTGAGGCTGAGCTTTCATCACCGCATCAAAGAAATCTCCGTGACGGTTTTCATCCTGACACCAATTTTCAAAGAATCGGAAAATCGGATAAATCCGGTCTTCAGGATGCGCTTCCAAGTGGCGGTAAATCGTGATGTAGCGCCAATAACCAATCTTTTCAGACAAGTAAGTAGCGTAGAAAATGAATTTCGGCTTAAAGAAAGTGTAGCTGCGACTCTTGGTCAGGAAACCCAAATCCAGGGACAAATTAAAGTCCGAGAGAGCTTTGTTCAGGAATCCGGCGTGCCGCGCTTCGTCGCGGGACATCAGCATGAAACCCTCCGCCAGCACCGGATTTTTGTCCTTGAGCCTGCGTCCCAATTCTTTGTACAGCAAGAACCCAGAAAACTCAGCGGTGCAGGAACGTTCTAGAAACTCAATGAACAACTGGCGCTTCTCGCCGTCAATGTGCTCCCAAGATTGAGCGAACTCCTCATCCCGCACGAAGTGGTTTTTGTTGTAGTCAACGCGGAACTCTTGGATGATTGCTTCTAGTTCGGCTTCATTTACCGAGATGTCCATTTTGGCCATCTCGTCAAAGTCTGTCGTGTAAAATCTCGGCGTGAGGATAGTTTCTTTGGCAGGGGTTTTCACTCCTGGCCGCATTTCTTCAAAGGCGGGTTTTTTGAGGGAATCTACCATAGGTTTATTGGATTTCGGTTATAACTACTCGCTGGTTTTGGTTGGCATGGTACTGCGATCGCCAGTGACGCGCTCTTGTATTTCCACTCAGCGATCGCCAAGATCGCAGTTTGGCTCTGTGTGGTATTCAGGTCAATGCTGCTGTACTTTGTACGCTCTCCAGTTTACCAACCTCTCGACCCTGGAAATATGTTGCTGGCGTTAAGATTTGCTACGCAGACTCTTTGAAAACATCTCTCACTGGCCGGATGTTGAAGGAAGAAGGCTAAGTTAGAAGACACCGATCGCCCAAAATCCAGCCTTTTGTTAATTTAGAGGATATAGCATAAATCAATTTAATTGTCAAGCTGATCTTCGATCGCATACTGAAAACAAACCTGGAGAAAGCATTGCCGACAAAATCGGCTAGAATGTTTGTTTGTCTATATCAGCAGCAAGTATTTACAGTCATGGCAGTCCCTAAGAAGAAAACCTCAAAATCCAAGAAGAATATGCGTAAGGCAACCTGGAAGCGCAAAGCTGTAGTGGCAGCTCAGAAAGCTTTGTCCCTGGGCAAATCCGTTCTGACTGGGCGTTCCAACAGCTTTGTGTATCCCGGTAATGAAGAAGAAGAGGAAGAGTAAAACAGGAAGACGGGGCATTGGGTTGGCCCGATGCCCCATCAGTCAATCCCCTCTTCGATCGCATAGGCTTCGGGCAAAATCAGCATGGCATCGCCAAAGGAATAAAAGCGGTACTGCTGGGCGATCGCCTCTCGATACAAATCCAGCACCCGCGATCGACCAATCATCGCACTGATCATCATCAGCAAAGTAGAGCGGGGTAAGTGAAAATTGGTAATCATCCCATCTACCACCCGCCATTTATAACCCGGATAAATAAACAAATTTGTCTGGCCAGAAAAAGGTTGCAAGGGAAAATCAGCAATTGGCGTTGCTGTAGCCGCCGCAGCCCCCTCTAAAGCTCGCACTGCTGTCGTACCCACAGCAATAATCCGCCCGCCTCTGGCTTGAGTTTCGCGGATTTTCTCGACGGTGGCGGGGGATACTTCCACCCATTCCCCGTGCATTCGGTGAGTCGTCACGTCTGCCACCTCCACGGGGCGAAAAGTTCCTACCCCGACGTGGAGGGTGACAAAAGTTGTTTCGATTCCCCGCTGCTGCAAGCGGCTGAACACTTCTTCGGTGAAGTGTAGGCCAGCAGTGGGGGCTGCGATCGCCCCTGGTCGATCGGCATAAACAGTCTGGTACTGTTCCGGCGCAGCTTGGGAATTGTCAATGTACGGCGGCAGGGGTACGTGGCCGTATTCGTCCAAAAACGGTATGAGAGACATCTCTGTTGGGAGGTTAAACTCCAACAGCCGCCCTCCTGTGGCATCGTCCCTTTCTATAACTGTGGCAGTCAGGCGATCGGTTAGTGTGGCTACGGCCCCTTGGGGAATGCAACAACAAGGGCCTGCTGCTTCCTCATGGCAGATCGGATCGAACTCAATTTTTGCTCCCAACTTCAAGCGTTTTCCAGGCTTAACCAAAGCCAGCCAGCAGTTGCGATCTCGTTCTTCCATCAACAAAATCTCCACAGCGGGCCCGTTGGGTTTGTGCCCGTAAAGCCTAGCTGGGAGCACGCGGGTATTGTTCAGTACCAGCAAGTCTCCCGGTTCCAGCAAATCTGGTAAATCCCGGAAAATCCGGTGTTGCTGGCTGCTGGGAGAATCTACCGCCAGCAAGCGAGAACTGTCCCTCGGCACTACGGGATTTTGGGCAATGCGATCGGGCGGAAGTTCGTAGTCATAACCGTCCAAAGACCAGTCTATCTCTGTCATCAAGTGAATTCCTATCAAAAAATCTGTCAACTGGGTAACAAATTGGGTAAAAACCCCCATCCAAAGTCGGGTGATTTTCCCCTTGTGGCGGCGGGTATGGCCAGGGAGGATAGAGGTGTAGTATCAGCTTTAATCGAAGGAACGTTATGGAATACCTCTACTACATCGCCAATACTAGCCTTACTCTGAGAGTCGTGGATTACCTACGCACGGCTCATCATCTTCCCTTGCAATTTATCACTGTTATTCATCAAATTGACGGCTGGGTGGTGAAGGTGAAAATGAGCCAATATTTAACTCCAGAAATGCACGGGAATTTTCGGGCGTTTATGAACGAACTCGGGATTCCTTACGATCCTGAAATTCGGTTGCAAATGGCACTTTGGAGTTTGGAAACGGGACAGTCGCCCCTGAGCGTCATGCGCCGTTACCAGGTTGCGGTGGTTTGTCACGGAAGTCCTGATCGTAAAGAAATTGAAGCGTTTCGCCAGCAGTTTGTCAAGGGCCTGGGATATTGTCCAGAAACTCTGGCCTAAGTTTATGGTCGGAGAAATTGCCTGTTATGGCGATCGGGGCTTCAGCACTTCCATAATTTCAAATCTCAAATTTCAAATCTCCAATCTCCAATCTCAAATTTAAAATCTCAAATCCGATCAAATTTCTAGTTGCTGAAAGCCGATCGAATATATTGTTGCAAGGTGAGCAGGTAGCAGCCTGTAAGCGGGACTTGAGGGGTCGCGATAGTTGATGGTAATATTTTCTGAGTCTTTTTCCCAGAAGATTCACACCTGACGAGGGCGACATCAAACCGACAGGGATGATTTACTAAATCTGGATAAGCGCTTAAAAATATCTCGGCTGTTTGCCAAAGTTTAGCTTGTTTGGCCGCACTAACAGCTAGCATTCCATCTGCATCCCAATTTCCCCGACGGCGAGTTTTGACCTCGACAAATGCTAAAGTCGGGAATGGGGAATCGGGAATCGGGAATCGGGAATTGGGCATTGGTAATCGGGAATTTTCCTGAGTTTCCTTGTTTTCGATTTCTTCATCTGTTCCCAGGGCGATGATGTCAATCTCTCCCCATCGACAGTACCACTGCCGGTGCAGGATTTCCCAGCCTTGCTGCTGTAACCAATCGGCGACTAAGTTTTCACCCAAAGTGCCGATCGCGCGAGAGTTGGGAGATGGGGGGGAATTGGAGTCAGAATGGGGAGGATGTCGATCGCGCTTTCTGGTAAAATTCAATTCTGAACTGTCACGGCTTCCCATTAGCTTTAATTGGTATGATTTCTCGCATTCGCCAACATATTTATACTTTCTCGATCGCTTTGGCAATTATAGCAGTATTTGCCGCTGGGGCGATCGGCATTAATCCCGCACCAGCTTTCGCCCTAGATCACGACAAAGAAATCCTAGTCGGCGCTGATTTTAGTGGACGAGCTCTCAATGACGACAGTTTTAATAAAGCCAATCTTCGCAACAGCAATTTTACCAATGCAGATTTGCGGGGTGTCAGCTTGTTTGGTGCCAATCTGGAAGAGGCAAATTTAGAAGGCGCTAATCTCACCGGTGCTACTTTGGATTTGGCTCGCATGATGAAAGCAAATTTAACTAATGCTATCCTTGAGGGTGCCTTCGCTTACAATACTAGGCTGGAAGGAGCAATCATTGACGGTGCTGATTTTACTGAGACACTGCTGCGAGATGATATGCTGAAAAAACTTTGTCAAGTGGCAAAAGGCACTAATCCGGTGACAGGTAGAGATACTCGCGAAACTCTTTTTTGCGACTATTAAAAGGCTAGTTCAACCAAACTTACCCCGCGTGCGGGGTAAGTTCCATGTAAACCCTCCGGTTCTCCGGCAATGGGTTCTATAGCATTGCTCAAAAAAAGTCTAAAATTTTAACGGAAATATGCTGTATAACGAACAAAGCTGTTCATCGAGTTTTACCTCTTTGCGAAGAAGTCAAGCGAACTAACCTAATTTTTACCTACGCTGATGACGAAACAATCAATATTGACATTTCCTACTCTAGTCAACCTCTTTACGGTTAACTCACGAAATTTAGTTCAATTGCTAATGGATTATGCTGCTCAATGACCATAGAATTAAGTAGTGAGTCTCAAAGATCACCAAACACTCTCCATGCTTGGGGGATAGCAGTATTGCTTGTCGTCACCCTAATTTGGGGTACGAGCTATCCGGTTCTCAAGGGAGCCCTCAGCAGCCTTTCTCCTTCTGCAATATTTGCAACCCGCTTCGTAATAGCGGCGTTGCCGTTTACCCCCTATTTACGCTTCCTTAATCTTTCCCTGCTACGGGATGGACTATTGTTGGGATTGGTAATTTTTACTACTCTCAACCTGCAAACATTTGCCCTTGAGACTACCTCGGCCAATCATGCTGCATTCATTGCCAGTTTCAACGTCATCCTAGTTCCTCTGCTGGGGCAACTGATGGGTCGGCAGGTATTCCTAAAAACTTTCCTCGCCGCAGGAATTGCCATCTTTGGCGTTGGAGTGATGTGTTGGGAGAGTGAACAGCTAGTGTTCGGCGATTTCTTGATGTTAGGCAACGCCTTCCTCTACTCGATCTACATTCTGAAGCTTGAGTCCATCACGTTGCGGCACCCCGCTTTGCCACTCGCCGCGATCCAGCTTTGGGTGATAGCGATCGTGTCTTTAATCTGGGCCGCTCCTGATCTGGTTGCACAACAGGAAGCAATTAGCGCGAACCTTGGTGTTCTCTTATATCTGGGTTTGTTTGATACTGCTGCCACGATTGTGCTCCAAGTAGTGGCTCAACGATGGGTTAACGCTTATGAGACGGCGCTAATGTATACGCTTGAGCCAATTTTTGCCGCGGTTTTCTCGTTTCTACTACTGGGAGAGAAACTGGGAGTACGCGGTCTGATTGGCGCAGCTTTTGTACTGGTGGCAATGGTTTTTGGTCAAAGCAAGTTTCAGGATGCTGAGCAGGATGGCGAAATACAAGTCAACGAGCCGATTGTCGCAGCGCTGTCAGATGCGGATACTGAGCCAATTAACGTTCCAGTGTCGCTGCCGATCGCTAACCTCGTAGAATTAGAATTAGATTTGTAATTTGTCTTAAGAGTGAGGAAAATGGGTTTCGATATTTTCATCCAGCAAACAGAGAAAGGTAGAGGCGTTTTTGCCAGCCGAGGCTTCCGTAAAGGTGAGACTGTGGTGGTTGGACGCCGAGTCGAGATCCTGCCAGAAAGAACTACTCACTCTTTTCAGATCGATTTTGACCTGCATATAGAATTAGATGAACCAGGAGTATTGATCAATCATTCTTGTAGCCCAAACACAGGGGTTCGGAATAATCTATTCGGAGCCTACGATTTCGTGGCATTGGTTGATATTCCTTCTGGTAGCGAGCTTACCTGGGACTACGAGACAACGGAGTATATTTCCATTGCCATTCCAGAATGTTGTTGTGGCTCCCCTGAATGTCGATCAAAGACCCTTGGATTCAAATTTCTGCCTGTCGAAATCCAGAAAAAGTATGGTGAGTTGATCGCCGATTACCTCAAGGTAACTGTGCCTGAAACGCAACTTCCCCCCCGTGCTCTTAAAGTTCCTAGTATTGCCCCCATCAGTAGGGCGATCGGGCTTTAGCCCCCGCCGGATACATGACTGCAATGTCAGCGAAACCCCCAGCAAATCGAAGACTTTCTGCTGTAAAGGAGTTGGCGTCGTCAGGTCGAAATTAACTGAAACACCCGCTAGTTTAGGCTGCACTCGATTTTTAGCGATCGTCGATAAATTAGTCAGTAACGTCCTAAAACTTTGACCTTACTACCAACCTGATTTTGGTTCGTAGTAAGGACTTTAGTCCTGAAATTCTAGAAATTCCCAGTCCAAGGTAAAGCGGTTAAATCGTAAAAATTCACTTGACGCAGCCGCTCTAATTCCTCGATCCATTCTTGTTCGGCGCGGAATTGTTGGTGATATTCTTCAGCCTGTTCGCGACTGCTAG
>DPLL01000429.1:441-2868 GCA_003542015.1 Microcoleaceae cyanobacterium UBA9251 | reverse complement strand
CTGGTAGCCGGTGCCACCGGCGGCGTTGGTAAGCGAGTAGTGCAGCGGCTGCAACAGCGGGGCATAAAAGTAAGAGCCCTCGTTAGAGATACCAAAAGAGCTCAAGAAATTCTCGGTCAAAATGTCGAATTAGTCGAGGCAGATATCACTCTACCAGAAACACTTACACCGCTAGTAACAAGCGGCGTAGAAGCAGTTATCTGCTGCACCGGCACCAAAGTTCAACCCGTAGAAGGAGACACCCCAACCCGCGAAAAATACTATCAAGGCATCAAATTTTATATGCCAGAAGTTGTCGATGTTCCCGAAATAGTCGAATATAAAGGCCTCAATAATTTAGTCAAAGCTGTTCGCAACCAGCTCATGAAATCCGGCAAAAAAACCATTTTCGACTTCACAAAACCCAGCCAAGATTTAAAAGAAAATTGGGGAGCAATCGACGACATCGTGATGGGTGGAGTCAGCGAAAGTTCGATTCGACTGACAGACAATACAGCCTTATTCACGGGGAATGTTTCTACTGCCAATTCCGGCGGCTTTGCTTCGGTTCGCACTCGCAACTTTGACCCGCCCATCGATCTTACAGGATTTAGCAGCATCCAACTGCGCGTTAAAGGCGATGGCCAACGCTACAAGTTTATTATTCGCAGCGAAGCTAAATGGGACGGAATTGGCTATTGCTATTCTTTTGACACCGTTTACAATATCTGGATTACTGTCACCATTCCCTTAGACAAATTAATTCCAGTATTTCGCGCCAAAACAGTAAATTCTGGTGCAAAATTAGACACTAGCCACATTTATTCATTCCAATTAATGCTGAGCAAATTTGAATATGATGGCGCGCTAAACCCAAAATTTAGACCGGGTATTTTTCAACTGCAATTAGAGTCTGTCGCAGCTTGTGACGGCATAGCTTTGCCGCGATTTGTGATGGTGAGTTCAGCCGGAGTTACTCGCCCTGGCCGCCCCGGAATTAATTTGGAAGAGGAACCGCCCGCAGTCAGAATGAATGAGATGTTGGGGGGAATTTTGACTTGGAAATTGAAAGGGGAAGATTGCCTGCGATCGAGTCGCATACCTTATACTATTGTCAGACCTTGCGCTTTGACAGAAGAGCCTGGGGGTAAAGCTTTAATGTTCGACCAAGGAGACAATATTAAAGGTAAAGTCAGTCGGGAAGATATTGCAGAATTGTGCGTGCAAGCTTTGGATCAGCCTCAAGCTTGCAATGTTACTTTTGAGGTGAAAGAGGGAGAAAGTGGNNTAACTAATAACCAATAACTAATCACCAATAACTAATAACTAATAACCAATTTATGCCTTTGACTTTTTTGCGACGATACTCCACGCCTTATTTGTTTTTGCTTCCGGCTTTATTTGTTCTGAGTTTGACTGTTTTGTGGCCGGCTTTGCAAGCTTTTTATTTGAGTTTTACCAGTTATGAGTATGACTTAACTCAAGCGCCTCAGTGGGTGGGGTTGAAGAATTTTGAGAGGTTGGCGGGCGATCGAGTTTTTTGGCAAACTATGAGCAATACGCTGCTATACCTCACCTGCGTTGTGCCTGTCTTGGTTATTTTGCCTTTGGGAATGGCTATTTTGTGCAACCAAAAACTCAAAGGGATGAACTGGTTTCGAGCAGCATACTACACGCCGGCGGTAATTTCAATGGTGGTGGCAGGTATTGCTTGGAAGTGGCTGTTTGCAGAAAATGGATTGCTGAATCAGTTGGGGGAATTGTTTGGTTTACCTGCTGTTTCTTGGCTGGCTAATCCGAAGTTGGCAATCTTTAGCGTGATGGTTGTTACTATCTGGAAAGGCTTGGGTTATTACATGGTGATTTATTTGGCTGGGCTGCAAGCTATTCCGGCTCAACTTTACGAAGCGGCTGCTATTGACGGTTCTGATGGTTTGGGGAAGCACTGGGATATTACTTTGCCGCTGATGAAGCCTTATTTATTTTTGGTGGCGGTCATTTCGGCGATTTCTGCTACTAAGGTTTTTGAAGAAGTTTATATTATGACTCAAGGCGGACCTCGCAATAGTTCTAAGACTGTTGTTTATTATCTTTATGAACGGGCTTTTAAGGATTTGGAAATTGGTTATGCTTGTACGATCGGGCTGGTGTTGTTTTTGCTGATTTTGGGTTTGTCTATTTTGCAAGTTAGCATTCAAGGCTTAGCTCGAAAGGATTAAGATATATGACAAATATTAAATTGCGATCGCCTCGCAACCGCTAGCGGGGTGGGAATTAGTGAGGAAGTGCGGGGGAGGATATTTGACCCATTTTTTACTACGAANNAGGGACTGAATTTGCAATCTTGGGCTGCCAATTCAACAGCAAGTTCGAGAAATGTCAGCCCAAAATTGCGGAAGTTGCTGTTAAATATAAAGATAAAAAGCGATCGCCATTTTTGACAGGCGA
>DPLL01000429.1:0-407 GCA_003542015.1 Microcoleaceae cyanobacterium UBA9251 | reverse complement strand
TTTTTTCCTTTCAGGGTTCCAACAACTAATAGGTAGGTACTCTGGGTTAATTTGTCAAGAGACTACCCTAGATCTTTATTTTACTTAAAGAGGAGGAAGATGTCGATCGGCTCTGCCAAATTGTTATAAAATTGAANNCTGGGGATGTTGATACCTTTCGCTATAGCAGTGGGAATGGGGGCTTTAGCAGTTTACTTTTTAGAGTATTGGCAGCAGCAATTTTTGCTCAACCGAATTAGTTTGTGGTTTTTAGTTTTCTGCATACTCCTAGGTTTGCTGTTAAAGTCATTCCTGCCCATACCTCCTTTTTTAGCAAGTTTATCGGAAACTGCACTCATCGGAGTTGCGGTGGGTGTTTTTTGGAAAGGCCGGCCTTATTGGCGGTAGTTATTTGTGATTTGTGATTT
>DPLL01000092.1:189-3912 GCA_003542015.1 Microcoleaceae cyanobacterium UBA9251 | reverse complement strand
CTAATTTTATTAACTCCTGGCAAATTGTGACATTCTCCTACTTGACACGACATAAAAATTAAAGTAAAACTTCTTAAGAAGGGGCATTGAAGCAATGAGTAAAACCTAAAAATTAATATCTACTGAGTAATTGTTATATGAACGAGCAAAATGACAAGAACTCGGAAAAGCGTACTTTTCCGTTAGCGATAGTATTGGGGTCGGGGATTATTTTTGTAGGAATTCTAGTGATTGCAGCTTTAGTAGTGACAAGGAAGTCAGAAGTTACGACTTCACCGTCTCCAACTCCTTCAGTTGCACTATCAGAAACTCCCTCTCCAACACCTTTGGTTGCGGAAACACCAACGCCATCGCCAACGGCTTCGGCTTTAGTACCAGAAACTCCTTCTCCGAATGCGACGGCATCTCCATCTCCAACAGCTACGCCATCTCCGAATGCGACGGCATCTCCATCTGCAACAAATACGCCATCTTCTTTATCTGTCAGTCAAGCTGTTGAGCGTTTAAAAGAAACTCGTGTATGTCCAGCTTGCGACCTTCAAGGTGCCGATCTTAAAGGAGTTGCCCTTTACGGTGCTAACCTGAAAAATGCTAATTTAGCGGGTGCTAATTTAGCAGATGCCACGCTTGGAAGTACAAATTTAACAGGCGCTAATCTTAGCGGTGCTAACCTAAGTGGGGCTACAATATCCGATAATAATTTTGATGGCGTTAATTTGAGCAACGCGAACTTAAGCAAAGCTAGATTTTCTGGACCAGTTACCCTAATCCGTGCTAATTTAAAAGGTGCAGATTTAAGTGGTTCAAAGATTGAGGCTGCTGATTTTTCCGAAGCTGATTTAAGTGGTGTTAACTTGAAGGATGCTCGGCTAGGAAGGAGTCTAAAATTGACAAAAGCAATTTTAGATAATGCTGACTTATCGCTGGTGATCTGGGATGACTTGAAAAATGAAATGGTTGATGGTGCTAGTTTTAAGAATGCCAATCTAAAAAGCTCTAACTTAACTCAACTGAATGATTTTAAAAATGTCACCCTGACGGGTGCAACAATGCCAGATGGTACAGTCCATCCCTAACAGTTAAAAAAGTTGCTCAAAATGTGGCTACATCCGTTACTCCAGCGGCGAAAAAAGTTGCTCAAAATGTGGCCGCATCGGTGAGCGATGTTTAGGGGCTTTTCGCCTAGTGAAATGTTCGTAAAAATTTTGTAATTTACAACAGGAAAAAAACCCATGTCTAGTTCATTATCCCTACCTCAAGCTAATTTAAAAATGGCTCTCTGGCAAGTCGATGCTGATGCAATGAGTAGCAGCGACTTGTATGTGTGGTTAAATGATATCGGCTTGCCGCATGAAGTCTCGATCCGGCTGCATGAACTCGCCACATACACGAAAAAAGCTGGTAACAAAGTTTTATTCATCGGTAAAATTCTCCTGATTAAAATCATAGAATTTGTCAAAGCGCATTCCAATTTAGCGATAGGGGCTGCTGTTGGCGCCGCTGTAGGAATTTTGGCAAATTCGATACCATTTGTCGGCCCGTTATTAGCACCTTTGGCAACAGCGCTGGGTATCCCAATTGGTGCAATAGCCGGCCACCGACTCGATCAACGCGCCCAAGGCAAAGAGGTGTCTGATGATGGAATTATTGGAATTGCTCAAAACATTATTGAGATTGCCAAAGCATTTTTTCAACTACTGATAGACGTTTTCAATACAATTTTCCGCAACGTCATCACTGCTTAACTGCCAAAATTAGCAAAAAAATTGAGGTCTAATATGTCGGCAAATAAAACGCCAACCAAAGAGCAAATTCTGAAGTCAATAGAGCAACTGAAAAAAAACCCACATGATAAATTAGGGATTTTAGCAGATATTGGCATTGGTGTGGTGGGGGCTGCCGGTGCTGGTGCGGCGGTGGCAGCTTTCGGTGGTGCATCATTTTTATTTGGGTTAGTAGCCGTTGCACCTCCCGTAGGATTAGTTGTTGGCGGTGCAGCTTTAGGTGCTGCTGCTCTTGTAGGGGTAAAACGAATATTTGATGGCACTTTTAATGAGGGAAAAAAATCAGAAATGCTTAAAAACTTAGAAAAACAGCTAACAGATATTGAAGCCAAAGAAAAAGCCTATAACCTGAAAGACAGCGATAAAACTAAATTTATTGTTTCCTTGAAAGAACCCGTCAGGCTCGATTTAATTAGCCCGAAAGATGCTCAGGATTTAATTAGGGCCGTAGAAAGCGGTCAAATGGCAATCAAAGAGGCGATTAAAATGGTTGAGGATGTGGTTAAAGCTGCTAAACCATAACTGCCTTCTGACTGCGTAACCTGGGAATGCTAAGTTGTAAGTCTGCGATCGCCCTTACTTAAACCAAGTGCGATCGCCCTTGATAAGTAACTACTCATACTCTACTACAGCCGGACGAATTTTTTTGATTTCGGCTCCCCGTGTTGGGTCAAAATTAGCCAACCAAATATCACCCCGTTTAGGAGAAGGAGAGTTAGTAGTCAATTAAATCTCCCGCTTCTAATTCTTGCCATTCTCTATCTTCCTGGTAATGCTGCAACATTACCTCAGCTTGTCTTTATAAAATATTTCGCCTCTCTTCTAGCGACAATTGCATAAATTCTCGGCGACTGGGATAGTCGGCTAGTGTTGGTATTTCCAAACCTATATCAATATCTAATGGCTGTGCTTTTCCTGCGGAGATTTCCTGTTTGGCGCGCTGTGCTGCCACAATCAGCGATTGTTCTGTATTCTGAAAAGATACATTCCACTGTTCTTCATCCCTCAAGTCTTCAAGATATTCTCGCAAATGTTCAACAACTCTATCTTGCAGAGTTTCTGGCAGAGATTCCATCATCTCGACCAAAGTGGCGATCACGCTTGATGACATCAGCCAATCCTCCTAATAACTCAAGTTTTTATTCAGCATATTTGATGAGCTTATTCTCAATTTTAGTTCGATCGCCCGCCGATCGCCACCAATACCTCCAGACTTGCTACCCTAAAGATAGTTAGATTTAATCAAAATCAGCGCAAACAAGTAATTATGAGCGGTACTGTTACATCCCCCAACAACCTCAACCAGCAGCGATCGCCCTCAACGGCCATTACAGCCCCCAACAGTTCCCTGCTGGGCGACTTCATCCAAGAAACACTCGCCTTAACCAAACGCCTGTTTATTCAATTACAGCGCCGCCCCTCGACGCTAATTGCAGGCATTATTCAGCCGCTGATGTGGTTGGTTTTGTTCGGAGCCCTGTTTGAAAATGCACCCGCAGGCTTGTTCGGAGAAAGCGAGAATTACGGACAATTTCTAGGTGCTGGTGTAATCGTTTTTACAGCCTTTGCTGGAGCGCTGAATGCCGGTTTGCCGATTATGTTCGATCGCGAATTCGGATTTCTCAACCGCCTATTAGTCGCGCCCCTAGCTTCCAGATTTTCCATCGTCCTAGCTTCGGCTATTTTCATCGTCACCCTCAGCTTGATCCAAACAGGCGCAATTGTAACGGCTGGAGCCTTTTTGGGTTCTGGATTCCCCGGACTTGCTGGACTAGGCGCGATCGCCCTAATTGTCCTGTTGTTAGTTTTGGGNNAGCACAGCCCTCGCCCCGCTGTCGTTTATGCCAGACTGGTTACAAGTTGTAGTGACACTCAATCCTCTCAGTTATGCGATCGAACCCATCCGCTATTTGTACCTACACAGCGATTGGTCCCTAGC
>DPLL01000092.1:0-123 GCA_003542015.1 Microcoleaceae cyanobacterium UBA9251 | reverse complement strand
GCGCTGCTGAGCATTCAGCCCCTGTTGCGGCGCAGGTTTGCTTAGGGCGATCGTTTAACCAGCACCGTCCATTGTAGGAACACTCCACCGCGCCCATTGCTGTCAACTTAAGCCTAAAACCCA
>DPLL01000450.1 GCA_003542015.1 Microcoleaceae cyanobacterium UBA9251 | reverse complement strand
AGTCTTATTTATGAGTAAAACCTACTTAAACCAAGGGTTTTATCCCGGTGCCCAATTCATCTCAAAAAAAAATCATAAATCTGCCAAATTGGCAACACAGGTTGAAAAAGCCTAGTTATATTAAGGACATCGAAGGAAACAAAGTTGTTCAGCCAAAACAGAAAAAGATTCTGCCAAACTGGCAACATATCCTTGTTTACCTTTGATAGATTGATTACAGACAAACAAAGTTGTTACCGAAAAAAGCTTCTGCCAAAATGGCAACATAGACACCACAAGGCAAGCTAAATTAGGTAACAGGAAAACAAAAAAACCTCACTTTAAAAAGGATAAAAGCCATGATTGTTTCTGACCTGAATTACTTGGAATCTGCTACTCAAGATGTCGTTGGCGGTACTTTTGCATTTAACAACGCTTACACAATTTCTGGTGCTAGCTATACTGGAACTGGTGTCGTAGCATTAGGATTTTACGGAGTCGCATCTTCCGTTACGGGCAATTCAGCTAGTATTCAAGGTGACAACCAAGCTTTTGGTTTGTCTACTAACACACAAACCACATTTTCTCAGGTAGTCACTCCTTTTTCCAGCCAGCAATCCATCAGTGTTATTGCTCAAGCAGCACCATAGTCATGTAATATTTAAGAGTTGTCTATTTGGCAATTCTTAAATATATAAGGCGCAGAATAATCTCTAAGAGTTGTCCACCTTTAGTCAACTCTTAGAGATTATTCTGATATAGCGATCCTAAATCATTTGCATAATTCTTGTAGGGGCAATCCGACCCCTACTCCCCGTGGTTGCCCAATCCCTCGGAGGGCGGGCACTCACAGGCACCGCCCCTACATATCTGCATGAATGATTTAGGATTGCTATAGACTCCCCCTCCTGTTAAAAAGTCATCTAGTTAGAAGATAGAAAAAAAATGATAGTTTCCGATCTCGATTATTTGGACTCCCTACCAGAAATGACTGCTATTTATTTAAATGGCAGTGGTGCTTTAGCAATTTCTGGATTTTCGGCTGCCGCCTTTGGTAGTTCAACCTATACTGGTGGTGTTTTTAATAACTTGGCAATCAGTGGTCCTTATGGCTCCTTGGCTATCAGTTCTGTTAGCGTTATCTCTATGGCATCTGGTAGTAATGCTTTTGTCATCGCTTCTGCCTATTCAATAGCTTCAGTGAGCTAAAGAATCAAGATTTAACCCATGTTTAATAAATGCAATCAAAGATTGATCTATATGAAACACACCAAATTTTTTAGCCACAGAATGGCTTCCCCTGATGGAAAGACGATCGCGCAAGTCCAAAGCATCGTCACTGTCTCTGGCGACGATCAAGCGAAAACCAGTCAATCAATTACCGTACAAATTTCTCACGATCGCTCTTCTAACAGCAGTTCCTCCTCGATTTCGGGATCTGCCTCCGTTTCAGTTTCTAGCAGTTAGCTTAATCGCGGAACCGTCGCACCAAATTAAGTTAGTCACGGGGATTGACAGCGATCAAAATAGAGGGCATCCTAGCTGAGGATGCCCTCTATTTTGGCTGTTAATTTCATGCTATGACAGAAGCACTCTGTTGGGAAAAGCTCCTCATTTGGATGCCTATTTAAGAAAACATGAAATTATTGGCACTGAGTTGAGTTAATTTCACACTTTCCAAAAGAACTTTTCCACCCGAACTAGAACTTAAAATAGTACCATCTTTGGTATCGCCGATCTGGAATGGTGATGTCGCAATTCCCCGTAACAAATCTGAGGCATTAATCGTACCCCATCCCTGCAATCCCATCTGATCTTGATCAGCTTTGAAGTCTTTGATAACATCTAACTCCCCTGTGAGCAAGCTATCACCATTCTGGAAAAGAAAGAGATCTTTACCCCGCCCCACATCACATCATTGCCAACACCACCAACCAGGGTATCATTACCCGAACCACCAGTCAGGGTATCATTATCATAGCTACCATAAAGTTTATCGTTTCCGTCACCACCGTCCAACTTATCCTTCCCTGAACCACCTTCAAGGATATCATCGCCTCCTTTTCCATTGATTCGATCGTCTCCCAGAAGGAAATTTTGCATACCCTTCATCGGGCTGCAAAGAAGCCCACATCAATGGTGACAGCTTGTGATTGATGTGGGAGTATGTCACCTTCACTGCTAGAACTTCCCTGAGATGTTCCACCAATACCAATTACAACACTGTCAGTAAAGAGGGCAGAAAAATTTGGATCATTGCTAAAATCAGCTAGAGCTTTGGCATCAGCAATAGCAGCAGATACCCCACCTTTGACTAACGCATCTGTCTCGGCGACAGTCAAAATTCCTGAAGCCGCTTGACTATAGTGGGAAAAAACAGCCCCTCCTGTAGCACGAGCATAGTTAGGATGGGAATTATCCAGGGGAGAACTTGGTTGTAAAAATAGAGTATTCGCCATGATATTATCTGTTTGTGATTCCCAAAAATTCAGTTTTTACCAGAATAAATCAATAAATTTGGCTTGTGTTGCCATTTTGGCAGAATTAATTTTAAATAATTGTTTCTATTCCTTTTGAATAGTTATAGCAACCGCCAAGGCTGTTAAGGCGACTGCTATATCATACTTTTGTTCGACCAGGCCCTAGGCCCTAGGCCCCTAGGCCCCTATAGGATCGATCGGCAATTAAAGCGAAATTCCCAAGCAAATAGGTTGGGTTTAACACAAGTAAACCCAACCTATTAATTAAATGAGACTTAAGAATTTAGCCTTGATTCACAACAGTCGGTTTTAAACTTTCCTGCGACTTTGATTTAACTAAACCATTTTGAACTTCCACAGACTCCTGAATCGGTTTCCGCGCCTCAATTAAACTCAGAGCTTTGTTGACACCTTCAGGTAAAATTACCACCAAACTGCCAGCCGGTGCCTCATCTAAAGCCTTGTTAACGGCTGTTGTTTCATCGAGAATCAACTCGTATTCAACCTTAGATTGAGCGCCGGTTCGTGCAGCCATACTCTCTGCAATCCCCTGACAAATTAACTTTGCCACAACACCCGGTTCCCGGCCGCGCCGATCGAGATCTTCCTTCACAATAATGCGATCGAAAATCTCGGCCGAAAGTTTACCCAACAGGATAAAATCCTCATCTCGCCTGTCTCCTGGCGCACCAATTACCCCAATCCGCATTCCATCCCAATTCTGCACGAAACTCCCCAAAGCCTTGTAGCTGTGAGGGTTGTGGGCATAGTCGAGCAAAGCGTGATAGCTGCCCAAATTAAACAGGTTCATCCGTCCGGGAGTTTGACCAACCGATGCCTGAAAGCTTGACAAAGCAGCCCGAATGTCCTCTATCTTCAATCCTTGGGCAAAAGCCGCCAAACAAGCAGCCAAAGCATTAGCAATCATAAACGGTGCGCGTCCGCCCATCGTCAAGGGCACGTTGACCGCCTGCTCAATTCTCAGCGTCCAATCGCCTTTTAAGATCGACAAATAGCCATTCTCGTAAATCGCAGCCAGCCCGCCCGCAGCGGTATGTTTGGCAACCAGTTCGTTGTCCGGGTTCATCGAAAAATATGCAATTTGAGCCTTGACACGCTGCGCCATTTGTGCTACCAACGGGTCGTCGGCGTTCAAGACTGCATAGCCCTTGGGCATCACCGACTCGACGAGCACGCTCTTGAGGGTCGCTAGTTGTTCCACCGTGTCGATGTCGCCAATGCCTAAGTGGTCGGCGGCGACGTTCAAGACGACACCCACATCGCACTGGTCGAATCCCAAGCCCGATCGCAAAATCCCGCCCCTAGCTGTTTCCAGCACCGCGACTTCTACCGTCGGGTCAGACAAAATCAACTGAGCGCTTTGGGGTCCGGTATTGTCTCCGCTTTCCACCAAATATTCACCGATGTAAGTACCGTCAGTAGTTGTGTAGCCAGTGACTTGACCAGTCTGCTTGACAATGTGGGCCAGGAGGCGAGTGGTGGTAGTTTTGCCGTTTGTCCCCGTTACCGCTAAAATCGGCACCCGACTCACTCCAGGAGAGGGGAACAGCATATCCATCACCGCCCCGGCGACGTTGCGGGGCAAACCTTGACTAGGCGCGACGTGCATTCTGAAACCTGGTGCTGCGTTGACTTCGACGATGACACCATCGACATCGCGCAGGGGTTTTGAGATATCGGCGGTTACGACGTCAATGCCGGCGATGTCCAAACCGATAATTTTGGCAACTCTGGAAAATAACCAGACGTTTTCGGGGTGGATTTCGTCGGTGCGATCGACTGCAATTCCCCCGGTACTCAAGTTGGCTGTCGCCCGCAAAAATACTCTTTTCCCCGCAGGTACTACGGAGTCCATCGAGTATCCTTGTTTTTGCAGCAAATCCAAAGACAATTTATCGACAACGATCCGGGTGAGAACATTGTCATGTCCGTCTCCCCGTTGCGGATCGCGGTTGACCTCTTCAATTAGCTGTTCTACTGTCAGTCGGCCGTTACCCACAACGTTAGCGGGGACTCGTTCTGCAACTGCGACGACTTGACCGTTGACCACCAAAACTCTGTGGTCGCGACCGGTGTAATAGCGCTCAATAATTATGCTTTTAGTTTTCGAGGCGGCGCTAGCGAGGTCGTATGCTTCCTCTGCTACTTCCCAGGAATTGATGTCGATCGTAATGCCGCGTCCGTGATTGCCGTCTAGGGGTTTAATCACAATGGGATAGCCACCAACTTCTTCGATCGCACCTCGTAGTTCGTCTAAATAGTGAATTACCGTTCCTCTCGGCACCGGCACACCGGCACTAGCCAGGATATTTTTAGTACCTTCCTTGTCGCAGGCCAGTTCTACGCCCAAAACTCCCGTGCGGTTGCTCAAAGTTGCTTGAATCCGTTTTTGATGAATCCCGTAGCCTAGCTGAATCATAAACCTCGCACTCAACTGCATCCAGGGAATGCCGCGAGCTTCTGCTTCCTTGATCAGTGTTTCCGTACTCGGCCCCAGGGCCGCCGTCGCAGCAAACTCTGTGAGGTCTCTTAAATCTTGGGCTAACTCTGTAGATGAGTAAGTGCCAGTATTGACAATGCTCTGGCACAGCCGCACGCCCGCCCTCGCAGCGTAGCGACCTGCTTGTTCGTTTTGATACTCAATTACTACTTGGTAAATACCAGGAGTCGCAGTCTCCCTAGTGCGACCGAACCCGACCGGCATTCCTGCCATTTGCTGAAGTTCTAGGGCTACGTGTTCGATTACGTGTCCCATCATCGTGCCTTCTCTAAGACGTTGCAGAAAGCCTCCCTGACGGCCAGGGGAACAAAAATGATCGTTCAAACTGGGCAGCAAGGCGGTCAACCCCTCGTAGAAGCCGGGAATTTGAGATGTTTTTTTGTCTGCCAACTCCTCTAAATCCAGACGCATGAGGACAAGTTTGTGCCGTCGGATGCTCCAGTAGTTGGGGCCGCGTAAAGTCTGGATTTTTAGTATTTTCATAGCACTCACAGATGGTATAGGTCGGGGAAATCTTATCGGTAATTGGAGCATTTATTCAATTTCAAGCTTGATCACCCAAGAAACTGTTCGCTGAGAACATTTTTGTCCTGAATTTTCAGTTAAGGGCCGCCCAATTTGAGATTTTCGGGTCGTGGCTACAGTTATAAACTAGGAGCAACTGCGGGTCAATCAATTTTAGATGTTAGATTTTAGATTAATTCGGTTCTCGACCAGGTGGCTTGTACCTCAAGATCTCATATCGGCTTTTCTACGATCTAAAATTTTGATCGCCACAACTAAAAATCTCTCCTCGGGCTGCTCAAATAGCTTGCCTGTCAATCGTTTGCTAGCAACTAATGACTGATGGCTGGTGATTAATGACGATGATGTTCTGTGTTAGTTAGACGTGCGGCATTCAGGAGGCCACCCAGACTCGGAACAGGCAGCAGACGGCATGGCTTTACCTAGGGGCATATTGTAGCAATCTCCGTGACACAAGACGTGCAGGCGCAGATTGAACAGACTCAAGGGTTCTGTCGCTCCTACACTAGGCTCGTTGGTATAAAGCATTTCCCTAGAATCGACAATAGTCACTGAGCCTTTACCGAGGACTTTAATCGTGTCGTCTCCTTCAAATAGGGCGCAGGTGTCTTCGTCAATACCTAGAGCCAGAAGATCCGGGTGTGATGCAACAGCCGATAGCAAGCGAGCCATGCGATTGCGGTTGTGAAAATGCTGGTCTACGATGATCTCAGGGATAATGTTAAGTCCGTCTGCCAAATCTACTAAAGAGCGGTTCGGGGAGGCGCCACTGCCGCCGCCTGCAATCATGTGATATCCCATCACCGCAGCGCCGGCGCTGGTGCCTGCGAGGGTAATTTTGCCTTCGAGGGCTGATTTGCGAATTTTCTCCATCAGCGGGGTATCCGCCAGCAAGCCGCAGAGTCGCAGTTGGTCGCCGCCTGTGATGAATACGCCTGTACAGTCTTCTAAGTAATCTTTCCACACGGGGTTTTCGCCCTGTTCGCGTTCGCGGATGTCAAGGACTTTGACAGCCCTGACGCCCATTTCCTCAAAGATGGTGCGGTAGCGGCTGCTGATCCCTTCGGGATCTCGCGAAGCGCAGGGAATAATCGCTAGCCGAGATTCTGTACCCCCAGCACGGCAAAAAAAGGTGTTCAGAATCTCCCGTCCATGAACTTTGTCTTCGGCTCCCCCGATGACCATAATCGAGGTTTGTGTGCGCTGGGGGATATTGTGTTCAAGGGCTTGAGATGTCAACTGCTGCATGGTGTGTCTTCCTCTGTTGGATGTGAAATTCAATTTTGCCGTGGCTGTGGATACAATCGGGATTTTTCCGGTGAATATTTTTTGGTGCGAGTGAGGTTTGAGTGACGATCGCGCCATCCCCCAGTCATTTGGGGGCGAGTTTAGTAGAGCCACTCTCCTGACAACAGATAATTTTTGTACAAAAACTGACCCGCAGACTAAGGAAGAAAACTTGAGTTGCAAAGATTTTAAGAAATAATCAAGAATAATGCAATTACCGAAAACCGATCGCCCTCTCAAGGTCAAACTAGAAGCAATGTATCAATAAATTCAAAGTATTGTGCGATTTGACGTTGTTACTCTATTTCCAGACTTTTTCTTGGCTCCCCTGGGGTCGGGACTGATGGGCAAAGCCTTAGCTAAAAATATTGCTGAGGTGAATTTTGTCAATCCTCGTGATTTTACCACAGACAAGCACCACCGAGTTGATGACGAGCCCTATGGAGGCGGGGTGGGGATGCTGATGAAGCCGGAACCGATTTTTGCGGCGGTGGAGTCGCTGCCGGTTCTGCCCCGCCGGGAGGTGATTTTGCTGACTCCCCAGGGAGAACCGATGCAGCAGGCGATGTTTCGGGGGTTGGCTGCTGAGTGCGACCAGTTGGTGTTGATTTGCGGTCATTATGAGGGTGTGGACGATCGAGTCTTGCATTTAGTAACTCGTGAGGTGTCTTTGGGCGATTTTGTGCTCACAGGGGGCGAAATTCCGGCTTTGGCTTTGATTAATGGGGTTTTGCGGCTGCTGCGGGGAACTGTCGGGAAGGAAGATTCGCTGAAGTTTGAAAGTTTTGAGGACGGACTTCTGGATTATCCGCAGTATACTCGACCGGCGGATTTTCGGGGCTTGAAGGTGCCTGATGTGTTGTTGTCTGGTAATCACGCGGAAATTGCTCGCTGGCGCAGAGCACAGCAAATTGAAAGGACTCGATCGCGCCGGCCGGATTTGCTGGGGACTCAAGATTAGGCGCAATCATTGAAACGTCTAATTGGTAGCAGGTTCTGGGAAAGGTACTGTTGGTTCTGCAACAGCCGACGGCCCTGGGGCGATCGAACTATCTGAATTGCTGTCGGCCTGAATCGGGAACGCGGGTTGAGTCGAACCCTCGGCTGGTAGAGCTGGTGTCTGGGCTTCTGGCTCTGGGGGCGACGAGGTTTGGGTCGCTTCTGCCAGAGGTGGGGCGGCTGCGGGGGGCGAGTTGCGGGGCGGTTCTGGCGGCATTGGTGCAACTTCTGGTACTGATTCCGGCACTGTTTCCGGTGCGATCGTGTCGGCTTGAGGCTCTGGGTTGTCAGATGGTGAAGACTGCGGTTCAGGCTCTGAAGTAGGGGATGAGGAAGGCTGGGGTTCTGGTTCTGGGGTGGGAGTTTCCGGGCTTGGGGATGGCTCAGGTTCGGAGCTAGCTGCTGCGGGTGCGATCGGCGGTAGAGTATTGCTGCTGTCGAATTGGGGTTTAGGGCGCTTGTTAAGTTCGATCGGCACCAGAGGGCTGCTCTCGACTGAGGGCTGCCCAAACATCGGCCCGGACTTGTGAGATTTGAGCAAATCTTCCAGAGATGGGAAGGATTCAGTCTCTGGTAAGCCGCTCTTGGCGCTGGTACTGTTGTAGCGCCATGCCAAATCAAAACCCATCCAGCCTGCAATTGCAGCCGTTACGAGAAAAGCCAGCAGAGTCAACTGTGGCGGCGGTGGTGCGGGTAATCGCATATTTTGCTTGCTTTTTCGCTCTGCTGTTACTCGCTCTGTTTCTTGCAGCATGGTAAGCCAATTTTCGATGGTCTGGGGCCGTTTGTTGGGGTCGATTTCGAGTCCCCACAGAATTGCTCGTTCAACAGAGGGGCTGAGGTTGGGTTGAAATTTTCGCAAGTTTACCAGAGGAATGCGATCGCGCAGGGGTGCTGCGATGGGTGGCACGCCAGAGAGTAAGTAGTACAGCACCGCGGCGATCGCGTAGACATCTGTCGCCGGAGTACATTTCCCATCATAGAGGTATTGTTCGAGCGGCGCGTAGCCCGGGGAAAGCAAGTTCCTGTGGGTTTGTTGCGTGGGGGCCGTAAAGTCGCGAGCAATGCCAAAATCTATCAGCATTACTATATGAGTGTCGGCTCGCCGGATCATATTTTCTGGCTGGATGTCTCGGTGCAGCAAGTCGCTCTGGTGAACTGTACTTACCGCTGAGGCTATTTGCCGAATGTAGTGTAGGGCTTGGGCTTCTGGTAGTGGCCCGCCAGCTTCGACTATACTCGCCAGAGTTTTGCCGGGAATGTAGTCCATCGCGATAAAAGACTGTCCAGCTTCTGCAAAAAAGTCGATCACTCTGACGATGTTGGAATGCTGACAGCGAGACAGGCGTTGGGCTTCGGCTATAAATTGCCGCTGAAATTCCGCAGATTCTGGGTGTTGGCGCAGACTTTCGTTAAGGGTTTTGAGTACGACGGTTTGGTTTAAATGGGCGTGGATAGCTCGGTAAGTGATACCGAACCCTCCTATGCCTAAAGTCTCGTTAATTGTGTATTTGCCCTGTTGTAGGACTGTTGCTGGCGCTAAGTTCATAAAAATTAATACGGGATG
>DPLL01000191.1 GCA_003542015.1 Microcoleaceae cyanobacterium UBA9251 | reverse complement strand
AAGGTCAAAGGTAGCCACAGACTGCTGTTTGTCTATTAAATCTAGATCCCCCCTAGCCCCCCTTAAGAAGGGGGGAACCGGAAATGGATCAAAGTCAACCCCTACTCACACCCTACTCTCTTCTTAAGGGGGATTTGGGGCTCTAGACTCGGCTGTGAACGAGATTTCTCAAGGGTTTTAATCTTAAGTTAACGCCAATGAATAATGTTGCATCTTTACTTGACTAATGAATCAAAATTTTGTATAATGTGAAAATAGCCCTACAAAAAGGAGGCAGTATGGACTGCACCGAATACGCAGAAACCAAGCGAAAAGCAGCTAAGAAAATCAGCGCTGACATTCGAGAACGCTGGAACAATCGCATTGTCCAGCGAGAATTACACTTGATGGGTGAAGCGGGTGCCGTCCAATATTTAAGTGATTATGGGCGCGGAATTGGTACGGCAAAAGTGATTGGTTTTGCACTGTGTGCGGAGTCGGAAGGATACCCGGAAATGGCGATCGGCTTTTGGAAAAGAGCCTTTGAATTAGAAACTGGAGAAAAGCCGATCGCACTCAATGCTCAAAACAATTCTACCACCGATCTCGCGACGGCTGCAAAATCAACTGCCAGCGCCAAAAAAGAAAATGTCAACAATCCAATTGTTGCCGAATTGCCTCCTCACTTGCAGCCGGGAAGAATTGTCACAATGCAACCGGTTGACGCGCCGAGTGAACGTTCTTATTACATCGAAAATCCCGATTATTGGGGACAGCCAAAACGCGACGGCAATCGAGTAGTTGCGATTGCCACTAAAGACAAAGTATACTACCAATCGCGATCGACTAACCTACGACAACAGCCATCTCTTGAAATCGAGCGAGCATTAATTGAGACAGCCTCTAAAATTGGCACTTTTGTTTTAGACGGCGAATTGTATTACAAAAGCTGTACCGGCAGCGAACATCGCACAGGTGCCCAAGCTGCTACTGTTAATATTGAAAGCGGTTTGCCCACAATTCAGCCCAGCGCAATTTATGCCATTTTTAAATGTTTGTTTTTCCAAGGAAATGATTTAACTAAAGTTGCGGAATCAGCCCGAATTGCAGCGGGAGTTGAAGTTGGCGAAATCCTGGCTAGTTTATCTAAACAATTTGAAGTTTTACCGACATTTTGCACCGCAGCCGAAAAAAAATTACTGGCAAATCAGCAGGAATCAGAAAATAGAGAAGGCGAAGTTTGGGTTTTGCATAACTGTCGCTATGTGGGCGGTAAAGATGTTAAGAAATTCCCGATTGTGAGGACTAAATACTGTCAGGAACTAGACTTGTTTATTGTCGGATTGACACCGACAAAAGTTGCGGGGCGGCCATTTAGTGCGATCGAAGTTGCTCAAGAAATTGAGGGCAAATTAGTGCCAGTGGGAACAGTGGGAACGGGGTTTAGCGGGGAGGAAATGCAGGAAATTGCCCGACTCTACGAGGTTAACCCTAAAAACGTCAAAATCAAAGTGCGATCGCAAGGTTTGACAGAGAGTGGCAAACTGTGGCACGCAAGATTTTTGGAGTTTTGTTGAATAGTAGGGTGCGCACTGCGCACCTTACCAGGAGTAGGAAAAAAGGGCGATCGGCTATAATTAGGATATTCTCTTAGTCTGCGGAGGCGGACTTCGTTTGTGTAGAAGCGACTTCTATTCGCCGATCGAATGTAGCAGCAATAGCAAATTATCAGAGGAAACATCAATGTTTGTCAGCAAAAATAATTTCTATATCTCCCCAGAAGATTACCTAGAAGGCGAGCGAGTAAGCCCCATCAAACACGAGTATAGACGCGGACACGTTTATGCAATGACGGGGGCAAAAAAACCTCACATTATCATTACTAGCAACTTAGTAAGACGACTGGGAAATCATCTAGATGACACGGGATGCATCATTCTACCGTTAGATGTAAAAGTCCGACTGGAAGCAGCAAATTGCTATTACTATCCAGATGTAGCCGTGACTTGCGATGAAAGGGATGTAACTTCTACGGAAGACTTCATTCTCTATCCATCTCTAATTATTGAGGTGCTATCTCCCTCAACAGCAGCTTTCGAGAGAGGCGATAAATTTGCAGATTACCAAACTTTATCGAGTTTGCAGGAATATGTACTAATCACTCAATCAGAAATCAAGATAGAGTGTTTTCGCCTCAATGCTGAAGGAAATTGGCTTTCTCAGACTTACAGAGAAGGAGATGAGTTAGAGTTAATGAGTATAAATTTTAGATGTGCGATCGCCCAAGTTTATCAAAAAGTCCCTGGCATTATATTGTGATATGTGAAACAAAAATTTTAGGAGTCAACTCCTCTCATCTTTACCTTGGCAAAAACATTAAACCAAGTTCGTAGTAAGGACTTTAGTCCTTAAAATGAGGACTTTAGTCCTCACGACAAACTGAAATGATAGCTAACAATAGAAAAAACAATGATTAAAATCCTACACCTTTCAGATGTCCACATGGGAAGCGGCTTTTCCCACGGGCGCGTCAACCCAGAAACAGGTTTAAATACACGCTTGGAAGACTTCGCGAACACGCTGAGCAAATGTATTGACAGAGCGATTTCTGAACCCGTAGATTTAGTCATATTCGGCGGCGATGCTTTCCCCGATTCCACGCCGCCACCGTTTGTAAAAGAGGCTTTTGCGGGTCAATTCAGCCGCTTGGTTGATGCGGAAATTCCGACGGTTTTGTTAGTAGGAAATCACGATCAATATTCCCAGGGACAAGGTGGCGCGAGTTTGGGTATTTATCGGACTTTGGGGATACCTAAGTTTATTGTAGGCGATCGCCTGGATACTCACCGCATCGAAACCCGCAGCGGGCCGGTACAGGTGGTAACATTACCTTGGTTGACTCGATCGACCTTAATGACGCGATCGGAAACTGAAAACCTGTCTATGGGCGATGTTAACCAATTATTAACCGAAAAACTGACGATCGCCCTAGAAGGAGAAATTCGTCGCCTCGATCCAAACATCCCCACGATACTTTTAGCACACTTAATGGCAGATAAAGCGATTTTGGGTGCCGAACGTTTTTTAGCAGTTGGTAAAGGTTTTAACATTCCTGTTTCGATGTTAACTCGCCCTTGTTTTGATTACGTTGCTCTCGGCCATGTTCACAAACACCAAAACCTAAATTTATCGAACAATCCGCCCGTAATTTATCCGGGAAGTATCGAAAGAGTTGATTTTAGCGAAGAGAAAGAAGACAAGGGTTTTGTGTTAGTTAATTTGGAACGGGGGAGAGCAGATTGGGAATTTTGCACTTTACCAGTGCGAGTATTTCAGACTATTAAAGTGAAGGTTTCTGATTCAGAAAACCCGCAATCAGAGTTAGTTAAAGCTATTGGGAAGACAGAGATACAAGACGCGGTGGTGAGATTAATTTACCAATTGCGATCGGAACAATTGGATTTAATAGACAATGCAGAATTGCACGCACTTCTGGGCGAAGCGCACAGCTACACAATTCAACCGGAATTAGTCAGCCAGTTAGCAAGGCCGCGTTTACCAGAATTGAATGCTAATAATAGTATAGACCCGTTAGATGCTTTGAAAACCTATCTGGCAAGTCGCGAAGATTTGAAAGATCTTGCGGAGAGTATGTTGGAGGCGGCGCAGGGTTTGTTGGGCGGCGACGAGGAAGTTCGGCAACAGATTTTGTAACGGATGTAACGGATGTCAAGAAGCAGCAATAAGTAACAAGATAGAATCACGATCTTCTTGTATTTTAAAAGAGGTAGATTAAGATTTACTGTTGGGTGGGGGCGGGTTTATTGAGATTGTTAATAGTTGTTAGATATTGTTTGTAAAACCCCTACAGGTTCTTGAGAATGGTGCAAGATATGAGGTATCACAAACTATTTGATATTCTATCTAACCTTTAACTTCCACATCCCCAAAAACTTCGCCCACAACCAACCGAGATCCATTGACAAAATCCACCCCAGACTGCACTTTTTTACCCGCCAACTGCACCTCCCACAATAATAATAAACCATTGCCAGTTTGGACGATCGCCCCCAAGCCCTTCACAACCTTAACAACAGCCCCATTCTCCCCCGACAACTGCGACAAAACAGGCCAATCGCGCTCCAAAACCCTCAACTCCGGCGGCATTTGCAGCCAATATTCCGGCGCGACGGGCACAGTAGCCATCACCTTCAGAGAATTGCCGCGAAAACTGGTGGTACAATCCGGGTAAAAACCCCTAACTTGATTGTGAAGCGCGATCGCACTTTTCGACCAATCCAAAACAAAATCAGCACCCTTAATCATCGGCGCATAAGTCGCCTGGGCCTCATCTTGAGCAACAGCTTCAATTTTCCCATCCCTCAATTGTATCAAAGTTTCTACCAACAAATCCCCCCCAATTTCTGACAGCCTATCCCCCAAAGAATCAGCATTATCCAAAAGCGAAATACCAGCAAAAGCCTTCAACAGCATCGCCCCAGTATCCATCCCCGCATCCATCAGCATTGTGGTAATTCCGGTTTCCTTTTCCCCGTCATAAAAACACCGCTGAATCGGCGCCGCACCGCGATACTTCGGCAAAATCGAACCGTGAACATTGACGCAAGCTAAACTAGGAATATCCAAAATTGCTTGAGACAGAATCTGGCCATAAGCTACCACTACAAAAACATCAGCTTCCGCTGCCCGCAATTTGGCAATTGTTGCTGCATCTTTCTTAATTCGCTGTGGCTGCAAAACCGGGATCTGGTGATTTAAAGCCGCCATTTTTACCGGTGAAGCCATCAACTGATTGCCTCTTCCCCGGCGTTTATCCGGCTGAGTGACAACAGCCACCACCTCGAATTCGGGATGACTTAGCAGACTGGATAAGGTAGGGACAGCAAATTCTGGAGTGCCAAAAAAGACAATTTTCATAATAAATTTGTTATTGGTTATTTGTTACTGGTTATTTGTTATTGGTTACTGATCATGGGTTACTGGTTATGGGTTACTGATTATTGGTTACTGATTATGGGTTACTGATTATTGGTTATTGATGACTCGCCGCCAATAACAAATAACAAATAACAAATAACAAATAACTAATAACTAATGACTAATGACTAATGACTAATAACTAATAACTAATGGCAACTTCAATGCGGCGGTTGCGCTGCCGGTTGGCATCGGAACTATTATCCACCGAAGGGCGACTTTCTCCATAGCCGATCGCCACCCAATGATACTTCTCCCCAAGCACATTAAACAAATACTTCTTCACAGCCTGAGCCCGCGCAAAGGACAAATTGCGATTTTCCGCCACTTCCCCCACATTATCAGTGTGGCCCGCCACCCGCACAGTCGCGCCCTCGTAATTTCGCAAATCCGCCACCAAATTGTCCAAAATCGCATTAGTTCCCGCGCGCAAGGAAATACTGCCAGTATCAAACAAAACATCGCTAGGCAAAGTCACCATCAGCGCATCCCCTGCAAACACGGGATTTTGATCATTTTGTTGCGCCGTAGTTACAGGCTGTGGAGTCGGAGTGCCGCCGATCGCAGGTAAAGCCGGAGTGGGGCTGGCCACTGTTTCCGGTGATGCCAATTCCCGCGACATCAACTGCAATCGCTTTTCCAAAGTTTCCGTCGGGCGACTGCTACCTAACTGACTCTCCAAAGCCGCCGTGCGCCCAATTAGGGCGTTTAACTCACCCTGCAACTGTCTCAAATCTGACTGCAACTTCTGTTTCTGGGCGGGATTGACTTGCGACTGCCGACTCGGTGTAGCGATTGGTGTCGGTAGCGCCGGAATTTGCGTTGCTGGAGCGCGTTTCCTATGGGGGGTCAAATTTTGAGTTTGACGCAGCAATCTCTCGGCTAGTGGCATTTCTGTGGCGGTAGAGGGGTAGATTTGGGCGATCGCCATACCCAAAACCCAGGCAAAACCGCTGCCTACCCCCAGCAGCAACAGTCGAAAAATCAGCGATAGTACGAAAACACCTTTTCCCCGCGACTTGGGGGTGCGAGTTGGGGGGATTGCAGGTTTTTGGTTAAAAGATGCCGTCACGGTTTCTCCCTCTCGGTGCACTTACCAGATTAATTTCGATACTATCCTAACTGTTGGACTTTAACAGGAGTTGAGTTAAATTGTGCAACCAACTAAATTAAAGTTAGATATAAATTCTGGAAAAAACCCCATGAACGACCCCTTAAATAGCCCTTATCCTGTTCCTTGGGAATGGATCACCGCCACTCATGCTAAAGTTAGCTCGACTATGGGCACTGGCCTCCGCTACTATCGTAGTCCTTCCCTAGTTTCGACTAATGGCGAATACACAGCTTACAGTCGAATTGAGTTGCAGGTACAGCCGGAATTCTCCCGCTGTCGAGTTAGTAGTGTGATGTTTGTGGAAAATCTCAAAACGGGGGAACTGCAAACCGTGGCGGCTGCTTCACCGCTGGCTGAAAGCGGGTTTTATGCTACTGACGAAACAGATATGTCTGGGACGATCGCCATTTT
>DPLL01000259.1 GCA_003542015.1 Microcoleaceae cyanobacterium UBA9251 | reverse complement strand
CCTGTGCTGAGCGTAGCCGAAGTATTGGGCATCGGGCATCGGGCATTGGTAGCAATTAACAAATGACTAATGACTAATGACTACTGACTACTGACTAATGACTTCTTCTAAGTTGCAGCTTTTTCTAATATTAGCTTGGCTCGTTTCACGAGTTCTGGCACTTCGATCGGATAATTTCCGGTAAAACACGCAGAACAGAAACTTTTCGGATCTTCATTAGTCGCCATCAGCATTCCTTCCCAACTCAGGAAAGCCAAGGAATCAACCTCAATTTGGGCGGCGATTTCTGCGACAGACTTGGTAGCAGCAATCAATTGATCTTGATTATCGGTGTCGATTCCGTAGAAACACGGATGAGTCACCGGTGGCGAGGAAATTCTCATGTGTACTGCGGTGGCACCGGCATCCCGCAAGGCTTTGACAATTTTACGACTGGTAGTGCCGCGGACGATCGAATCATCAATAATAATTACCCGTTTCCCTTTCAACACATCTCGCAGAGGGTTGAGTTTCATGCGGATTCCTGACTCCCGCATTGTCTGAGTCGGCTGAATAAAAGTGCGTCCGACGTAGCGATTTTTAATCAATCCTTCGGCGTAAGGAATACCGGAAGCTTGAGAAAAGCCGATCGCCGCCGGGATTCCAGAATCGGGAACGCCAATGACTATATCAGCATCAGCCGGAGATTCTGCGGCCAATAAACGCCCGATTCGTAGTCGGTAGCTGTACAAACTTTCACCTTCCATCATGCTATCTGGTCGAGCAAAATAGATCATTTCAAAGATGCAAAGTTTGCGCTTTTGTTGCTTACTCCAGTGGAAGGAAGCCATCCCAGCCTCTGTAATCCAAACTAATTCTCCCGGTTCCACGTCTCGCAAAAATTCCGCACCGATAATATCCAAGCCGCAAGTTTCCGATGCCAAAACATACCGTACCGGATTTGTGGGGAGAGTGCCAATTACCAGGGGGCGGACTCCGTGGGGGTCGCGGACTCCCATGACGCCTTTGGGGGTGGCGATGGTCAAACTAAAGGCTCCTTGGCAGATCCCAAAGGCACTGATGGCTGCTTCGAGCCAGTCTTTGCCTTTGTCTACCTCGTAGCCGATCGCCACTGCGATCGCCTCTGAATCCGTCGTACTCACAAACTCGCAGTTCCGAGACAACAATTTTTCCCGCAATTCTTTTGTATTGACAAGATTCCCGTTATGTGCTAATGCCAGACTTCCCAAGCGAGTTTCGACGACCACAGGTTGAGCGTTGATCACCCGCGACGAGCCGGTAGTAGAGTAGCGAGTGTGACCTACGGCTAAGTTACCGGGTAAGTGACCTAAACTGGATTCATTGAAGACTTGGGAAACCAGTCCCATGTCTTTGTGCAGGTATACTTGGTCACCATCAAAGGTAGCAATCCCTGCGGATTCCTGACCCCGGTGCTGCAAGGCATACAGACCAAAATAGGTCAATTTGGCGACATCTTCGCCGGGAGCGTAGATACCGAAAACGCCGCAAGCTTCCTCGGGCTTGTCGGGTTTGCTAGAATGCTCGTCAGCCTCGACAGAATTGTTGGGAATCATAGATGGGTGGGCTCCAAATGGGAACAGTGGGTTAGCGGGAAAGTTTCACCGGGAAATCTTGTTTGCGATCGCGTCGCATAACTTAACATTCTCTTAATCTTGCCACGGATCGGAGATAAATTTCAAGTTGTTTGGCATTCTGGCTCTTGCTGTGGGGTGCTTAATGGCATTGTAGTATCGATCGCCCATATTTTTAATAGTAGCGTTGATTCAGGGCGGGCGATCCTGTTCTGCAAGCTTCGCTAACGGGCGATCGCTCCCTTTGGAGGATTCGTTCATTCCAGCTTGACCGATTTTGTGGGGCCAATAGGTCTTTTTCATAAGATATCAAGGGCGATTCCCTAGGGGATAGCTACGCTTCATGGGCTTTTTGAAATATTAGAATTTAAGGCCGATCAACCCTTGACTTTTCTTGGGAATTGACATATTATATTATCATGGGAATCTGTGCGGCCATGTAAAGTCATTTTGGGCGCGGCAAGTTATGTCAATTCCAGTTAAACAAAAGATTCAGGCAAAAAACAGACTGAGCTATCAATCATTCAAAATGTGCGAAGTTAGAGCCGATAATTCGGGGAATGTTTAGGGGGTGGGGTTATGGGAATTGAGGAATTGCTGAAGTCCAAGCGAGACGATATTCTGAGAATTGCCACTCAGCATGGTGCGTTAAATGTGCGGGTTTTTGGTTCGGTTGCGAGGGGTGAAGCCACAGCAGATAGCGATGTGGATTTTTTAGTAGAATTGGAACCAGAACGCACATTGTTAGATTATATTGCCCTGATTCAAGCTGGGCAGGAATTGCTAGGATGTTCCGTTGATGTGGCAGAACCGGACAATTTGCATGAAGCGATTCGAGAACAAGTCTTACAAGAAGCTGTCCTGCTACAATTACTAGCATAACATATGGAAAATTTGCTGTTAACAGTCGTAATTATTTTGCAGCTCGTCCTCATCTTTCTAATTCTACAGCGCGAGTACCAGTTGTTCCCAGAAGGTTTGGGTATTCGGGGAGAATCTCAACTTTCAAAGGCTACAGCCCAGAAACAAAGTGCAAGTTCAAAAAATTTATGGGATAACCCACCGCCAGCATCAGAAGAACTCAAGTTAACTGTTGCTGAATTTAAGGATAACTATAACAGGAGTGAACCGTGGGATGGAGATTTTGCAGCCTGAAAAATTTTCCTACTCTACAAAGAGAAGAGTTTGACTGTGGAGATGAGGAAATTAATAATTATCTAAAAAATCTAGTGGAAACGGCTGATGAAGCTGGTTTTTCTAGAACTTTTTTGATGATTGTGGAACCTGGAGAGGCAAAAATTTGTGGATTTTATACTCTTAGTGCCTCAACAATTCCTGTGAAAGAATTGCCAGATGAATACAAGCAACCCCTCCCTTTCCCGATTCCTGCTATCTTGATAGGACAGTTTGCAATCAATAGGGTGTGGCAAGGACAAGGAATAAGTCGCCAACTTTTGGCAGATGCCTATCGTCGAATTTGCTTGCTATTTGAACAAGAAATTATTGGATTTCAGGCGATTAGAGTTGATACTAGAAACGAGGAGGCAAAAGCATTTTGGTTAAAACAGGGTTTTGTGCCTTTTAGAAAGACTCAGCGTTCTCTATTTCTGCCAGTTCGGACTATCCTGAGAGAATTGGAAATGTAGTTACGCAAGGTCTAGAAACCGGGTTTTTTCCACAATATTCAATTCCAAACCTCTAATCTCTCGAAAAACCCGGTTTCTTTA
>DPLL01000131.1:314-4875 GCA_003542015.1 Microcoleaceae cyanobacterium UBA9251 | reverse complement strand
GTGATTGGTGATTGGTTATTGGGAATTGGTTATTTGTTATTTGATGTGCTACCAAGAATTTGTTAGCAGTAACCAATGCCCGATGCCCTCTTTGGCCGATGCCCCATTCCCCATTCCCAATAACCAATAACAAATAACCAATAACTAATGACTAATCTCAACTTTTGCCTTCAAATGAACAGTAAAAGTAGAGCCAACACCCAATTGACTCTCAAGGGTGATATCGCCCCCCATGATCTGGCAAAACAGGCGGCTAATTGCCAATCCCAAACCCGTGCCCCCGTACTTGCGAGTAGTCGAAGCATCCCCTTGAATAAAAGGTTCAAACAAACCCTGCTGCTGCCCAGCAGACACTCCAATCCCTGTATCAGCTACCCGCAAATAAATCCAATCGCTGCTACCTGCTTGTTCCCGATTCGCGCTCAGCAGAACCGTTCCTGCTTCTGTAAACTTAAGAGCATTCGAGAGTAAATTGAACAAAATTTGCCGTACTTTCGTCAAGTCAGCATACATTAATCCCAAATTTGGAGAGCAAGACACTTGCAATTGATTGCGATTTTTTTCTACCAAAGGGTGCAAAGTGGCGACGACTTCTTCTATTAAATTACGGATGTCAAAACTTTCTAAATAAAGTTCCATCCGACCGGCTTCTATTTTAGAAAGATCGAGAATATCATTAATTAAAGTCAGCAAATGTCTGCCAGCCCCGTAAATTTTGTGAATGTCTGGAATCAAGTATTTTAGCCCGTCATCTACGGCAATTTCTTCTAAAATTTCGCTGTAACCGATAATCGCGTTGAGTGGTGTCCGCAGCTCGTGGCTCATATTAGCAAGAAAGGTGCTTTTAGCTCTCGAAGCTGCTTCAGCTTTGTGTAGGGCTTCTTGCAAAGCTATTTCGGCTCTTTTGCGCTCGGCAATCTCGATGCGGAGCAGTTTATTTGCCGCCGTCAGTTGAGAAGTGCGCTGATCGACAGTGATTTCTAGTTGGGATTTGGCTTTGTGTAGGGCTTCTTGAGCTCGTTGGCGTTCAAATCCTTCGATCGCCAGCGCCACCAAATTTGCCAAAGCATCGGCGAAGGTTCGCTCGGACAAAGCCCACTGGCGGGGCGCGCCGATATGTTCGAGAGAGAGGATGCCTACGATGTGACCGCCCAGCCTAATGGCTACATTTAAGATTGATGAACTCGGAAACATACTATGCCCCGGAAAGGGCTGGGATTGAGTATCCTCCGATTCCCTGTTTTCCTGTTCGCTGTCGCATCCGGGATCGATTGCCAAATTTAAATTGTTTGCCGGCATTTCCTGGTGGCTCAAATGCCGATCGCCCGTGCGATCATACAAATCGAGACAAACTAATCTGAGACTGGGGATTGTCAACTTAGAATGATTGACCCGCGAGTCAGGTTGTAGCTCTGCCGCCCCTGTATCCATTGCCTCTGTTTGGTTGTGGGCGATCGCCCTGGCCACAAAATTTAACTGAGGTTCCGCTGCGTAGGGAGTGCCAAATCGGAAATGGTTGTACATCCAGACGCTGACTTTTTCCACCTCCAAAGTGCGGGCGGCCGCCTCGGTAATTTCGCGAATTCCCACATTCAGCGCGCCGTTGTTGAGAGTTCTCTGTCGGCCTAGCTGCAACAGGGCCCAACTCTGGCGGCGGAGTCGCTTTTCGCTTTCTTGTAGGGTTTGTTCAGCTTCCTTGCGCTTGGTGAGGTCGTACAAGGCGCACAATGCCGTCGGCTGACTGTTGAACAGCAGGGGCTGAACGGAGATCATTGCCCAGAAGGGGGTGCCGTCTGCCTTGAGGCAATGAAGCTCGTAGTCTTGGATGTTACCGTCTTTTGCGAGTGTGTCAAGTACCTTTTGGCGATCGGAGGGATTGAAGTAAAAGTCTGGGGTGTGGTGGCCGATCAATTCTGCTAGGGGTATGTCGAGGAGAGAACTCAATTGAGTGTTTGCATACAGAATTAAGCCGTCACAAAGGCGAGAAACCAATATCGGGACAGGAGTTGCCGCGACGATCGCCTGGTACTGATGGTCTTCTTCTGGTGTACAGGGGCGCATGGCCAACTCAGCTTGGCCGAGCAAGTGAGCTGACCTAGTGTCGGAGTGTTCTGTCGTAGTTGACCGCAAGTTTTCCAGGTCGGCCCTCTTTGACAACATACCGCGTTGCAGTTCAAGTAATTGGGCCCGCAAGCACTGAACGTCCAAAAGTAGCTGTTCTCTAGATAGTTCTTCTTCCTGCATAGCAATTGACAATTGATAATTTGTAGTCTGTCCAGAAGTTTTTTACGGTTGGCTGCTAACTTAACTATGACTTACTCCATTAACTTCTCCACTATGAATTACCCCAACCGCACCGATCGCGCGATCCCTTCGGCTACGCTCAGGATAAACTCCGTCGAAGTGCTGATCCTGTTTCCCGGACTCTGCGGTGGGACTCACGTTTAGCTGTTGCCATTGCCTATTCTAATTCCAACTGCAAGGAAGGCATCAGCCGCTGCAAATTCTTGAGCGACTTTCCCTGCCAAGGTATCCTGTTGGAGCCTTTTACCGCAATCTGAATATTCTTTTGCTGGCGCACTTTAATCACAAATTTTGAGACTATGTTAATTCCAGAACTATTTAGAAATTCTAGCTGTCGCAAGTCTAGAGTAATCGTTTTTGGCTCCCTATCAGCCAGGTCGTTGAGCAACTGTACGAGTGGCGCGTATTCTTCCATCTGGCTGAGCCGGAACGAGCCGCAGCAGGTCACTGTTTCAGTAGCGCGATCGTACTGGATGCTGTAATCTTTGGTGTTAATCTCCATAATTTTTGCAGTTGTCATTGCTTAGGGGTAAAGGGTTTTGGGCTGCGGGTTTGAGGATGGGGCGTGGCTGTTGGGCACTCCGCGATCGGGCGACCTTACCCTTGATGTTAATTGCACGACCTGTACTACCAACAGTACCATTGAGAAGTGCTCCCGTTATCAGTCCCTGTTCGGGGAGTGACACAGTTGCAGGGGTGCGCGAGATCGCTCTTGCTCTTGCTCGATCGCGGAGCGCTGTTGTACAAAACCTGCTTTTGCCGGAGTTGCCCGTGATTAATTGTGTATTTTTTCTCAATTTCGATTGACAATTTAACCAAAATGTGAGATGTATTTTACATCTTGCACGACTGTGAGTAGGGAGTGTTTAATGGCAATTTCAGAAATTACAGAAAAGCTTTTGGCTGCTAAAAAAACTAAGGGAATTAGTTTGGCAGAGTTGGAAAAAGTTGTAGGTCGCGATGAAGTTTGGATTGCAGCCGTTATTTACCGTCAAGCAGCAGCATCTCAAGAGGAAGCCGAGAAAATTTTATCAGCTTTAGGACTTGACATCTCCTCCTCGGCGGCCCTGACAGAACCTCCTTTAAAAGGCGGTTTAGATCCGGCGGTTCCCGTTGACCCCCTGATTTATCGGTTCTATGAAATCGTGCAGGTTTACGGGATGCCGCTCAAAGCAGTGATTCACGAAAAATTTGGTGACGGGATTATGAGCGCGATCGACTTTACTTTGGATGTTGAGAAAGAAGCGAACCCGAATGGCGATCGGGTAAAAATAATTATGTCGGGAAAATTTTTGCCCTACAAAAAATGGTAAGCCAGCTTTTCCAGGTAGAAAGCAGAATTTTTTGAAGGCAGAATTTTTTGAAGGGATCAGTCGGAATTTTTGATTTTTATTTCTGACTAATGACTAACGACTGATGACTAATAACTAATGACTAAGGCCTCAAAAGTGTTAACTTAGAGACAGATCGCGAAGCTTGAGTGGCTTGGGTGTCCGATCGCCAAACCTGACGAAAGAAAAGAACAATGTTCGATGGGGCCAAAACTCCCTCAGTCGAAATAGACAACCGCAACTGTAAATTAAGAGGCAAATATGTCAAAATATGACTCCAATCTAAGATGCTCCTTTTGTGGCAAGTCGCAGGAGTACGTCCGCAAGTTAATAGCTGGGCCCGGCGTGTACATTTGCGATGAATGCGTGGAACTGTGCAATGAAATTTTAGAAGAGGAGTTCTTTGACGCTGGAAAAACAGTCGCTCAACAGGTTCCCCAGTCAGAGATTCAAGAGCCTCAAGGACAAAAAACGCGACGCCAGAGTCGATCAAAAAAATCCAAAATCACTTTAGCTAAAATTCCCAAACCCACAGACATTAAACAGCATTTAGACAACCACGTCATCGGTCAAAACTCAGCAAAAAAAGTCCTTTCTGTAGCAGTTTACAACCACTACAAGCGCTTAAGCGTTGACCAAGCCAAAGATAGTGGCAAATCTTCCCCAGACAGCGATGTGGAACTGCAAAAGTCCAACATCATGCTAGTGGGGCCGACTGGTTGTGGCAAAACTCTGCTAGCGCAAAGTTTGGCCCAAATACTAGAAGTGCCCTTTGCGGTAGCGGATGCAACGACGCTGACGGAAGCAGGCTATGTCGGCGACGACGTAGAAAATATCTTGTTGCGGCTTTTGCAAATGTCAGATTTTGATGTCGAAGCGGCCCAGCGCGGCATTATTTATATTGATGAAATTGACAAAATTGCTCG
>DPLL01000131.1:0-289 GCA_003542015.1 Microcoleaceae cyanobacterium UBA9251 | reverse complement strand
GGCTTTATTCAGCCTGTTGAAAGCGACAGCAACTCAACATTGCCGGCGAAAGATAAGCGGGCGGCAGATATTTTGCAGCAAGTACAAGCCGATGATTTAGTGAAGTTTGGTTTAATTCCTGAATTTGTCGGGCGGATACCNNGTGATTTCGCCGCTGGATGAGGCTGCTTTGATGCAGATCTTGACTGAGCCTCGCAATGCGCTGGTGAAGCAGTATCAAAAGCTGTTGAATATGGATAGTGTAGAGTTGGAATTTGAGCCAGAGGCGCTGCGGGCGATCGCCCGCGAA
>DPLL01000024.1 GCA_003542015.1 Microcoleaceae cyanobacterium UBA9251 | reverse complement strand
CGACTCATTTAGGATTGCTATATTACGCACAAGTGGTCAGAAACCGGGTTTTTGCTGAGAAGATGCGTTACAGCCGACAAATTTGGTAAAAACCCGGTTTCGAGGAGTCGGAGTGCGTAAATTCTGGATAACCAACAAGTAAACAATAACCAATAATTCATAAAATATCCTTCCGTTTTTGTAACCACAGCGTCAACATCAAATAAACCAAAATATGCACGCACAAAATCCCCCAATTTAAACTCAAATTACCCCAAGTTGGATCGTAAACAGGAGTAGGCTCAAAGGGCTGAGAAAGTGTACTCCCATCTGGCAATTTAGTAGCTGCGGGAACCATCGCATTCACATTAACCAAAGAACCGTAAGCACCCACAGACCAGCGGCTTAACATCAGCCAAGAAAACTTACTCGCCGCACCTTCCATCTTAAACAAAACTCCAGAAAAGATAATCTGAGGCAGCAATAATAGAGGTAAAGCGCTATTAGCTTGAGAGCCATTTTTTACAATCGCAGAAACGACTAATCCGAGACTGACACAACTCAGCAAAGTTAAAAAAGTGGTAATACTTGCTCCTAAAGTCCATGAAATTAAACTCGGTTCTGGGTGTTTGAAAGCAATCAAAATTACTCCTACCATTAAGATAGTTTGCAATACTGCCAAACCGGAAAGGATTAAAACTTTTGAACCCACATAAGCAAATAATCCTAAATTCACCAAACGTTCCCGCAGATAAATAGCTGATTCTTTGACAATTTCTTGCAGAGAAGTTGCCAGTCCTACCCAAATAGCCGCACAGGTAAATACAAACAAAACTCGCAATGCCAAAGGTGCTAAAGTTGCTTCCGGTGCGCCAATTAACGGGTCTTTATCTCTGACTGCAAGCCGCAGTAAACTAATGCCAATCGGCGCTGTTAAAAGAGCTAAGCTTAAATTAACTACGTCGCGGGAAACTAGCTGAAAATAGCGCTGAGCAAGCAGAAGAAGTTGTTGGATAAAAGATACAGATTTTGGCTTGGGAGGGGCTGTAGATGTTTTTCCTTCGGGGTTGCCGCTGCTGAAATGGTTGACAATGTAGCGCTGATAATATGGAGAATTGCTAAACTTATCCGCCCAGCTTTGAACCTGGGTTTCTCCTGTTTCTAATTCGTTGTAAATGTCGGCAAAATCACCATTTTTGACATCGAAAAAGTCTAGGGCGACCGTTGGTGGGCCGAAGTAACAAAGGCGACCGCCGCGACCCATAAACACAATCCGATCGCACATCGTGATATTCGCCGTCGCGTGAGTCACCAAAATCACCGTCCGACCTTGATTTGCCAACTTTCGCAGCAGTTGCATCATCTTTTTATCCAAACCCGGATCGAGCCCTGAAGTCGGTTCATCTAAAAAGAAAAGTTTCGGGTCTGCTAATAGTTCGACTCCGATGCTAACCCGCTTCCGCTGTCCGCCGCTAAGTTCTTTTACTAAAGCATTGCGACGGTGAGTCATCTCAATATCTTCTAAGGTTTTTGTGACTACTTGCTTAACATCTGTATCGGGAGGTAAGCGCAATTTAGCTGCATAAGTTAATACTTCTTCTACTTGCAAATCTGCGTGAATAATATCATCTTGAGGCACGTAACCAATTTGATTGCGGTAAATATTGAAGTTTTTTCGCAGGTTGTCGCCGTTGAGATAAACTACACCTTCAGTAGTTTTTTCAATGCCTAAAAGCGTCCGCATTAATGTAGATTTTCCCGCACCGCTACCGCCGACTAAAGCCACAAATTGCCCTGGTTCGATCGCTAATTTTATCCCTTCCAAACGCTTTGGAATCACCAGACAGTCAGCATCCAAGCGAATTTGATGACCGGAGTCTTGCATCTCCAACTCACCGCTGCGGTAAATTAGAGTAAAGGGCCCGATCCGAATCGCATCTCCCTCGGACAATTGTACAGAATTTGTGACTCGCTGACCGTTCACAAACACCCCGTTAACGCTGTAGTCTCGCAAAATATAATTGCCGCGACTATCTTGGTCAATTGTCGCGTGGCGTCTAGATACAAGTGGGGAATCTAATTGTAGGGAAGCGTTAGGGTCTCGACCCAACAATACAGACCGATTTTTGAGAGGAATTGACTGCTTACTTGATAAAACAACTTGATTTGCTTTCGGGTTAAAATAGGTCAGTAAAACTTGATTTTTTGGGTCAAGACCGATTTTAATTTCTGCACCGTTTTTCAGACAATAACCGTCGTTGGGAGTGATGCGTGTGCGATCGACAAATAGGCCATTAGTGCTCGGTTTCTGCCCGTCTCCGTCGTAAATCCAGTAATTATCCCCGATTTGGCGAAAAACAGCGTGGATACCGGAGACGGCGCGCCAGGGTTCAGGTACAATTAAATCGGCACGAGTGCGATCGCGCCCCAATACGTGCTGCTGCTGTTTCAACTCAAACTGTAGAACTTGGCTTTGACTATTTAATACTAAATAAGGGCGATCGCTTAAAGCTGTCGGTTGTCCTATATTGTTTGTCATACTTAAATTGCGGTTTGTGGACTCACTTTCTTAGCATATCAAAAAATGGAAGTCATTAGTGATTAATCATTAATCATTAATCATTAATCATTAATCATTAATCATTTGTCATTTGTTAACCGAATTTCCAATAATTTAGCAGTAGCGTTGACAACAATTTGAGCAGAACCGGCAAAGAAAGGTCGATCGATAGTTGCTAAAGTATCACTAGATTGGTGATAATGGGGCGATCGCAAATTTGCCGTATCTGTCACCAAAACAGCACCAACTCCTTTATACCAGAAAGGCGCATGATCGCTCCGCAAAACATCGGGAGTCAGCACCCCTTTGAGAGGAACCGGCAACGTCACCACCGCAGGTAAACCAGTAGTTCCAGACTCCGCAAAAGTTCCCAATAGCAGCGGATGTTCCGCATCGCCAACCACTGCGATAAACTCGCCCAAATCGGGAGAAGTCACCCCCGCAGCATCTAAAAAAGGTGCTGCTGTCAGCCCTTCGGGATATCGCTGACAACCCGAAGTATGACAGGCATAACCTACCATATCTAAGACTACCACTCCCTGCAAATCTTTTAACCTTGCTGCGTTACCGATAAATGCTAAACTACCTAAAAGTCCGATTTCTTCTCTGTCAAAAAATGCCACTTGCAGTGTCCGAGGTGTGAGACGAGAAGCCAGCAGTCGCGCTACTTCTAAAACTACTGCAACTCCCGTAGCATTGTCATCAGCACCGGGTGATTTGAGTACAGTATCGTAGTGGGCGGCAACGAGAATTGCACCGGCTTTTGAGTCCGTACCTTTTCTTTCGGCNNGCGAGTCAGAGGGGTTTTGGGAAATGCTGATATCACTCCTAACTTCGGGTACTGGCGGCAAATCCTGCCACGAATAGGAACCCCAACCGACAGCCCCAACAGCAAATATAATAAATAGAACTATCCAAATCAGTTGTTTCATTAATAGGTCAATCTTGCTTTATTTAAGCAACGGCAATTTTTGTACATGGAGCGGCGAGGGAGAAAATACGCCAGCCAAAGCTCGCCATACCATCAAAAATATTTATTTTTCTTCCCAGTTGATCTCCTTACTTTCTAGGACAAAGCCGTTGTTTTTAGCAACAGCTTGAGGGATAGTTTTTGCCGAAAAGTTAACAATTTGAGTTGGTTGTTGAAACCACTCAGCATAACTGGGACTGAACTCATCAGATAGCGCTTTTAAAGTCCGTATTTCAGCCTCTAGCTGCGCTGCTATCTGATTGATCCGGCGAGTTTGTGCCTGCAAGCGCTCTTCCCCATTCTGAATTTTATTTTCTATTTCTTGCCAGTGCTGTTCTGCCTGTAGTTTTTCGATTTCAGCTTGTTTGTCTTCCATTAGAAGCTGTTTTTGTGGCAATTGCTTTTCAAGAGTTCTGATTTCTCGGTCAATCTCTTCGAGTTGCTGCAACCACTGCTCCCCAAAAGCAGCATTTTGCTGGTGGAACTCGGCAATGGCTTCCGGGGTATTATTCTTCGGAAAAATGACTGCGACCCTGCACAAGGAGCGCTGTTTGTAAAGTTTTTCCCGCGACTCTCGCAGGGTGACAATTTCTGCTTGCAGGGTGCGGACTTCTGTTTGGAGTTCTGGGATTGTCTGACTCATAGGTTCAATTAGTGGGCCTCTGCATAGATTTTAAGCTAATTATTTATTTTTCCAACAAATCCAGGACGCCTCCCTGTTAAAAATATCTCATTTTAGCGCGATCGCAGGTGGTATCTCGGTCTAAGGACTGATGACACATTTTAAATTCAGATTTAAATGATAATTAGCGTTCTGGCTAATTTCTTAGTCTGTGAAGATTCAAGTTAAAAAATTAAGTTAAATTAAGTGTGTTTCGGCTGGACTCACAGATGACAGGTTATAATAAATTTATTTAGATATTTTACCGCAGGAAATCCTTTTTTAAAATCAGGAATTAAGTGCCATGAAAATTACTGGTAAATTACTGCTAGGATGTTTAATTACTGCTATTTTTAGTATAGCAGGTCTGATTCATGTAAAAATGCTACCAGCAGCAGATAGCAACAGGGATCGGGCTGTAGCAGGAACTGTAGCAACGGCATCTCGTCCGAGTATTTTTGCAAAGGCAGACTTAGGGGATCGATCATCTCAAATACAGCCTGTGAATCCGCAGGAAAACTATCTCGGATCGACGGCAGAAAATCCCCCCCGAAATGATGGTTATAGTTTCACACAAATTAGCTCTTATCTGGCGTTTATTTCGGTAGTCATCTCCTTATTAATGAGGAAGAATATACCAAATATGTTAGATCAGGCGATCGAGTCAATCAAACCGAAGTCTGAAACTGACAATGACTATCCCAGGTCAGGCCAAAAAGTTGTGCATCAAAAACAAGAACAGGAACTCGGGGATACTCTTGCAAAAATGACCCAAAATTTGCAGCAAACTGCGGAATACGCACTCGATATTTGCGAGGAAATGAGTGTTTCCATAATTGCGACTACGCCGGGAGGTCATATCCTGTCCTTAAATCAAGCTACCTGTCAACTTTTGGGATACTCTAAAAAAGAGTTGATAGGTAAATCAATAGCCACAGTTTTTAACAAAACAGAATTACCGTTGTCAGTGTTAGAATTAGAGAATGTAACACCAGAAGGTTTGGTGCACAACATCGAGAAAGTTTACTTATCGAAACAGGGAAAAAAAATAATTGTACAGCTTTCTATTTCAACTATTCGCGACGGGAAAGGCGAGGTAATCGGCAAGTTATATGTAGCGCAAGATATTACGGAACACAAGCGGGTAGAAAGAGATTTGCGTCGCAGTGAAAAGAAGTTTCGGCAACTAGCAGACACTGTTAATGCTGCTGCATTTATCTATCAAGGCCGGCAATTGCGTTATGTCAATTCTCAGATGTCAGCTATTACCGGATATACTCGCGAAGAATTGCTAGCCGTAGATTTCTATGACTTAATTCATCCCGATTTTATACCGATAGTTAAAACCTGGGGTAAAATCACCAAGCAGAGAGAAGATCTTAGCTCAAAATATGAAATTAAAATTCTTACGAAAACGGGGGCTAAGTGCTGGATTCAAGCAACATTAGAGCTGATTAAATTCGAGAGAAAAGCGTCAATATTAGTCACGGCTTTTGACATTAGCGATCGCAAACTAGCAGAGTTAGAACTAGAAACATCTCTTTCCTTACTTCAAGCAACAATTGAATCTACGGCGGATGGCATTCTTGCAGTTGACAGTACAGGAAAAATTGTCAGCTTTAATCGCAAGTTTGCCCAGATGTGGCAACTGCCGGATTTCCGGTTCGATTCCCGAGATAATCACCAAATTTTTGGCTGCGGAATCAATCAGTTAAAATACCCGGAAATCTTTCTAAACAGCGCTCAAGAATTGTCCGAGCGACCGGAAGCCGAAAGTTTCGATATGATCGAATTTAAAGACGGTAGAATCTTCGAGCGGTACTCGATCCCGCAGCGCACAGGAGGAAAAATTACTGGTAGAGTGTTCAGCTTTCGAGATGTAACTGAACGGCTGCGTTCAGAAGAAGCATTGCGTAAAAGCGAAGAACGCTTTAACCTGCTGACGCGAGCCACAAATGATGCAGTTTGGGACTTGAATTTGTCCAAAAATCAGTATTGGGTCAGCGGAGAATTTGAGAAATTATTTGGACATAAACTCAATGAATATCAGACAATAAGAGTCGAATTTTGGCGGGAAAATATTCATCCTGAAGAAATGGAAAAAGTGCTATCGAGCTTCAACGAAACAATCAACGGTGACGCTCAATGTTGGTCGGAGGAATACAGCTTTCGCTGTGCGGATGGCAGATATGTTTTTGTGCTAGACCGGGGCTATATCATCCGTAATGAAAGCGGCAAAGCATTGCGGGCGATCGGCACGATGATGGACATCACTCAGCGGAAGCAATCTGAAGAAATTATTCGCTATCAAGCAGTTTATGACCAACTCACTGGTTTGCCGAATCGCCTACTTTTTAATCAGCGTCTATTGGCGGCATTAACCAAGGCTAGCAACAGCCAAAAAATGCTGGCTGTGATGTTTTTAGACTTAGACAAATTCAAAAAGATTAATGATACACTAGGTCACGCTGCGGGCGATCGCCTGTTGGAAAGTTTTGCCGCACGCATCAGCGACAGTTTGCGATCGACTGATACCGTGGCTCGCTGGGGAGGGGACGAATTTACTGTGCTTTTACCTGAGATTATTTCCCTAGAAGATGCAGTCAAAATGGCTCAAAGAATACAAGAGAATTTAAAGCCAGTATTTAAACTGGAAGAACAGTCACTGCACGTCACCAGCAGCATCGGTATTGCCCTCTATCCCGAGGATGGGGAGGATGCCGAAACTTTAGTCAAAAATGCAGATGCCGCCTTGTACCGCGCTAAAGAAAGGGGCAGAAATAACTATCAGTTTTATAGTTCAACTATTAATCCCCAAGGCAGTCAGTTGCTAACTCTAGAAAACAGGTTGCACGACGCTCTACAAAAGGGAGAATTTGAGGTTTACTACCAGCCAAAAGTCAACATCACTACTTGGAAAATACAGGGCATGGAAGCCCTGCTGCGCTGGCATCACCCTGAATTGGGTTTAGTTTCTCCGGGTACATTTATTCCGATCGCCGAAGACAACGGACTAATTTTAGCTATTGGCGAATGGGTACTGGAAACTGCCTGTACCCAAACTAAAGCTTGGCAGGATGCTTTCCAGCCAGATTTGCGGATAGCAGTTAACTTTTCTGCTAGGCAGTTCCAGCAATTGAATTTATTAGAAATGGTGGCAAAATGTTTGGATAAAACTGGTTTAGAACCCAAGTATTTGGAGTTGGAAATTACGGAGACTACAGCAATGCAAGATGTGGATTATACCACAAAAGTTCTGAAGGATTTGCAGAATATGGGTGTGCAGATTGCGCTGGATGATTTCGGAACGGGTTATTGTTCTCTAAATTATCTCAAAAAGTTTCCCCTGAATATCTTAAAAATAGACAAATCCTTTGTCAGCGAAATGACGACAGATCCCTGCGAAAGGGCGATCGCAAATGCCGTAGCGACACTGGGGCGAGACTTGAATTTGAGCGTAGTAGCAGAAGGAGTAGAAACTCAAGAGCAGTTGGAGTGTTTGCGGGAACTCCACTGTCAAGAAATTCAGGGTCATTATTTCAGCCCTGCACTATCAGTAAATGATGCTAGCAAGCTGTTGGTAAATTCTTGGTTGAAGAAGGCGAAAATTGCTTGAGAAGGAGGGGTGAGGGCGATCGGGCTAATTGAGAGCCTCTGCATCTTTGGTAGAACCGATTGTGCAACAATTACTTGTCTTGTCTTTCTATTAGACATCTCCAATATAGCGGTTCTCGAAAAAGTGAGTTATGCCCTATCCCCTATGCCCTATGCCCTATGCCCTATGCCCTATGCCCTATGCCCCATGCCCAACATTACCTCATCTTTCTGAGAAAGGCTATATCTGCGTCACAGCTTATTGTCAGCTTCGTTAACTCTGCCCCTGCTTTGACTCAGTAGATTGATCGGGCTCTGTATTCTGCTCATTTGATCGTGTCTCATCTGGTTTTTGGATTTGCTTGAGATGAATTTCATTCACCTGATTGATAAAGTTTTCTATTGCCATTTTTGTCATTTGTTGATGTTGGGCTTCGTCGGCTACATCATAGCAACGATAAGCCGGAGTCACTCCCAATATAAATTTCTCCTGTTCCGCTTCTAACAATTCCACAGTCGTGTTAGCAGAAATCCAATTCTCCTGAAAAGGAAAGGAGGTAACTATACTGGCGACTATTGAGGCGACAGCGGGACAAATTACGGGCAGCCACTTGAGCAAAGTTTGACCTGGTTCCAATTTGTCTACCAATACTAAAATTGGTGTGACTCCCGATAAAATAACGGTTGCCAATTGGAAAGTATAGTAAATATTTCTCGAAGTCTCTCTAGTCTTTTTATAGTCGTCAATCAACTCCTGGCAATATCGTAAAGCCTTGACTCTCACGGGAGTTATCAGATTGTGATCTGAAGAATTATTCGGGTTCAACAGATAACTATATAATTCAGCTTTTCTTCCGAGTTCTAACTGATTAGTCAGATTCCTAGAGTTCTGAGCCAATTGTCTATTGGTCAGAAAGATAAAAATAAAGCTAGAGAGAAAAACAGCTCCCCAGATCAAGACAAGTTGATTGTCTGGAAAAACTCTGGTAAGGATACATGCACCAGCAAAAGCAGCTAGGGATAAATACTCGATAATTTTCAGGAAAGATAACATTGGTGGATTTGATGAGACTGTATTGGAAATCTCGGTCTGGTTTTTCTGTGCAGAAGTAGTCATTGACTTGTAGTTGATTTGGCGATCGGATACAAGTTTAGCTTATTGGTGTTCCTACCTCAACCGCCAGAATAAACAAGGAGGGTTGACATCCACCCGGGCGAAGAAGTTACTAAAAGTTGCTTGGAGATGGCGCAATCCTTGTTCCAATGGGACGCAGCTAACCTCAATAAAATTTCTGGCTCAGACGTTGGGCGGTTTTAAGGGCGATCGCCCTGACTCAGCCGCCACAGAAGTTGAAGTTAAGGTGACAGCCGATCGCCCCCCCGCGAGTTAAAACTTAAAATAGTGTGCAGAATAACTGACTTGTAACCCAAGACAGACGACAATATCGCTACCCACAATAAAAAAGTTGTCTATGCAGCCGATTCGCACATTTAACGTTTCGCCTTCCCTACCCACGATTCTCGAACCCTTACGCAAGCTTGCTTACAACTTGCACTGGGACTGGAACGTCGAAACCAAAGACCTCTTCCGTCGCCTAGATAGAGACCTCTGGGACTCCAGCAACCAAAACCCGGTGCTGATGCTGGGAACCATTTCTCAAGAGCGACTGCAAGAAATGGCCGAAGACCAAGGCTTCATCGCCCAAATGAACCGGGCGGCCCAGCAATTAGACGATTACCTCAACAATCGCGCCTGGTACCGCAAACAGCGCGGCACCGAGCAGCATGAATGCTACGCTTACTTTTCGATGGAATTTGGTTTAGTCAAAGCCCTGCCCATCTATTCCGGCGGTTTGGGCGTGCTCGCGGGCGACCACCTCAAATCTGCTAGCGATTTGGGATTGCCCCTAGTCGGCATTGGCCTGCTTTACCAAGAAGGCTATTTCTCGCAGTATCTCAACGCTGACGGCTGGCAGCAAGAACGCTATCCGCTCAACGATTTCTACAATATGCCACTCCACCCAGAACGCAATCCCGACGGTTCGGAATTGCGGATTGAGGTGGACTATCCGGGCCGCAAGGTTTACGCGCGGATTTGGCGGGTGCAAGTGGGTACGGTGCCTCTGTACCTGATGGATACGAATATTGAACCGAACAGCCGCTACGACCAAGATATTACCGACCAACTTTACGGCGGCGATAAAACCCTGCGGATGCACCAAGAAATTATGCTGGGCATCGGTGGTGTGAAAATGATGAAAGCCCTGGGGCTGAAAGTCACGGCTTATCACATGAATGAAGGCCACGCGGCTTTCATGGCTTTGGAACGGATACGGATGCTGATGGAGGAATATCACCTGACTTTCACAGAAGCGGAACAGGTGGTGATATCTAGCAGTATGTTTACGACTCACACGCCAGTCCCTGCTGGGTTTGACTTGTTCGAGCCGGATATGGTGATGCACTATCTGGGTCAATATCCCAAGATGTTTGGCTTGTCGCAAGATGAGTTTCTGGGATTGGGCCGGGAGAATACTGGCGATTTGTCCGCACCTCTGAATATGGCAATTTTGGCAATTAAAATGTCGAGTTTTGTCAACGGGGTGGCCGCTTTGCACGGTGTGGTGTCGCGCCCGATGTTTGGGGGCTTGTGGCCGGGTTTGCCGGTGGATGAGGTGCCGATTACTTCGATTACAAACGGGGTTCACGCTCGCAGTTGTGTGGCTAAGTCTACTCAGGAACTGTACGATCGCTACCTGGGCCCGGATTGGGAAATGACTCGCAAGCAGGATCGCCTCTGGGATAAGATGGCTTCGATTCCTGATGAGGAATTGTGGCGGAATCACGAACGCTGTCGATCGGAATTGGTGGTGTTTGCGCGGGAGTGGCTGCAAAAGACTTTGCGTGAGCGGGGCGCTGCTCAAGGGGAAATTGAGCACGCACGGGAGGCTCTCGATCCGAAGGTGCTGACGATCGGCTTTGCACGTCGCTTTGCTACTTATAAGCGGGCTACGCTGTTTTTGCGCGATGTCGATCGCATTATGCGGATCATGCGGGACAAAAACCGCCCGGTGCAGTTTGTGATTGCTGGGAAGGCTCACCCGATGGATATTCCGGGTAAGGAATTGATTCGGGATATTGTTCACTTCATCCGCGAACACGACACGATGAGTTCGATGGTTTTCCTTCCGAATTACGACATTAACGTGGCTCGGATGATGGTTTCTGGCTGTGATGTGTGGCTGAATACGCCGCGCCGCCCCCGTGAGGCTTCGGGTACTTCGGGGATGAAGGCTTCGATGAATGGTTTGCCGAATCTGAGTATTCTTGATGGCTGGTGGGATGAGGCTGATTATGTTCGCACCGGTTGGCCGATCGGACATGGGGAGTTTTACGAGGATACTAAGTATCAGGATGATGTCGAAGCTAATGCTTTGTACGACTTGATGGAAAAAGAAGTTGTACCGCTGTTTTACAACCGCGATTCTGATGGAATTCCCCGTGGTTGGACTGAGAAAATGAAGGATTCTATTCGCTTGAATTGTCCTTTGTTCAATACGGCTCGGATGGTGAAGGATTACGCGCGGCGGGCTTATTTCCCAGTCAGCGATCGCTTCCACACTATGACTTCGGATCAGTGTGCTCCGGCTAAGGAGTTGTCTCACTGGAAGAAGCAGGTGCTCGCTAAGTGGCACGATATTAAGATTGAGGCTGTGGATATTTCCCAGGATAAGGAAGTTAAGGTCAATCAGTCGATCGATGTTAAGGCTCGGATTAATCTCATGGGATTGACGCCGGCTGACGTACAAGTCGAACTTTATCAAGGTTCGATCGATGTTAACGGCGATATTATCGGTGGCGTGCCGGTGGTAATGGAGTATTTGGGAGAAGACGCTCACAATGCTAGTCTTTATACCGCTGACATTACCTATACTTCTAGTGGCTTGCAAGGTTTGTCGCTCCGGGTTTTGCCGAAGCACGACAATCTCAGCAGTCCCTATGAAGCTGGCGTGATTCTCTGGGCACATTAGAAGGTAGTCATTAGTCAGCAGTCATTAGTCAGCAGTCAGGAGAAATAACAATCAAGGGAGATTTTTCTAATTCTCCCATTCTCCTTCTCTCCTTCTCTGCTTATCGAAGTTGGGGAATGACGATATATCCGGTTGTGCGATCGCCCAATACCAAATTCCGCTCTATTCCCCAGTACCACCAGTGAGCGCCGATATAAGCGCACAGCAAGGCATCTAGCTTGTCTTCTAAGGCTTTGAGGGTGGCGATACTGGTGGGGATTTCGGGGAGGTTTGAACCGCAGATAAACGCTGATGAAGGCGGATTTTGTTTCGGGATGTTTGCGAGATTAAGACTTGGTTCAAGAGTCGGTAAAATATCTCTAATATACTGGCAGAGTTTCATCAATTCTAGTTGACGTTCTGCCAGTTTTCCTTTTTTATATTTAAGTATTCTGTCTAATTTAAATAAGTTTATTGTGGCTGGATGGGGAAATACTTCTATTTGATATCGCCCTAATTTTTGAGCTTCAATAGTTGGTGCGTGGACAAATCCTCGGCTTTCTAAACTGAGGCCAAATTCTACGGTTTTTTGGGCGAAGGGGCTTGGCGGGATAGCAGCCTGCGTGGTAGCGCCCGAAGTGTTTGTGGGTGAGTTGATCATCGGTTTGGCGCATTCCCTAGGGTTGGCGATGATTGTGGGGGCATCTACTGCGATGATTGCTGCTGAGGTTGGGGAGATTTTGGTGTCGATCCAGGTGAGAATGTCGTTAAGGGATTGTTGGCGATCGCACTCTATGAATTGTAATTGATTGTTTTCCCAATTTAAGCAGCACAAACCGCTTGCTCCTGAACTCCAACCTAAATCTATGCCGATAAATTTCATAAGAGATTTTACCGTCAATTTAGCTATTCAAAAATATCATTTTATCATAAAAATGTAGGTATGCAATAAACCCGCCCCAATTTTATTTAGCAGGTTGAGAAGGTGCGGTACTTATAATTAACAATTGATCGCCGGATTGACTTTGTTGAACTGCAATCACTGGCGGGCGAGCTTTAGGGTCTTTTTGCTGTTCTTTTGTTAAAGCAGGAAACAGATAAATCCAGGTATCTCTTTCCAAAAGCAACCGCCAAACTCTAGGTTCTTTGGGGTTATTGATATCAGTATAATCTATTTTGCTCAAATCTGCAAATAAACCTGCATCGCCGATCGCCTTAAATCCTTTGGGGGCTAGTCGGAGTGTTGGATCGTCGAGTTTTCTGCCTAAAGCAATGTTGTCTTGCTTGGCGATTAAAGCAACGGCGGGTAAAGTCGAATTTTCCCCCGCATCGCGTCGGGAATCGGCAATACCTTGGTGGTATGCTGACCAAAACAACACTAGCAATACCCAACCGACGATGATAATTTCGTCAACGAGCGATCGCAATAATTTGATCGAGTTATATCTATTGAGATTAAATTGTTGCCAAGACTTCAGAATGCGGTAAAGCCACCAGAATCTTGTGCCGTAAAGATAGGAAAGCCACCGTGAAATTGTCCGATTGATTGTAGTAGTAACTGTCTTGTTTATACTATTAACCAGCCACAAAGTGTGGTAAATCGCGAGGGATGTCAGCAGAAGGGCGATCGCACTTTTGAGGATCGTCCAGCCATCACCTAAAAACACCTGAAGCGGGACAATGAAAAACGATTCAACTGGTAAATCGAGGGTAATTACATTGAGCTGAAAGCAGGAAAAATAAGACCAGCGATAAATCCATCCCGTGAAAAACAAAGCGGCACCAAGCAAGCCAATTACACTGGCAAAGTTGCCTAAAATATTCGATTCGGGAGTAGGTTCGCCAGAAGCGGTCACGGAACCACCTTCAAGGGATGTGAAGTATAATTATATAATGGTAGATGGTTAAGACCCTTGAATGGGGTTTAGGGACTATGAAACGCCAAACAGTTTCATTTCTGGTTATAGCACTTTTTACAGTAACAGCGGGTATGGTAGCACAAGTTAATGCCGCCAGTCAGGAAGTCCAGAAACAGAATTTGCGATCGGTACAAGCACAGGCTAACGCTAGCTGGCCCATACCCGTAGCGTTACCTACGCAAGGGGAAATTGTGATGAAAGGGTGCGGAAAAAGAGACGGTCGAGTTGTGCAGATTGATGAGAAAGAGCAACAATTATGGATACAGCTAGGACAGGAAAAGCGATCGATTCCTTTGAGTCAAATTGATAAAATCGTGTTTCCCAACAATGCAGTGGTTTATCTCAGTAATGGGGGGCCAGTTGTTCGGGGCGATCGCACTCCAGCGAAAGGCCGTCGAGAGACTTGGCGCGGTATTCCTATGAACGCTTTTCGCTTGCTAGATCCGAATAAAGGTCAAGCGGATGTGAAGCTAGAGTCTATTCTTTCTCTTGACAAGTTGGACAGTATCAGGTCTGTTATGGTTGGAGATGGGAAAAATAAACGACAGTTACCCGGCGGTTGAAACCGCGTCTACACAAACGAAGTCCAATCCTAGCGGACT
>DPLL01000502.1:1203-2587 GCA_003542015.1 Microcoleaceae cyanobacterium UBA9251 | reverse complement strand
ATGGCGAAAGAGTTTGAATGGGCAGGCAAACTTAACTCGATGGCACGTCAGGCTTCTGCTGAACGTGCCATTTTTGCTATCCAAGGTTTTTTATCGAATTGCAAAGCTAAGAAGCCAGGAAAAAAGGGATACCCACAATTCAAGAAGCACACCCGTTCTGTAGAATATAAGACATCAGGTTGGAAGCTTTCTTCTGATAAAAGATGTCTCATTTTCACGGATGGCTTTGCTGCTGGAACCTTTAGGTTGCTGGGTAGTAGAGATTTGCACTTCTATGCACCTGATGAAATTAAGCGAGTAAGAGTAATTCGTCGTGCCGACGGTTATTTCGCCCAATTCTGCATAAATGTAGAACGAACAGAGGAATCTATTCCTACTGGTATTGCTATTGGAATAGATGTAGGTTTAAACCATTTCTACACCGATAGTACCGGGGCAACGGTTCCAAATCCTCGGCATCTTCGTAAAAGCGAAAAAACTTTAAAGCGGTTACAGAAACGAGTTTCTCGGAAAAAGAAAGGTTCTAGTAACCGTAAGAAAGCGATTAACAAGTTAGGAAGGAAACACCTAAAAGTCAGTAGGCAACGCAAAGACTTCACCATCAAGACGGCGTTGTGCGTAGTGAAATCTAGCGATTTCATAGCCTACGAAGACCTGCAAGTGAAAAATATGGTGAAAAACCATAAGCTTGCTAAATCAATCAGTGATGCAGCGTGGTCGCAGTTTGCTCAATGGTTGCAATACTTTGGAAAAGTGTACGGTAAAACGGTAATTGCTGTTGCTCCTCAGTACACTTCCCAAGATTGTTCAAGTTGTGGGAATCTAGTTAAGAAATCGCTTGCAGTTAGGACTCATATTTGCAGTTGTGGCACGGTATTAGACCGCGACCATAATGCAGCTTTGAATATTTTGGCGAAAGGATTGAGGCAAACAGGAATTAATTTAAATACGGTGGGGCGCACCGAAATTAACGCTTGGGGACAGANNCAGGCCGAGGAGTGTCAAAGAGCGGTTTGCTATTCCACAAATTGAGGAATAAAATTATATTCCCTATTTTCAAGAACTATAAATACTGGAGAGAAGAATATGTCTGCAAGTAGCAGTCAAGTACCAACTATTCTGGCAGTCGATGATAGCGTCGTGATGCAAGAACTTGTTAAACAGGCTTTAAGCAAAGAGTTTAGGGTGCTGGTGACAGACAATGCAGTAGATGCTTTGTCAACGATTTATCACGAACAAGTTGCGGTTTTACTGCTGGATGTTTCGATGCCCGGTATTGATGGATTGGAGCTCTGCCGCACAGTACGCAGTTTGCCTCAGTTTCAAAACTTGCCGATCGTGATGCTGACAGCGCGAGATGGAGCTTTTGATAAAGTACAAGGGC
>DPLL01000502.1:0-1132 GCA_003542015.1 Microcoleaceae cyanobacterium UBA9251 | reverse complement strand
GCGGCACCAAGGGCGATCGCCTCCTTGGGCATTCCGAAGACAATGCAGCTAGCTTCGTCTTGGGCGATTGTCAAACCGCCAAGTTGGGCGATCGCCAACATTCCGTCAGCACCATCTCTGCCCATTCCTGTCAGCAAAACCCCCGCTGCCGCCCGACTATAAAAATTAGCTACCGACTTAAATGTCACCGTTACAGAAGGGCAATGTCCCGCGACATGAGCAGCTTCTGAATAAACAAATCGCCCTTGGGAGTCCAATTCTAAATGACGTTTTTCTGGCGGAAAATAAACAATACCAGCTTGTGGCAATTCCCCAAAAGAAGCTATCTTAACAGGCAGTTTCGATTCATAACCCAGCCAATCAACTAATCCTTGCAAAAAACCTTCACTGATGTGCTGAACGCAAATTACAGGCACTGGAAAATTAGCCGGAAGCTTAGAAATAATCGCGTGCAGTGCTTGCGGCCCCCCTGTAGAAGCCCCGATCGCCAATACTTTAATAGTTGGAGATTTAACATTTTCCTGGGAGAATTTGTCAGGCGAAACTGGTACTTGGTGAATTTTTACAATTTTGTGATTATCTTCTGTTTGCACCAGTTTTTGATGCCGTGTAAATACTTTAACTCCTGAGAGTATTTTAATTTTAGCGATTAATTCATTCGCCAGGATCTCGTAGTCTGATACCAACCCGCCAATCGGTTTCGGAAAAACATCCACTGCACCTGCTTTTAACACTTGAAATACATTCTGAGTATCATTCGCTTGCACTGAAGCACTAATTACTAAAATTGGTAGCGGATATTTCTTCATTACTTCTTGCGTGAATTCTAACCCGTTCATTGGTGCCATGTTCAAATCCGTACAGATTACTTCTGGCTGAAGTTTCGGGATTAATTTTAGTGCTTCTAATCCGTTGCAAGCGGTTCCTACAACTTGGATTTCTGGCGAGGAATCAAAAATTCGTTTGAGGACGATCGTAACTACTGGAGAATCTTCAACTAACAATACTTTAATGGGCGATAACATCAGTTTGTTGGGAATGGGGAATTGGGAATGGGGAATTGGGAATTGGGCTCTAGCGTTGCTCCGGGATGGGGCATGGGGCACCTGTGCTGAGCGTAGCCGAAGTATGG